>DASTSB010000270.1:0-13622 GCA_035760885.1 Steroidobacteraceae bacterium | reverse complement strand
CAACAACTCCGCGAGTATGCGTACGGGCTATCGCTGGGAGAACGCATCGATCGAAGCCAACGCGCTGTACGCGACCGGCACGACCGAGTTCGACGGCAGCTTCACGAACGAAACTGAATTCACCGAACGCGTGATCGGCGTACGTGGGCGCCTGCAGCCGACCGAATCATGGGCGCTCTCTTTGCTCGTCGGCGATGCACGCGACAACCAGGACAACTTCTTCAACGATCCGAATACGAACGCTTCGCGCATCGACACTGGGTTCTTCAACACCGATAAACGCAATGCTTCGTTGCAGTCCGACCTAGCAATCGGCATTCACCAACTCACGGTCGGTGTCGATTACTTGAACGATCGCGTGGACAGCGACACGCCATACGATCAAACCTCGCGCGACAACATCGGCTCGTATGCCGTTTATCAAACCAAACTCGGCGCACATCGATTGTTGGCGTCGGCTCGCTATGACGACAATGAACAGTTCGGCGGTCACTCGACGGGCAGCCTCGGATGGAAATGGAATTTCACGAATGCACTCGCTGTGCACGCGGCTTGGGGCACAGCCTTTGGCGCGCCGACTTTCAACGATCTCTACTACCCCGGATTCAGCAATCCGCACCTCGATCCGGAGCGATCACGCAACGTCGAATTCGGCATTTCAGGCGAACATTCGCTCGCGACTTGGTCGCTCGTCGCATTCGATACGCACACGTCCGATCTGATCGTCTACGACAGTCAACTGAGCGCGCCGAACAATGTGAACAACGCACAGGTTCGTGGCCTCGAAGCGCAAACCAACGTGCGGCTTGGAGCGTGGAGCTTCGATGCAGGGCTCTCGCGCATCGATCCGCGCAATCGCACTCCAGGTTTCGCACAGGACAATTATCTGCCGCGACGCTCGCGCACGAGCGGGCATTTTGAAGTGGCACGCGACTTCGGCACCTTCGCGGCACGCGCTCGACTCACCGCAGAAGGATCGCGCTACGACGACGCCGCCAACACGCACCGCCTCGGCGGCTACGGCATCGTCGATCTGGTGTTCGACTACACACCGAACGAGCAGTGGAAGATTCAGGGCAAGCTCGGCAATGCCTTCGATCACGCGTATCGCACCGTGCGCTTGTACAACCAAGAGGGGCGCACGTATTTCGTGACACTCATCTACAGCCCTGCCGCGCTGTGAGGCGATCGTGATGAACATTCAAAACGAGAAGCGCTCGCGCGACGAATGGTTTGGGTTAGCACTCCTTACTCTTGCGATGTGGGCGACGCGCTCACATCACTTCGTTTCGATAATGCATCTTCCCGATGCGAGTTGGGCTGCGTTTTTCCTTGTGGGATTGATGGGCACCCGGGTACGCGCCGCCCTTTGGTTGCTCGTGAACGCTGGCATCATCGACTACCTCGCATTGCGCAGCGGCGTTTCGAGTTACTGCATTACACCGGCTTACGTGTTCTTGGTGCCGACGTATCTCACGTTGTGGGCAAGTGGCCGTTGGGCGAGCCTAGCGTTCGCATGGACATGGCGATCAATCACCAGAACCAGCTTGGCATTGGGAATGGGCGTGATCGGCGCTTTCATCATCTCGAATGCAAGCTTCTATGCCCTCGGAGGTTACTTCGAGCACATGCCGGCGCTGCAATTCGCAAACGCTGTGATCGTGTACCTACCACGCTTCTTGGCGAGCACGGCGCTTTACACTCTGGTTGCGGGCCTGGGCGCATACGTGTGGCAGATGGCGCGCGAGAATGTGGCGGTTAGCGGTTAGCGTAGCTCGCAGCAACGCAGTCGTGGGAAGCACAACTGCATTGCCGCCCTCGCCCAGAAGTCGCCGATCTCTCGCCGCCAACGGTAAACTCTCAACGCACATCCAACCTCACACGTCACACCCCACACTTCACACCTGCCATGGGTAACCGACTCAGCAAGATCTATACACGCACGGGCGATGACGGCACGACGGGACTTGGCGATGGGCAGCGCGTGCCGAAGACGCATCCGCGAATCGAAGCGTATGGCGCGGTCGACGAGGCAAACAGCGCATTGGGCATGGCGTTGGCGGTGCCGAACGTCCCTGAAGACATTGCGAGCGTGTTGACGCGAGTGCAGCACGAGCTGTTCGATTTGGGCGGCGAGCTGGCGATGCCCGGCTACCGAACGATCACGGCGGAGTACATCGAGCGACTCGAGCGATCCCTCGATCATTTCAACGATCCCTTGCCGCCGCTCAAAGAATTCATTCTTCCCGGCGGAGGAGCGGCCGCATCCGCCTGTCACCTCGCCCGTGCGATCACGCGTCGGGCCGAACGTGCGACGTGGCAGCTATCGCAAAGCGAGTCCATCGCAACCGAAGTGACTCAGTACTTGAATCGCTTGTCCGACCTGCTGTTCGTCATCGCCCGCGTTCTGGCACGTCACGAATCAGGTCAAGAGGTGCTGTGGCAGCACCAGCGACGTTAACTAAAGGCTCCTAGAGATCGCGAGGGAACCTTTCTTCGGTTTCCGCGTTGCAGCCGGTTGCGCTCACGACGATAAGACGAGCCTACCCGATGCAGACATCCGCGCTCGCGGCGAGCAGCGAAACCCAGCTGGACTTTCTCGCAGGCGGCGGCGAACTCGCCGCTCACATGCGTGCCCTCGATTGGACGCGAACGCCGCTTGGACATCCCATCACCTGGCCTCAGAGTCTCAAGACCTCCGTCAGCCTCATCCTCAACTCGAAACATCCGATGTGGATCGGATGGGGACCTCAGGCGACTTTCCTCTACAACGACGCATACATCGAAGTGTTAGGGCGAGCCAAGCACCCGTGGGCGTTGGGCCGTCCCGCATCCGAAGTCTGGGCAGAGATTTGGGACGTATGCGGACCCCTAGCCGAGAAGGTTTTCAAACGCGGCGAAGCCACGTTCGTGGACGACGTGCAACTGTTCATGATGCGCGGGGACTTCCTGGAAGAGACTTACTACTCTTTCTCATACAGTCCGATCCGCGACGAGACCGGCGGGGTTGCCGGTCTTTTCTGCCCCAGCACCGAAACCACCGCACAGCTTCTGAACAACCGTCGTCTGCGCACGCTGTCCGCACTCGCTGCAAACGCGCTGGCGGAAAAAAGCGTTGCCGCGGCATGCAGTGCCGCAGCACGCATCGTTAGCCAAAATCCGTCTGACATTCCGTTCTGCCTCATTTACTTGCTCGAGACAGATGCGCAGAACGCGACCTTGGCTGCCTCGGTTGGGCTTGCGTCCGACGAACTCGCTCCAACGACCGTTTCGCTCTCGCGTGCGAATGCAGATCGTTGGCACGTTGCAGATGTCGTAGATCGAAGAGCCGCTCGAACCATCTCTCTGGAGAATCTTCCAGGGATTCCGGCCGGACCGGCGGGTCGCCGCGTTGTGGAAGCGATCGGTCTGCCACTGCAGAGCCCCGGATCAGAGGCGGCTATCGGCGTGCTGATTGCCGGAATCAATCCGACGCGAAGATTGGATGACGAATATCAAACGTTTTTCGAGTTGGTTGCCGGTCACACGTCGGCAGCAATTCAAAACGCCCGTTACGTCGAAGAGCAGCAAAAGCGCGCAGAAATGTTGGCGCAACTCGATCGAGCCAAGACTGCCTTCTTCTCCAACGTGAGCCACGAGTTCCGCACGCCTTTGACGCTCATGATGGGACCGCTGCACGACGTGCTGAGCGATGGCTCACTCGAAGCGCGTCACCGCGAACATCTCACGATGATGCATAGAAACGCGCTGCGCTTATCTAAGCTCGTGAACTCGCTCCTCGAGTTCTCGCGCATCGAAGCCGGCCGACATCTTGCGACGTATCGGCAGACGGATCTCGCCGCGCTCACCACCGAGCTTGCGAGCACCTTCCGCTCTGCCATGGAAAAAGGCGGGCTGGAATATCGCGTGCAATGCGAACCGCTTCCAGAGACGGCATTCGTCGATCGCGACATGTGGGAGAAGATCGTTCTCAACCTGCTCTCCAATGCTCTGAAGTACACGATGCAAGGCACTGTGAGCATCTCGTTGCGCCCAGAGCGAGATGAGGCCGTCCTCGTGGTCGAAGATACCGGCACGGGCATACCTGCCGATGACGTGCCGAAATTATTCGAGCGCTTCCATCGAGTCGAAGGTGCGCAAGGGCGCACGCACGAAGGCAGTGGCATCGGGTTGGCTCTAGTGAATGAGCTCGTGAAGCTCCACGGCGGTACAGTCACAGCTCAGAGCACCCTTGGCGTGGGCAGTGAATTCACCGTCCGCATTCCTCTTGGCAAGTCGCATTTGCCAACGGAAAGAGTCATTCAGGCGCGCGAACCGACCTCGGTCTCACGCCAATCCGAATTGTTTGTGCAAGAAGCGTTGCGATGGATGCCTGATGAGCGGATAGAAGTGACTGACGCACTGGTCACCGCGGAAACCGATCCTCCGCTGGTTGGCGGCAGATATCGCACCACACACGGCGCGCGGATCGTACTTGCCGATGACAACGGCGACATGCGCGCGTACCTACGCAGGCTATTGCAACCGCGATTCGAAGTCGAGGCAGTGGCGAATGGCGAAGAAGCGCTTGCGGCCATTCGACGGCAACGGCCGGCGTTAGTTCTGTCCGACGTGATGATGCCGATGTTGGATGGCTTCGGATTGCTCGCCGCGATTCGTAAAGACGACGACCTTCGCACAGTGCCCCTCATCCTGTTGTCAGCCCGCGCTGGAGAAGAAGCACGCGTCGAGGGCTTACAGGCGGGAGCTGACGACTATCTGGTCAAACCCTTTACTGCCCGCGAATTGCTCGCGCGCGTGGAAGCGATGATCGAAATGGATCGCTTGCGACGCGTGAACGAGGAACAGCTGCGACTGGGCCTGGCGCGGGCGATGATGTTCACGTGGCAATTGGATATACCCACGCAGGAGATGCATCTTTCGGCGAATGCCGGCGATGTGTTAGGCATGGCACCTCGCGACTTGAGACAAGGCTATTCGATCATTCATCCCGACGATGCAGTTCGTCATCGCAAGGCGATGGAAGAAGCCATCCGAGCGCGCGGGGAGGTCACCGACGAGATCCGTATCATTCGCCCCAACGATGGCCAGACTCGCTGGATTGAAGTCAGAGCGAGAGCGATTTGTAATGAGCGCGGCGATGCAACCAAGCTGAGCGGCATCTCGTTCGACATCACCGCACGCAAGCAGATGGAGCATGCATTGATCGACGCCGATCGCCGCAAGGACGAATTCCTCGCGATGCTTGCACACGAACTGCGCAATCCGCTCGCGCCCATCAGGAACTCTGGCGAGTTGCTGGCACGCCTGCTGACGAACGACAGCCGGGCACAACATGCCGTGCAGATCGTCAACCGGCAGGTGAGACAAATGACGCGCATGGTCGACGACCTCCTCGATGTATCGCGCATCACAAGAGGCCGAATCGAACTGGAACACAAGCCCGTCAATCTGAACGATGTGATCGCCGCTGCAATCGAAGCGGTCGAGCCGCTGGTGCGCGACCGCAATCATCAACTTTCGATCGTGACTGGAATCGAAGCGTTGATCGTGAACGGCGATGCAGCTCGCTTGCAGCAGTGCGTTGTCAATCTGCTCACGAATGCCATCAAGTACACGGACGCAGGCGGCACCTTGCGGGTGGAGCTGCGCCGAGCGGACGAAACGGCAGAGATCTCGGTGATGGATAACGGCACCGGCATCCCACCTGATCTACTGCCTCATGTATTCGATTTGTTCGTACAAAGCGATCGCACTTTGGATCGGTCTCAAGGTGGCCTCGGCATCGGCTTGTCGGTGGTGAAGCAGCTCATCAACATGCATGGCGGGTCTGTGACCGGCGAAAGTCCGGGGATCGGCGCCGGCTCCACTTTCAAGATCTCGCTACCGCTCGCTGCTCCCGAATCGGCTTCAGCGGAAGCGACGGTGAAATCAGCGTTCCTCAGCAAGCGCGTTCTCATCGTCGATGACAACAAGGATGCGGCGGAATCGCTGGCGATGGTGCTACAGATGGACTCGCACGAAGTGCGAACGACATACACAGCTCAAGGTGCATTGAACACGTTGAGCGAATGGGCGCCCGATGCCGCGCTGGTCGACATCGGATTGCCGGATATGGATGGCTACACGCTGGCTCGGCGTCTGCGTGCCATGCCGACCCTGAACGACACACAACTCATTGCTTTGACGGGATACGGCCAGCCGGAAGATCAAAGACGCGCATCTGAAGCAGGCTTCGACGCGCATCTAGTCAAGCCCGCACCTTTCGATGCGATCACGGAACTGCTTGCGAAGTCGCGGTCGGGACGTTCTTAAAGAGGTAGGAAGCAACCGCTATCGCGCAGGTCGAGATCTGTAGATCGCTCCCGAGAGCGGCCGTTGATCAGTTGTCGGTTGACCGTCGTGAGTTGGCAGCAAGATCAATCCCACCCACGACCCACGAACTCTGCCGCACATAAAAGTGCTAATGCGCGAAAGGCAGGACGCCGCGAGCGGCCGTTGCCCAGTTGTCGGTTGACCGTTGTGAGTTGGCAGCAAGATCAATCCCGACCCACGACCCACGAACTCTGCCGCACATAAAAGTGCTAATGCCGCGAAAGGCAGGCTGCCGGGAGCGGCCGTTGATCAGTTGTCGGTTGACCGTTGTGAGTTGGCAGCAAGATCAATCCCGACCCACGACCCACGATCCACGAACTCTGTCGCACATAAAAGTGCTAATGCCGCGAAAGGCAGGATGCCGGGAGCGGCTGTTCCCTGTTCCCCGTTCCCCGTTCCCCGTTTCCCGTTTCCCGTTTCCCGTTTCCCGTTTCCCTGTCCGTCCTATCCCCTAGTCACTAGTCAGTAGTCCCTATCCTCACGCCGTCATCCCAATCGCAGACGACGCCTCTTCATCCGTGAGCTTGATCGTGATTTCCTGTTTGAGCTCATCCGAGACTACGAGGTCGGCTTCGATGCGATTCACGACGACGGGCTTCACGTGAGTTGCGATCGGGGAATGCTCGATGAGATAGCTGTGATACTGCCCTGCACGTCGGGCGGCGAACTGGACCAAGAGTTTTAGCGTGAGCGCCGCATCGGTCGGCACATTTAGGCGAATGTCGCAGATCACCCAATACGCTTGCGCCCGCTCGACCGTAGTGAAGGCGCCATTGATGCGAAGCTCCTCAAGGAATGCGCGCGCTTGTTTCGTGACGCGCTGCCAGATGTGTCGATCTCGCGGCGAGGCTGCACACCAACGGGTGCCGTTCGCAATTGCATTCAAGACGTACAGTACGAAGCGCTGCTGCGAAAGATAAGAACCATCTGCCGAAGTGCTGGCACCACATGCGAGGGTTCGCAATGCCGGCCGGTTACGGTCGGGGCTGCGAACCGTTTGCAGCACGTTCACGCCATGAGCGGCAAGCGCCCAGCGATCCGCCGATGCAACCTCGTTCGCAAGCTTCGCGCCGGCTCGCAACAGCGGTTCGATGTCCCATGGTGATAGCGCGGCGGACGCGGCGTCGCCCGTGCGAGAGAGAAGACCTGCCACTGCGCCGCCGTTACCGAAGACTTCCGCGCGGCCGCGCAGCTTGTCCATCGCAATGATGCGCGGAAAGAACATCGTCGCGTGGTCGCTGAAGAAGCCCAGGTCTTTGAGGCCGGCAGTAACTTCTCTAGGAGTGCTCCATTGAGCCAGCGGATCCGCGATTAAAATCGCTCGGCGCTCGCGGCAGTATTGAGACGCCGCCACCAGAGTGCTCACTCCAACTTCCGAAGTCCGGCTCAGCGGCGGAATGTAGATGAACGCGATATCGCTGATCGCATCGAGCGCGGATAGGCCGGTCTTACGTGGCTTGGAACCGATCACGTCATAGTCGGTGATCGCGCGTCCGTCGTCGCCATCCGGATTCGAGTTCACATAACCAATCGTCGCACCGCGAGCGGCGGTCTTATTAGGCCGAACCCGCGGAACTTCGCCCTTCACCCGAACGAGCTCAGACTCGAGCAGGACGATACCGACGAATCGCGGCGATTCGGGATCGATGGACAGCGAACGAAATGTCTCTTGCAGCTCAACGCGCTCGGAACCGGGCGATCGCACACGCTGCACGACCAAGTTGAAGCGCTCGCGATCGTCCGCCGGCACGTGATCGTAGTCGACCGATGCTCGCAGGAACTCCCGCGTACCTGGGGCCCGAGCCTCGAGCTTGAGTACACGGTCTTCGCATGGCAACGACAACGTCGTCGGTGCCGCGCCATTCGCAACGCGGACGATGATCGCCTCGCGGCCGCCTTGCTCGAAGAATTGCTCGACTGCGTACGAGAGCGGACTCGGTTGCCACAGGCCACCGAACACCTGTTGAAAGTCAGCGAAGCTGCGGACGCGAATGGGGTAATTGAGCGGACCGCGCAGTGTGCGGCCGATGAAAGCAGTGGCTTGCGCGCTGGCTCGTGCAATCGATTGCTGAGCCTCAGGCGAATTAATGAATGAGATACCGTCGAGCGATCGCTCGGGCACCATGCCTCCCCTTCGTTATTGTGGCGCGGAAAATATCACGAAGAACGGAAGTGATGAAGTGATGTAGTGATGAGGTGAACGGTGCAGAACGCCCCGTAGCCTGCGTGTCAACGACGGATCGCTTCGCGATCAAGTAGGACTGTCGTCAGGCGGGACGCTGCGCGTCACGAAGGACTAACGTCAAGTCAGAACAGAAAGGAAACAGATTCCCGCCTGAGGAATTCTAAGGATCGAAAGGCTCGGTCAGTGGCTCACCGGATTTGGATGTACTAGACAGACCGCGCTCGGACAATCCCAGGCTCGAGGAGCTTTTGTCCTGACGCTAGTCCGTCTTGACTGCAAAGCAGTCCATCCTGACGCCAGTCCTTCTTGACGACGAAGTCGTCCGTCGTTTAAAGCTGATTTGGTCCGAACGTATCGCAATCCTTCATATCGCCGCTTTGAAAGCCGCGCTTGAACCAGCGCACGCGCTGTTCGGACGTGCCATGCGTGAACGAATCTGGATTGACGTAGCCTTGAGCTTGGCGCTGCAAGCGGTCATCGCCGATCGCGCTCGCTGCATTGAGACCTTCTTCGATATCGCCGGACTCGAGTAGCTGACGCGATTGATCGGCATTGTGCGCCCAGATGCCGGCGTAGCAATCTGCCTGGAGTTCCTGACGCACAGAGAGCGCATTGGCTTCGCTCTCGCTCGCGCGCTGGCGCGCCTGCATGTTCCGCTCCGAGATACCGAGCAACGTCTGCACGTGATGACCGACCTCATGCGCGACAACATACGCTTCCGCAAAATCACCAGGGGCGCCAAAGCGATTCGTCAGCTCATCGTAGAACGTGAGGTCGAGATAGACCTTGTGGTCGCCCGGACAATAGAACGGCCCAACTGCTGTACTCGCGGTTCCGCAGGCTGATTGCACCGCGTCGCGGAACAACACGAGCGTCGGCTTTTCGTAAGTTCGGCCTTGCTCGGCAAAGATTTGCGTCCATGCGGTTTCGGTGTCCGCGAGCACCACCGATACGAACTCGCGCATGTGCGCTTCCTGCGGAGTTTCTTGATAGGGCACCTGTTCTTCTTGTGGTGTTCCTTGCTGCTGCAACCCCTGCAAGACGACGGATGGATCGCCTCCGAAGTACATGACGACCAACGCTAGGATGATGCCGCCGAGACCGACGCCACCCGCGCCTTTGAGACGAATGCCGCGGCGATCCTCGATATTCGAACTACCTTGCCGGCCTTGCCATCGCATGAGCGCGTTTCCCGTGGATATTGTTAGGCAGATTCAGTACGACTGACCGCACCGGCAGGTTCCGGTTGCGTCGTAGGGAGGTGATGAGGTGATGAGGTGATGAAGTGATGACCAGAAGCACGGCCTGCGCGACGCACAGCGCTCCGCTATTCACTTCATCACTCGCTCACTCCATCACTTTTCTCATTGCGAACTACCCGTCGCCGCCGGAACGCTCTTCGCAGCCGCGCGAGTCTTCTTCGTTTGCTTCGCGGGCGCGGGCTTCTTCGGCAGGATCGTTCCGGTCTTCGCCGCTTCGAACTCCTCAGCGGTGAATAACGTCTGCTCGCTACCGTCCCATGTGGCACCTTCGGGCACCTTATTCTCGACATGGCGCGCGGACGCGACGAATTCATCCAACGTCAGCTTGCCGTGCGATATCGGCAGGGCGATGCCGCGACGGTCGCTGACGAGCGAGTTGACGATCTCGAGATCGACAGTCGCATTGTGCTCTTGCACGCGTTTCCACATGTCATCGGAGATCGCGACGTTCAGCAGTTGCTGAGCCGCTTGAGGATGTTCGCGATCGTCATCTTCCAATTTTGGAAACACTTGCGCGTACAGCGAGTCGTCATGCCAACCGAACACGAATGGCTGATTCACGACGGTGACCTTGGTGCCGACCGGAATCGCGTCGAATAGTTGCGCGATGTCTTCCGGATAGAAACGAATGCAGCCATGGCTTGAGCGCAAGCCCACGCCATAGGGCTTGTTCGTCCCGTGAATCAGATAACTCGGCCAGCCGAGCGTCATCATGTGCGCGCCGAGCGGATTGTCCGGACCAGGCGGCACTTTCGACGGCAGCGGATCGCCGGCCTCACGATGTTCCTTGCGCACCGATGCAGGCGGAAACCACGTCGGATTCTTGCGCTTGCCAGTGACCTTCGTCGTGCCTTCCGGCGTCGACCAGCCGACCTTACCAATGCCGATTGGGTGGGTGATCACAGGCTGCGGCTCGCCTTTGGCGACCTTGGGAAAGTAGTAGACGCGAAGCTGGGCCAAATTAATGACCAACCCCTCGCGCGGCGCCTTAGGCAATACAAACTGGGTCGGAAGCACAACTTCTCGCCCGGCACCCGGCAGCCATGGATCGATGCCTGGATTTGCGCGCACGATTTCTTCGTAACCCAAATTGAAGCGACGCGCGATGTCCGGCAGCGTGTCCTCGCCTTGAACCGTCGTGACTTGCAACTCGCCGATCACATCATCATCGGGTGCGAGCGTGAATGCGTGGGTCGCAACAGGCGATTGAATCGGAGGCGGTGGCGGCGGCTCGGGAGCCTTCGCTTCGCGATGACCCAGAGTTTGGCAGCCGCTCAACAAAATCGTGGCCATGAAGCCCGCGATGAGCGGGAAGGATGTAAATCGAGTTTGCATGCGGGGATTATGACGGATCGGCTGCGCAATTCTACGCGTGGCGAAATGACTACAGGATGACTGGATGATCGGGCTGTTCGTTGCGATCCGTTGCGGGAAAATGTTCTGCAATTAACGCACCGGTCTCGCGTATGCCCGTGAGCACTGCATTCGCGACATCACCATGCGCGAAATGGTGCTCCATTTTTTTGCACACTTCAGCCCACTGTTGGTCGCTGACCCGGCCATTGAAACCGCGGTCTGCGATGATTTCGACATCGCGGTCGGCCCACAAGACGTAGATCAACACACCGTTGTTCTGCTCCGTGTCCCACACGCGCAAGTGCGAAAACACGTGTAGTGCGCGCATTCGTGGCGTCACGCTGCGTAGCACTTCGGGCCCGCTCAAGTTGCCCTCGACAGCAAAGCGGATTTCACCGCCATGCCTCGCTTCGCTGGCCGCGACTTCTGCTTCGATCTGCTTGAGCACGTGCGGAGTGAACACGCGTCGAACCGCAAGTGGCGTGCTCACGAGATGTTTGAGTGCGCGGTTGATGGACATGATTACCAGCGGCCCGATGCGCCGCCGCCCCCGAAACTTCCACCGCCGCCGCTCCAGCCGCCGCCACCGCCGAAGCCGCCGCCGAATCCACCTCCACCCCATCCCCCGAATCCGCCGCCCCATCGGCGGCCTCGGCTGCTCCAACCTCCGCCACCACCGCCTCCGCCAAGCAGAGTAAAGATGAATGCGAGTACCGCGGCGCCGAGCGCAATCACGGTGATACTCGTGAGCAACCACGCGATCGCGCCTGCGATCCCACCGGTCACCGCCGCGCCGCCGAATGAACCAAACACTCGGCGTAACACGGCGCCTCCGACGAAGACGAGCATCAGCAAGATCGGCAAGAACGACCCGATGCCCTCGCCTGATGGCATCGCAGGTTTGCGCTCAGGTTCTGGTAGCGGCTCGCCTTGCACGAGCGCGATCAAGCGCGTGACGGCTTCGTTGATGCCGCCGTAGTAATCGCTGGCACGAAAGCGCGGGACGATGACCTGCTGAATGATGCGATTCGCCATCACATCCGGAACGGCGCCTTCCAATCCATAGCCGACCTCGATGCGAACCGCACGATCATCGCGGGCGACCAACAACAAAATGCCATCGTCGATCTTGCGCCGACCGAGCTTGGCGGCCTCGACGACTCGCAGCGAGTACTGCTCGATCGTTTCGGGTTGAGTGGTCGCAACGATCAGCACTGCAATCTGCGTGCCTTTTTGCGCTTCGAATTGACGCAAGCGTTGATCGAGCTGATCGCGTTCGCTCGCAGACAGCGTGCCGGTCAAATCGGTGACCGGCGATTGCAACGGCGGTACCGGCGCGAGGTCCGCTCCAAACGCGAAACGCGCCACGCACAGCAGCACCGCGAGCAGCGTGAAGCGCCCTACAATAAAACGCGATCGTAACGAGGCGATCATCACCCGTTCGATTCAACCGGTGGCGCTTTAGATGCGGGCGCTGGCGTATTGAAATCCACCTGCGGCGGGCGAGAAATCGTCGCTTCGTTTTCAACACTGAAGTTCGGCCGCAGCGGCAGTCCGAACATCTTCGCCGTCAAGTTGGTTGGGAACGAGCGCACCGTCACGTTGTATTCCTGCACCGCATCGATGTAGCGCTTGCGAGCCACCGCAATGCGATTTTCGGTGCCTTCCAGCTGAGCGCGCAGATCGTCGAATCCGGAAATGGATTTGAGTTCCGGATAGCGCTCGACGACGACCATTAAGCGTGACAGCGCTTGGCTGAGCTCACCCTGAGCGGCCTGCCATTTCTGAAAAGCCTGAGGATTGTTGATGAGTTCGGGCGTGGCTTGGATTGATGTTGCTTTCGCGCGCGCGGAAACCACGCTGTCGAGAATGTCCTTCTCCGATTGAACTGCACCTTTGACCGTGTTCACCAGATTCGGCACCAGATCTGCGCGTCGCTGATACTGATTCAGCACCTCAGACCATGCCGACTTCACCTGTTCGTCTTGGGTCTGAAGCTTGTTGTACCCGCAGCCGCCAAAGAAGCCGGCCAACAAGACGATGAACGCAATTCGCCACTTGTGCATGTGCCCTCTCCGAATGACGCACCGACCGCGATGTGCGGTCAGACTGACACAACTTCAAGATGGAAGTCAGGGTTCCGCTGACCTCGGAGGGCGGTCATAAGAGGAAGGGCAGCCGCTTTGCGGCAAGGTAGCCGCTGCAGGGAAGCTACTTCGTAGAGTGGCTTCCCTGCCGTTAGGCTTGCTTGCCGACGCAGTCGGCTTGCCTCTTCTCTCTTACCAAATCGTCACCCTCTCCTGCGGCGCGCGCCACATCTTGTCTTCAGGTTTGATCTGGAACGCATCGAAGAACTGCGGAACGTTCATCACGACTGCATTGGTGCGGTATTCGCTCGGGCTATGCGGATCCGTGAGCAGGCGTTTACGCATTTCGTCATCGCG
>DASTSB010000269.1:0-5995 GCA_035760885.1 Steroidobacteraceae bacterium | reverse complement strand
GTCGCTCCATGTTCGAGATTCTGCCGAATCCTTCGCTCGAAACGGTGCTGATTGCGATCCGCGGGGTGCTGCTGATCGGCGCCATCTGGGTGTTCGCAATGGCGTTCACCCGCTGGCGGCGTAACGACGAGCGAACGACGCAAGCGTTGCATGCTCAACTCGAACGCGCGTTCAACGAGCTGCGAAGTTTGAATGAGACTGTCAGCGTCATGAGCGCACGGCTGGATGCGTTCAGCGAACGCGCTGACGTCGAGCCGAAGGCGCTGCCGCCGGCGACACTCAATGCCCAACGCGGTTATGACGTAGCCACTCGCTTAGCGAAGCAAGGCGCGAGCGTCGAAGACTTGGTTTCGAACTGCGGTATCACTCGGCACGAAGCCGAATTGCTCAGTCGCTTACACGGAGCGAAAGCGCGCAATACACCGTCGCCGGCTTGGCAACGCGCGGCGACGAAGAATGAAGCGCCAGCCCAAGTGCAATGGCCAGTTGAGCAGCGTGACGAAGCGCCGCCGGCGCCGGTGCAGAAGGGCGGTCGCAAGCGTGGGTCGTTGGTGTCGGTGGTGGGCTGAAGCCCGGTGATGGGGTGATGGGGTGATGAGGTGATGAGGTGATGAGGTGATGAGGTGATGAGGTGATCTGGTGACCATGACGACGGATCGCCATTGCGATCAGGAAGGATTCACGTCAGGAAGGACGCTCTGCGTGAGGCAGGCCTTGCGGCAGGTCCGAATTCACCAAGAGGTTGTCCAGCAAATGCGGCAACCACCGATGTTGGGGGCGCTGAGCCACGCCGTTCACTTCATCACTTCATCACCTCATCACTTCAGCGGTGATTCCTTCACCGCGACGTTTCTCTTCCCCGTCACCGACCACGCAAACGCAAGGACATGTGCGACGGCCACATAAAGATCGCGGGGGATTTCGTGGCCAAGTTCTAAACGTGAGAGCGCCGACGCAAGCGCCGCATCTTCTTGCAGCGGGACATTGTGTTCACGAGCGACTTCGACAATGCGTTCGGCAACTGCGCCGCCGCCTTTCGCAACGAGGCGAGGGGCACCGCGACCGGAGTAGTGCAGGGCGACGGCAAGCGGTGGGCGACGCTCGTTCATGCGCGTACATCCACCAATCGAGTGGGTCGAACGCCGGTGTCGGTCGCCGGCATTCCATGCAAGCAGACGACGCGATCGACTTCGAGCCCCGCATTGCGCAGCATCGATTCCAGCGTGCCGCGTTGTGCAGCAAGGCTCTCGACCACGCTCGGCGAACTCGCCCGAATCTGCACGCCGATGCGATGACCTTGCAGACTCACGCGCGCATGCAGAGATCCAGACGCGCCGAGATCCATCGCGGCTTCCACCGACCACGATTGCGCTTCAGCTTCTTGCTTTGAGCTCGCACCATCGCGTTCGATTCGCAGACGCAGAACGCTCGCGCGATCTTCGACGCGCACCGGCAATTCGATGAGCAATGCAGGATTGCTGGGATCGGCGGAATTGTTGGCGAGTTGAACGGTCGTCAGTCGAGCCAGCGCACCATCGGTCTGACGCGAGAGCTCGTTCAATTGCTGGCTCGGTGCATCTAGTAGAGAAAACGTCGCAGGTGAATTCGGCAAGCTCGACAGCGCACCATTCGCTGTGGGTAGTGGAGCGGGTGCGGAGACATCGCTGCGGGCAAGCGCAGGGCGCGCGCCGTTGTCTCGTAATACGCGGCTCAATTCGAGCATCAGAGCTTTGATGTCTGTGGTGACGTCCGCATTTGGTTTGCCCGATGCCGATGCGGCGAGATTGCTCTCCAGAAACGTGCCGGATCGTTCAATTGCCGCTTGCAGTTGCGCGGGATTCTGCAGCGTGCGCGCATCCGGCAGCGAACGCCAAAGTTGCGCTGCTGCGTCCACCACCTCTTTCGGCAGCTGTGCCGCGTTCTTGCCTTGGGCCAGCCACGCGAGATTCGCGAGCATCAATGCAGGGCTTTCTTGGCGCGGAATGAAACGGCGCAGTGCATCCGCAGTAACCGTCTGTTCAACGGCCTCGCTCTCGGCAGTTTTGGATGAAAGTGTTTCGAGCGCGAGAACCGGATGATTGCGCAACACGCGCACTTGGAGTTTTTCGCCATCCTGCGGGC
This sequence comes from Steroidobacteraceae bacterium, assembly GCA_035760885.1. Taxonomy (GTDB): domain Bacteria; phylum Pseudomonadota; class Gammaproteobacteria; order Steroidobacterales; family Steroidobacteraceae; genus Steroidobacter. The sequence goes on along the minus strand of DASTSB010000269.1, from coordinate 3,874 downwards.
CATCTTGATCGCCCGATGCAATGCGTGCGGGGAGGCGTTGATCGCCCAGCTCCAGCCACAATTGTCCCGCCGCATCGCGAACCGCGACAGCTTGCAATATCGCACCGACTCGCCATTCGGACAGCAAGCTAGGTGCCGCGCTCGCGAGCGACGCGGTGCGGTAGCTGACGAGATCAATGCGCATGCGATGCGTCCGAACCGATTCCTTGTGACTTACGTCACCGACTTTAGCGGCCACTCAAGCGAGAGCTTGAGTAACATGAATAAGCGGGTAGCCCGAAGGGCTTGCCTCTTCAACGTATGTGGTCACTCCCGCGCAGGCGGGAGCCGATCCGTGTTCCGATTCTTCGTGGCGCAGTGGATGCGCAGGAATTCGTATGCTCAGATGGATCCCCACCTACGTGGGGACGACGGAATAGGAGAGTTTGGCTTGCTCACGTTGTGAGCGCGCTTGGCAGCGGCTACCGTGCCTGCAGGGCTTGCCTCCTCAACGTATGTGGTCACTCCCGCGCAGGCGGGAGCCGATCCGTGTTCCGAGTCTTCGTGGCGCAGTGGATACGCAGGAATTCGTATGCTCAGATGGATCCCCACCTACGTGGGGACGACGGAATAGGAAAGTTTGGCTTGCTCACGTTGTGAGCGCGCTTGCCAACGGCTACCTTGCCCGAAGGGCTTGCCTCTTACTCCCACGCGCGCAAAGGGCTCGCCTCTTATCAATTCGGCTTGCCTCTTAATCTTGAATCTACGCGTTTCCCCTAACGCCTCTTGCTCACAACGCGACTTCCGTCCGGTTCTGGGCTTAACGGTTGTCTAAAGCCGCTCCGGGAAAGGCCGATAGCTTCGAAGAATCTGTGAAATGGGCAGCCAGATCGTTTGGCTGACTCCACGATTTCTAGAGTGCGTAATGAAAACGACCCGACGAAAGCGCGAACCTTCGCCACCGCACGCGCCGCAGAAAGCGGCCGCGCCGGTCATTGCCTTGGCGAGCAATTGCAGTGTGAAGGACGCGGCTACCCTCAAGGCGACGTTGCAGGGTGCCGAGCAGAGCGCTGACGCAGTGACCATCGACATCACCGCGGTGGAGCGCATCGACACGGCCAGCATGCAGTTGTTGTGTGCATTCGTTCGCGATCGACATACGCGCAACCAGAGCGTGCAGTGGCGCGGAGCTTCTGCGGCTTTGGATGAGGCAGTGCGACTGCTGGGCGCAAACGAGCTGATGCGTTGGGAATCGGCCGAACGAGTGGGAGCTGCACCGTGACACGCATACTTGCAGTGGATGATTCGCCGTCGATGCGCGACATGGTGCGCATTGCATTGACGAGCGCCGGGTTCGATGTGATTCAAGCGCATGACGGCGAGCACGCACTCGAGTTGGCGCGCAAAGGCACGTTCGACTTGATTCTGTCGGACGTGAACATGCCGCGCATGGATGGCATCGCTTTGATTCGCGCGCTGCGCGCCGAGGCGTCTTATCGGCACACACCGATTCTGATGTTGACGACGGATGGCTCTCCCGAGCGTAAAAAGGAAGGCAAAGAGGCGGGCGCGACCGGCTGGATCGTCAAGCCCTTCGATCCCGCGCAGCTCATCGCAACGATGCATCGAGTGCTGAGGTAACCCATGGCGCTCGACTTAGCCCAATTTCACGATGCGTTCTTCGACGAGAGCTTCGAGGCTCTCGATACGATGGAAGCATCGCTGTTGAAATTGAACTTGGGTGCGCCCGAGCCCGAGTTGGTCAACACCATTTTCCGCGTCGCGCACTCCATCAAAGGCGGTAGCGCGACGTTCGGCTTCTCCGAAGTCGCGTCGTTCACGCATACGTGCGAAACCCTGCTCGATGAATTGCGCGGCAATCGCATGCAGGTGACGCGCCACATCACCGATTTGCTCTTGAAGTCGGTGGACGTGATGCGCGAGATGTTGCGCTCAGTCCAGAACAAGTCGCCGATCGATGCGCAGAAAGTGGCCGATCTGCAGTTCGATTTGGAACTCGCGATCGTGCAGAAGAATGCGCCGGCCGCAGCCCCAGCGGCGCCTGCCGCATCGGCGCCTGCACCGGCCGCTCCGAGTGCGAAGCATCGTTGGCAGATTCAGTTTCGCCCGTTCCCGCAGCTATTCGTGCACGGCAACGATCCGTTGCGCATGTTGCGTGAACTCTCGGAACTGGGCGAATTCAGCGTGCGCTTGGATTCGGAAGAGCTGCCGGCACTGCACGAGGTCAATCCGGAAGTGTGCTATTGGTCCTGGGAGATCACGCTCGCCACGGATGCGAATCGCGAAGCGATCGACCAAGTATTCGACTGGGCGGAAGGCGACTGCGAACTCGTCATCGTCGATGCGAATGCATCCAGTGAAACGCCTGCGCCGGTAGCACAGCCAGAACCCGTTGCGGTTGAAGCACCACCGGTTGTGGAAACGCATGCCGCGGAAGCTGTCGCTCCCGATGCAGCGGCGGTCGCGCCAGCTCCAACACCTGCAGCCCCGGCCCCATCCAAGCCGCATCCGGTCGAGAACACGGAAGGGCCGAAGCATGCGCTGGGCGACGGCAGCTCGATTCGTGTCAGCACGGAAAAAATCGACGAGTTGATGAATACCGTGGGTGAACTCGTCATCACGCAATCCATGCTCAGCCAACTCGGCATGAAAGTCACCGGGTCGGTTGCAGAGCAACTGCGCTCCGGCCTTGCGCAGCTCGAGCGGAACATGCGTGAACTGCAAGAGAGCGTCATGCGCGTTCGCATGTTGCCGATCAGCTTCGTCTTTAGCCGCTTCCCGCGCATGGTGCGCGATTTGAGTCAGCGTCTGGGCAAGCAAGTCGAGTTGAAGGTCACCGGTGAGCAGACCGAACTCGACAAGACCGTGCTCGAGAAGATCGGCGATCCGTTGGTTCACTTGGTCCGCAACAGTGTCGATCATGGCATCGAAATGCCGGATGTGCGGCAACAGGCAGGCAAGTCCGCGACCGGCACCGTATATCTCGAGGCCTATCACAAAGGCGGAAATATCACCGTCGAAGTGGGCGATGACGGCGGCGGGTTGAATCGCGATCGGATTCTCGCCAAAGCTCGCTCGCGCGGACTGATTGGACCGAACGAACAGCTGTCCGACGATGCGATATACGAGCTGATTTTTCTCGCCGGTTTCTCGACCGCCGAGCAGACGACGGACATTTCCGGCCGCGGCGTCGGCATGGATGTCGTACGCCGAAACATCAAAGAGCTCGGCGGCACGATCGAGGTCCGCTCGACTTTAGGTAAAGGCTCGCGATTCATCATCACGCTGCCGCTCACGCTCGCCATTGTGGACGGTCAATCGGTCGCGGTCGGAACTGAAACGTACATCGTCCCGCTGATCACGATTATCGAGTCGCTGCAATTGAAGCCGGACATGGTCAATCGCATCGCAGGGCAGGGCGAAGTGTTCTGGTTTCGCGAGGGCTACGTGCCGATCGTCCGCTTGCACGACGTGTTCGGCGTGAAGCCGCGCACCACCCAACTTCACGAAGGTTTGATCATGGTCGTCGAAGGCGAAGGCCGTCGCGTGGGCCTGTTCGTCGACGATCTGCTCGGCCAGCAGCAAGTGGTCATCAAATCTTTGGAGACGAATTTCCGCCGCGTCGATGGCGTTTCGGGCGCGACGATTCTGGGCGATGGCGCAGTGGCATTGATTATGGATGTGCCCGGTTTGATCCGCGTCGCATCGCAGAAAGCAGCGGCGTAGTGGTTAGGGAAACGATCGAAAGTTTGGATTGCATCTAGAAGGTAAGAACATGCGGAATCTCACGGTAAAGGCGAAGCTCTTCGCCACTTTGGCACTGACCTCCGCCATCCTGGTGGTCGTCGGTATCCTCGGGTTCACCGGAACTCGC
>DASTSB010000268.1:0-5241 GCA_035760885.1 Steroidobacteraceae bacterium | reverse complement strand
AGAACATCGAAGATGAATGCGAGTGCGATGAGCACGCATGCGGCGTAGAGATGCCGAATGTCGGTTTCGTCCAAGTAGCTCATGGAAGAAAACAATGCGCTGGTGCCACAAGCAGCGTTGCCCAGCGTGAACCAATCCGCCAAATGAAACTGGCGAATCATGGAAAAGAATTTCGGAGATGAAGTGGGTGAGTTCATGCAACGATCAATTGGCCAGAATGGCTTCAATGAGAGGAGAGACTGCATCCACGATGGGTCGAGGCGATGCTTCGACGCCTGAGTCGGACCATACGGACTGAAACTCCGCAATTTCCAATCCAATGACTTCGCGTGTGGACAGCAGTTCGCACGCGCCATGCAGATCTGCGACCGTCAGTCCGTCGTCGACCGTGAACTCGGTGGGCACGATGCCCGGATCGAGAACGTCGCAATCGATGTGAACGTAGACAGGAGCATGGCCGAGAATCTGATCCATTCGCTTGAACAATGAGTCGCCTGCAGCTACATGGCGCATCGCACCCGCATCGATCAACTTTTGTTCAGCTGGATCGAGATCTCGTGCACCGACCAGAACCACGTTTGCAAGCCGCAGTCCGGATCCAAGACCGCTGTCCCACATTCCTGCAGCCGCCGCCAACACCATGCCACCCAAGTAGCCGGATGCCGAGGTCGTCGGGGTGTTCGAGTCTCCGTGGGCGTCGAACCATACGATGGTCGCGTCGTGATGCATGCGTGCGATGACGGGCAATGTCGCCAGCGCACAGGCGCAGCGTCCCATCGTCGTAATAGGCGAGCGTGCACTCATCAATACTGACTCGTAGGCACTCGAGAGTTCTTTGAGCCCGGGTCGTGCTGCGTCGAGTTCGTGCGCCCACTGGTGATCTTCAGATAGCTGCGTCGGCGTACCGACAACCTGAGGTTCGATCCCGTACCGATTAGCGAGTGCATTGCCGAGGACGGCAGCGCCCGTCATTCCAAACGGATTGCGATCTCCGGCTTTGCCGCGAAATTGAATGAACGCCGTTCGATCTTCTTTCATACCTGCATCCGACGGGCGTCAGGACAGAAGAAAAGAAAAAGCCGCAAGCCGACTTTGTCGGCAGGCAAGCCTAACGGCAAGCGAGCCGCTGGCAGGCAAGCGCTTCGCGCAGGCCAGATGGGCTGAGAGGAAGCGCGTTGCGCAAGGTAGCCGTTGGCAAGGCCGTTCGCGCATATTGCTTGGGTCGCACCAGCGGAGCAACCCAGTGCGAAATTGCACGCGTCCATCCTGAACGGAAGCTGTCTACCGCCGTTCAGTCTTCGATCAGCCAAGCCGCGCGATAGTGAGAACCAAGCCGCGAGGCTGTGTTTAGGAGTGAAATATGAATACGAAGATCGGCGCAGCAGTGTTGGTTCTATCGATGAGCTTGGGCACCTCGGCCTATGCCGACGGTGGGCATGGCAACTCACATCGCGGGGAACATCGTTCGCATAGCGAGCGGCACGGCGGTGGCCATCAGGATTCGCACCGAGATCGCAATCGCGAGCATCGCAGTGGCTATGCGTGGAATGACGGTCGTGCGGTTCACCGCGATTGGGATCGCCACCATTATCGCGAGCGCGAAGTGCAACACTGGAATCACGACTATCGAGCCTATGAAGTGCACCCGCAACGACGTTTTCATGTCGCCCGCTACTACCGCCCGCACGGTTATAGCGTTCGCGTGTGGCACCACGGCGACTACTTGCCGCGCGCCTATTACGCCCCGCGATACGTGGTGGACTATCGCCCGTATCACCTGCGGATGCCTCCGCACGGGTATCACTGGGTCCGAGTCGATCACGATGTCTTGTTGACGGCGATTGCGACCGGCTTGGTGGTGGGGGCGGTGTATGACGTGTTCTATTGAGTTGGCGGTTCGGGGTTGGCAGAAAAGCAAACGACGGACGCTTCGCGTCGGGAAGGACTGACGTCGGGAAGGATGCGCATCGGGAAGGACTTCGTCGGGTCACAATCAAGACCCCACGACGGATCACTTCGTGATCAGGAAGGACTAGCGTCAGGAAGGACGCTTGCGCGTCAGGAAGGACTGGCGTCAGGTCAGAACGGAGTGCGACGGACGCTTCGCGTCGGGAAGGAAAACGTCGGGAAGGATCGCTGCGCGATCGAGTAGGACTGACGTCGGGACAGAAAAGGAAAAGAGGCAAGCCGAGGTTTCGGCAGGCAAGCCTAACGGGAAGCGAGCCGCTGGCAGGCAAGCGCTTCGCGCAGGCCAGATCTCTTGAGTGACAACTGACTACTGACTGGTGACTGGGGGCTAACATCTATTTCTGTCCTGCCGTGAGGCCTTCCTGATCCGAGAGGATCCTTCATGCCGAAGGCCTACCTGACGACGCAGCCGTCCGTCGTTGCATAGACGACGATGCCGTCATCTATATCTCCGTGGTCTCCGTGTCCTCCGTGTGAAACCGTCTTGCTCTTCAATGAAGAGGAAGCGCGTTGCGCAAGGTAGCCGTTGGCAAGGAAGCCATTGGCCCGCACGGGACTTCCCGCAGAGTCGCACACGATCTGCTGGGTCGCAGGCAAGCGCTTCGCGCAGGCCAGAAGTGCAGCTGTGGCGGAAGCGCCCAATTACTCCGTCATCCCCACGCAGGTGGGGATCCATCTGAGTTCCAAAAACTCGGCCAATGCCGGCATGGAGTCCAAGGAGCTGTAGCGCGCGGATGGGCTCCCACCTACGTGGGAGTGACGAATTCATCAGAGTCACTTCACGGCGTGCTCGTCACGATCCGATCACGAGTCACAAGTCAGATAGTGCGGTCTTTTTCTGTCCTGCCGTTAGGCCTTCCTGATCCGAGAGGATCCCTCATGCAGAAGGCCTACTTGACGACGCAGTCGTCCGTCGTTGCGCCAGACGACGATTTCGTTATCTATATCGGTGGTCTCCGTGGTCTCCGTGCCCTCCGTGTGAAACTGTCTTTCTTTCATCAATGAAGAGGAAGCGCGTGGCGCAAGGTAGCCGTTGGCAGGGAAGCCATTGGCAAGGGAGCGCTTCGCGCAAGACAGAACACACGCGTTTGCACTCGATTATCCGGATATTTCTGGCCTGCCGTTAGGCTCCCCTGCCCGTAGGGCTTGCCTGCCGTTGGCTCCCTTGCCGACGAAGTCGGCTTGCCTCTTCTTCTTCTTCCCTTACCTGAGGACGCAGTCGGCCGTCGTTGCGCCAGACGACGATGTCGTCATCTATATCTCCGGGGTCTCCGTGGAGATTCCTTCTGCAGATCCGCAAGCCGACTTTGTCGGCAAGGTAGCCTAACGGCAAGCGAGCCGCTGGCAGGCAAGCGCTTCGCGCAAGCCAGACGCATGAAGAGAAAGCGCGTTGCTCTACACCTCACACCTCACACTTCACACGCGCAGTGCACACATCCGACCGTATCGTCTCGTATCCCCTGCGCCCCGTGTTCCCCCGCGGAGTTCTGTTCCGCCTCGCTCTAAGCCTCCGCAACCGCGATCGCATGTTCGAGATTCGTGAATGTCACGGGTTTTGTGAGGTGCACATCGAATCCGGCTTCCATGGCGCGAGCTCGATCTTGTTCGCGACCATAGCCGGTCAGTGCAACGAGTCTGACTGATGCCAGCTGCGGATCGCCTCGCACCAATTGCGCGAGTTCGTAGCCCGTCATTCCGGGCATGCCCACGTCGACGATCATCACATCGGGGCGTTCCGCTTGGCTTGCCTGCAAAGCGGACGGTCCATCGTAGTAAGTGCGAACCTCGTGACCTGCGATCTGCAGCAGCGAGGCAACCGAATTGGCGATATCGGGTTGATCGTCAACGACCATGACGTGGCGTCCGCGCGTGCTGGAAAACTCTTGCGTCGAATCGCGCTCGTGCGCTGGACGCAATTCCGATCCGATCGGCAAGCGCACGATGAATTCGCTGCCGCGGCGATGCCCATCGCTGCGCGCTTCAACCGAACCACCATGCAACGTGACCAGCTGTTTGACGAGCGCGAGTCCGATGCCGAGTCCGCTCTTAGCGCGATCTAAGGACGTATCGCCTTGTACGAACAACTCGAAAATCTTCGGCAGCAGCTGCGGATCGATACCGGCGCCGGTGTCCCTTACGCCGATCACTGCTTGTGCGCCTTCCCTGGTCGCGCGAACCGAAATGTGCCCGCCGCTCGGCGTGAACTTCACGGCGTTGTTGAGGAGGTTGACGAGCACCTGCTCCAATCGCGTCGGATCGGCTGAAATCCAGACCGGCGTCTCTTCAGCTGACACGGTGATCTGCAGATTCAGCCGCACGGCCGCTTCGCGAACGCTTTCGACGGCACGCGTGACGATCTGATTCAGCAGCACCGGTTCGCGCGCGAGTTGGATTTTGCCGAGCGTGACGCGCGAGACGTCCAACAGATCGTCGACCATGCGAGCCAAGGCGTTGGTTTGTCGTTTGACCACGCCGACCAGTTTTTGCGCAGACTCATCGCGCTGGGTTCGATTCAGTACTTCGCCGGCATTCATGATTGCCGCGACTGGGTTGCGCAGTTCGTGCGCGAGCATGCCGAGAAACTCGTCTTTGCGACGATCGGCATTGCGGAGTTCCGCCTCGATCCGACGGCGCTCGGAAATGTCGCGAGCAATCACGGTGATGAACCGGCGCTTGCTGATGAGTACTTCGCTCATGCTGACTTCGAGCGGGACTCGCTCGCTGGACGTTTTCACACCATCGATTTCGATGCGTTTCTTGATTTGCGAGTCTGGTGTCTCCGCCTGGAAATGAGTGTGCAGATCGAGATCCGGAAGAAACCGGCTGATTGCGGTGCCGAAGGCTTCGTCCGCATCGCATCCGAACATCGCTTCGGCAGACTTGTTGAACAGCGTGATGCGTCCGGTGTCATCGCACATGACGATCGCATCCATGGTGGAGCCGACGATCGAAGCGAACTTGGATTCCGATTCGAGCAGCTTGCGTTCGACTCTCACCTGCGCAATGACGCGTTCGACTGCAGTGGGCAGGTACTCGAGGTAGTCGCCGGTCTTGGGCACAAAATCCCGAATGCCTGCTCGCAGCGCGCGAATCGCAATGTCCTGATCTTGATGGGCGGTGACGAGAATGGCGGGGATCACCAACCCGGCCGCCTTCATTTGCTCATACACGTCCAAGCCGGAGTCCTTCTCGTCCAACATCAAATCGAGCAGCGCTAGATGAATGGTGCTCGATCGCGCAATTTCGAAGGCTTGCTTGGCGCTGCTGGCCACT
>DASTSB010000267.1:0-2404 GCA_035760885.1 Steroidobacteraceae bacterium | reverse complement strand
ACGAGTGCATCATGGGCGAGTTCTTCCGCCAGTCCTACATCGCGCACCATACGTGCGAGGCGCGCAATCACTTTCGCCGATTCGTTGCGCCAAACGGCGCTGATGGTTCGATGAATGTCGGTGGGCGTCACAGCCGGCGATGACATCATTCTCGCCATTGGGCTGCAAGCTTTGTGTTCCCTTTGTGCTCTTTGTGCTACGTCCGAGAGTCTCCGAATCACTTCGCTGCCAAACGATCCAAATGCATTCGAATATGCGCCGCTTCCGCTGCAGTGTTCGCCAGTGCGATGGCGCGATCGAACGCGACGCGCGCGTCCTCGGTGCGGCCCATCTGCATCAACAATGCTCCGCGAGCGCCGTGGAAGTAAAAGTATCCATCGAGGCGGTCGCTGAGCGGCTCGATAATCTGCAAAGCCGCTTCGGGACCGGCGGTCTTCGATGTCGCGACGGCACGATTGAGTGTGATAACGGGCGACGGCTGAAAGCGCTCTAACGCAAGATAGAGATTCTCGATTGCACGCCAATCCGTCTCTTCGGGTTTCGCTGCACGTGCATGAACGGATGCGATCGCTGCTTGGATCAAATACGGTCCCGGCCGATTGTGCCGCAAGGCCTTCTCGATCAATGCGATGCCTTCGGCGATCTGTTCGCGATTCCACTTGGAGCGATCTTGATCTTCGAGTGTGACGATTTCTCCGTGTTCGTTCAGCCGCGCGGCTGAACGCGCATGCTGAAGCAGCAACAAGGCGAGGAGCCCCATCACTTCGCTATCCGCTGCGAAGATGCGTAACAACAGCCGCGCCAGGCGAATCGCTTCCTCGCACAAAGGAGTACGCAAATAGGCATCGCCACCTGTGGCGGCGTAGCCCTCGTTGAAGAGCAAATAGATCATCGCGCACACCGCGGTAACGCGATCGCTTCGTTCGGCGGCCCCGGGCGTTTCGAAGGGAACCTTGGCTGCGGCGACGCGGCGTTTGGCGCGTGTGATGCGTTGTTCCATTGCGTCTTCCGACACCAAGAACGCACGCGCGATTTCCTTCACGCTCAGCCCCGACACGATGCGCAACGCCAGCGAGATCTGTTGAGTCGCAGGCAGCTCAGGGTGGCAGCATATAAATAAGAGACGCAGGATGTCGTCGCGGTAGTGCGAGTTGTCCAGGCGCTCCGCCAAATCAGACTGGGAGTCTTCCTCCTCCGTGAGCAGGTCTTCATCGGGCAGTGCTTGCTGCTTGGTGCGTCGGCGCGCTTCGTCCAATCCAAAATTGCGACCTACCATGATCAGCCAGGCGGAAGGATCGCGCGGTGGGCCGTTTACGGGCCAGGTCTTTAGGGCTCGCAGACACGCTTCTTGGAATGCTTCCTCCGCTTTGTCGAGATCGCGGAAATAGCGCAGCAGCGCGCCGATGGCCTGGACGCGCGCAGCTGTCAGTGCCGCATGAATCCAGACGACGTCCGTCATTTGATGCCGACTCCCGGTTCGAAAAAGCGCACCGGGCGAATTTCCAATGCGCCGGTTTCATGCAGGAAGTTGCGAGCGATGTCGATCACTTCGTCCAAGTTCTCGCAATCGATCACGTAGAAGCCGAGCAGTTGTTCTTTCGTCTCGGCAAATGGGCCGTCGATGACGAGCGGTTCCTTGCCGGCACGAAGCGTTGTCGCCGCCGTCGTGTTCATCAAGCGAGCGACGGGTCCGAGCTTGCCCTGCGAGGCAATCTTCTGCATGACAGCGCCGTGCTGTTCCATGACTTTGTCGTCCTTCTCCTTGGACCAGGCATCGACGACGGCTTCTTGGTTGTAGCAAAGGATGGCGTAGAGCATGGGAGTTCCGGTGAGATGGTGAGTAAGTGAGAAGGGGAGGAGCGTGGAATGGGAGTGACTTGCAGGTCAAGCCCATCGTTGCGCGTCGACATTCACTTTCTCACTCCTCACTGCGCAAGCCTCACTTGGCATTGTTCAGGGGTGGCCCGCTGAACTCGCACTCGATGATGATCTCGACCTCATCGCTCACACCCATTGTCGTCCCCGGTGCGGGAATGCCGAAGGCGATGCCGAAATCCGAGCGCTTGAGTGTTCCGTGCGCCGAGAACCCGACGCGTGCGTGCGGGTCCATCGGATGACCGGCGTACCCACCGTTGTAGGTCACATTCAGCACGACCGGTTTGGTAACGCCGCGAAGCGTTAGATCGCCTGTCACACGTACGCTCTTCGGGCCGGTGCTCTCGATCTTTGTGGAGCGATACGTCATCTGCGGGTACTTGGCGGTGTTGAGCCACTGCTCGCCTTGCAGCTGTGCATTGAAGTCCAGCGTTTTCGGGTCGGGATAGTCTGTCTCGATCGAAGTTGCATCGACGGTGACGTTGAGCTGTGAAGCCGTGAGCTGCTTCGGATCGAAATGCAACTGCGC
>DASTSB010000266.1:0-6905 GCA_035760885.1 Steroidobacteraceae bacterium | reverse complement strand
GGATATGACGCGTAATCCGCATCTGGTCGAATGGCATCCGGCAAGCTGGCATGGCAAACCCGCGCAGCAGCAGCCGACGTATCCAGACCAGCAAGCGCTCAGCGAAGTCGTCGCACAACTCTCAAAGCTGCCGCCCCTGGTGGTCTCCTGGGAAATCGAGGCGCTCAAGGAGAACATCGCAGCCGCCCAACGCGGTGAGCGTTTCGTCCTTCAGGGCGGGGATTGCGCCGAGAGCTTCGACGACTGCCAATCCGACAACATCGCCAAGAAGCTCAAGATTCTGCTGCAGATGAGCCTGGTGCTCGTCTACGGGTTGAAAAAGCCCGTTATCCGTATCGGGCGCATGGCCGGTCAGTACGCGAAACCTCGATCCGCCGATACCGAGACGCGCGACGGGGTGACCCTGCCGTGCTACCGCGGCGACAACATCAATCGTCCGGCCTTCACGGCGAGAGATCGCGAACCGGATCCGCAGCTCCTGCTGCGCGGCTATGAGCGCGCCGCATTGACGCTGAATTTTGTCCGAGCCCTGATCGACGGCGGTTTTGCCGATCTGCATCACCCCGAATACTGGGATTTGGACTTCGTGCGCCACTCGCCGCTTAAGGATCGGTACGAGGAGATCGTCAACTCGATCGGCAATGCACTGCACTTCTTCGAGGCGACCATCCGCGGACCGATCCATCAATCCAGCCGCGTCGATTTCTACGCCAGCCATGAAGGATTGCACCTGCTGTATGAGCAGGCGCAAACGCGTTACATCGAACGTCAACAGCGCTGGTACAACTTGTCGACTCATATGCCTTGGATCGGCATGCGTACCGCCGCTCTGGATGGCGCGCATGTCGAGCTGTTCCGCGGCATTGCCAATCCGATGGGCATCAAGGTCGGCCCCGCCATGAGCGCGGAGTGGTTGCAGGGACTGCTCGCCACGCTGAATCCGAACAACGAGCCCGGCCGTATCGTGCTGATTCACCGCATGGGCGCGAAGGAAGTCGATAAGCGGCTGCCGGCGCTGATTCAGGCCGTGCGCGCGACCGGAAGCCCGGTGCTGTGGATCTGCGATCCAATGCACGGAAACACCGAGACTGCGGCTGGCGGCCTCAAGACGCGTCGCTTCGAGAACATCGTGTCCGAGGTCGAAGCATCGTTCCGCATCCATCGCGAAATGGGTTCATGGCTGGGCGGTGTGCACTTCGAATTGACCGGCGAGGATGTCACCGAATGCACCGGTGGCGCACGCGGCCTGACGGATGCCGATCTCGCGCGCGCGTACAAGTCGCAGGTCGATCCGCGCTTGAACTACGAACAAGCACTCGAATTGGCGATGCGGATCACCGATCTACATTCGAAATCCAAGCGCTAAACGATTCACTACCCACATCGCCGCCTCGCTCTTGCGACGCGGCGATTTTCTTTTGAGCTTACGTCATGGCCGCAAAAAAGACTCCGAAGGGCAAGGTCAATCCACGTCGCTATTCCAGCGAAGTTGTCGATGGCTTGAAGCAAACTCCATCTCGCGCCATGTTGCGCGCGGTCGGCTACAAAGATGCCGACTTCAAAAAACCCGCCATCGGAGTCGCCTCCACATGGAGCAATCTGACTCCGTGCAACATGCACATCGACAAGCTTGCCAAAGCGGCCGCCGAGTCAATCGACAAGTCGGGCGGCAAGAGCACGACTTTCGGCACGATTACGGTCTCCGACGGTATTTCGAATGGTGCCCCGGGAATGCGCTATTCGCTCGTGTCTCGCGAAGTGATCGCAGACTCGATCGAGACGGTCACCGGTGCTCAGGGTTTCGATGGCGTGATCGCGATTGGCGGCTGCGACAAGAACATGCCCGGCTGTTTGATGGCCCTCGCACGCTTGGATCGTCCTGCGATTTTCGTCTACGGCGGCACGATCCGTCCGGGAGCGAAGAACCGCGACATCATTTCGGTCTTCGAAGCGCGCGGCGCGTACGCAAGCGGACAAATCTCCGAAAAAGAACTTAAAGAAGTCGAACGCACGTCGATCCCCGGGCCGGGAAGCTGTGGCGGGATGTACACGGCGAACACGATGGCATCTGCCATCGAGGCGTTAGGCATGAGCTTGCCGAACAGCTCAGCGCAAGAGGCCGTCTCCAGACACAAGGTTCAAGATTGCCGCGATGCCGGCAAAGCCATCTTGAAGCTCGTGAAAGCGGGCATCACACCGTCGCAGATCATGACGCGCGAAGCCTTTGAAAATGCGATTACCGTCGTCATCGCGCTCAGCGGGTCTACCAATGCAGTGCTGCATTTGCTGGCGATGGCGCATGCGGCGAACGTTCCGCTCGAACTGGACGACTTCACGCGCATTGGCCAGCGCGTGCCGGTGCTCGCGGACCTGCGCCCGAGCGGCAAGTATTCGATGTCCCAACTCGTGGCCATCGGCGGCATTCAGCCCTTGATGAAGATGCTGCTCGAGCGTGGCTTGTTGCACGGCGACTGCTTGACCGTGACCGGCAAGACGCTCGCGCAGAACTTGAAAGGCGTGAAGCCCTACCCGAAGAGCCAAGACATCATTCATGCCTTCGACAATCCCATTAAGCCGGACAGTCACCTGGTGGTGCTCTACGGCAATCTCGCGCCCGAAGGATCCGTCGCGAAAATTACGGGTAAAGAAGGTCTGTCGTTCACCGGGCGTGCGCGCGTGTTCGATGGCGAAGAATCATCAGTGCAGGCGATCTTGGACGGCAAAGTCGGCCCCGGCGATGTCGTTGTGATCCGCCAAGAGGGTCCGAAGGGCGGCCCTGGCATGCGCGAGATGTTGAGTCCGACGAGTGCAATCGCAGGACGTGGTCTCGCCGATAAGGTCGCGCTGATCACCGATGGCCGCTTCTCTGGCGGCAGCCGTGGGTTCCTAGTGGGGCACATTGCACCCGAAGCGGCCGTCGGCGGCCCGATCGGGCTGGTGCGCGATGGCGATGAAATCACCATCGATGCGGTCCGTCGTGAAATCCAATTGCGCGTGAACGATGCTGAATTGGCGCAACGCAAAGCTAATTGGAAAGCGCCAGAGCCTTATGCGCGTCGCGGCGTGCTCGCCAAATACGCACGCGCGGTGAGCAGCGCGTCTAAGGGCGCGGTGACGGATTGTGAGGTGTGACAGTGATGAAGTGATGAAGTGATGAAGTGATGAAGTGATGAGGTGAAAGCGCATTGCGCGTGAAAGGCGCAGCGCACTTCACACAACACATCAACGTGGCATCGAGAGCAGACGGGTCTCTCCTTTTGTGGTTGACCGTTGTCGGTTGGCAGCAAGAGCCGCCGCCCGCACACTTCACACACTCTTTGTGATCTTTGTTTTTCCTTGTGCTCCTTGTGTCCGTCCTGCTCTCGACTGTGTGCGCCGTGTAAGGCGGCGCGCCTCCTACTGCCAACCGTCAACGCTCAACTGCAACGCGACCAAGGTTCTGCCTTCCGGTAACTCCCGACATTGCGCTGGATCCATCGCGGGTAAGATGGGTCCTTCTGCCTGAGGCGAGCGCATGTCTGGGTTCATCGAGATCGTTGAAGTGGGGCCGCGCGATGGATTGCAGAGCGAACCCGAGGTTTTGCCCACCGCAACAAAGGTCGAATTGATCTCGCGATTGAGCGCGTGTGGGATCAAGCGCATGGAAGTAGCAAGCTTCGTCAATCCCGAGCGCGTCCCCCAAATGGCCGACGCAGAGGATGTGCTGGCATCGCTGCCCAAAGCCTCGAACGTCCAGTACGTCGGCCTGGTGCTAAACCGCAAAGGTTTCGATCGCGCCAAAGAGGCGGGCTGCACCGAAATCGGTATGGTCACGGCTGCTACAGAATCCTTCGCGGAGAGCAATCAAGGCGGGTCGATCGAACAGACCCTTCGCGACTGGGAAGAAATCGCACTGCTCGCACACGCAGCCGGCATTCGTGCCCAGATCACGATTTCGGTCGCGTTCGGGTGTCCCTTCGAAGGTGAAGTGCCGCGACGCAAAGTGGTCGATCTGATCCGGCGGCTCGCTCAGTCGAAGCCGGTCGAAATTGCAGTCGCGGACACGATTGGAGTCGCCGTTCCATCGGATGTGACAGCAATGATCGAGGAAGCGAAACATGTGTGCGGCGATATCCCGCTGCGATGCCATTTCCACAACACGCGCAATACAGCCGTTGCCAATGCATATGCCGCGGTGATGGCTGGCGTTCGTACGCTCGACTCCAGTGTCGGCGGGTTGGGTGGTTGTCCCTTCGCACCGAATGCAACGGGCAACGTGGCGACCGAGGATCTGATTTACATGCTTCACCGCGCAGGCTTTGCGACGGGCATCGATTTGGAGCGTCTCATCGAGGTTGCTCGTTGGCTGCAAGAGACCCGCGGCCAACGCTTGCCCGGCATGGTGACGCGAGCGGGTGGCTTTCCGAGGCCGAGCGTTCATCCCTAAGCTGAATTTTTGTGTGCCTCGATGGTTGTTAACGCTCTCATTGGGGGCGTTACGTTTAGTGCGGTTTAACCCTGCTGTCATGGTCCCTTAACTCGCGTATACACTGCCGCCATCGGGTCTTAGGACCCTCAACAAACATTTCGAAGGGAAAATTCATGGCTAAGGCAGTGGATAAGGCATATCAGACCGTCCGCGAACGCATCGTCCGTGGCGTCTATCCCGCGTCTTCGAGAATTACTGAACAAGAAGTGGCGGCGGCTGCAGGCGTGAGTCGCACTCCAGTTCGAGAAGCGCTTCGCAAGTTGCACGCCGAAGGCTTGCTCGAGTTCATTCCTCATCAAGGAGCGATCGTCACTGAGTGGACGACCGAAGAACGAGACGACGTGTTCGAATTGCGGGCGATGCTCGAGTCGTACGGCGCGAGTAGAGCGGCTCGTCGCATCACTGCGGAACAAATCGCGGAGCTGCGACAACTTGCAGAAGACCAATATCACGAGACGTTGAGCAAGACGGAGGGCTACCTCGAACGTATCGGCGATTTGAATAGTCGCTTCCATCGACGCATTCATGAGATCGCAGGGAGCATGCGATTGGGAAGTGCTCTGTCGTCGCTCATCGAAGCGCCGCTCATGATGAAAACGTTCGAGACCTACCAGGATGAAGATCTGATTCGCAGCGCATCTCACCACCTGGAAATCGTTCGGGCTCTAGAGGCCCACGACGCCGATTGGAGCGCTTCGCTCATGCGGTCGCACATCCTCGGTGCCCGAGGCGCATTGCGAATTCTCTAGTCGAGTCGGCGGCGGGCCACCGCGCTCGCCGCGTTTCTATGACGAGTTCGGAAAATACACCGCTCTGGGATGATCGATCCTGGAGCGGTTTGCCGCGTCTGACACAGGACCTGCGCGCGGACGTATGCGTCGTCGGGTTGGGGGGCTCCGGGCTGACCGCCGTCCATGAGCTGCTCGATCGCGGGCTCTCGGTGGTCGGCATCGACGCACAGCACGTGGCGGCGGGCGCCGCCGGACGTAACGGCGGCTTTCTGCTCGCCGGGCTCGCAAAGTTCTATCACGAGACGGTTCGTGTGCTCGGGCGAGGGCGGGCCGCAGAAATCTATCGCTGCACACTGACGGAAATGGATCGAATGCAGGCAGCGACTCCGTCAGCGATCTCGCGCGACGGCTCCTTGCGAATTGCCGCCAGCGAAGAAGAACGAGCCGATTGCGAGGCGCAGTTTCAGGCGCTTCGTGCCGATGGGTTTCCCGTCGAACACTATGAGGGCCACGAAGGGAAGGGGCTCTTGCTGCTGACGGACGGATCGTTCAATCCACTGCTCCGTTGTCGATTGCTCGCGCGCTCAGCGATGGAGCGCGGCGCAACGCTTTGCGAAAAGACTCCTGCTTCAGCTGTCGATTCGGGACTAGTCGTCACTCCAAATGGGGCCATCAACTGCTCGTTTGTGATCGCTGCCGTGGATGGACGCATCGAACAGCTGTTTCCGCAGCTCAGAGAGAAGGTGCGAACTGCGCGCTTGCAGATGCTAGGCACTGCTGCAACGAACGAAGTGTCGTTCAAGCGGCCCGTCTATGCGCGGTGGGGTTACGACTATTGGCAACAATTACCCGATGGTCGAGTCGTGCTGGGTGGCGGGCGCGACATAGCCGAACAGGAAGAGTGGACGGATAGCACTGAGACAACCGCGCTCGTGCAGCAGTATATGGAACGATGCCTACGCGAGCGCGTCGGCGTGCACGCGCCGATCACACATCGTTGGGCGGCTTCGGTGGGCTATACGAGAGACGGAATGCCGATCGTCGAACAAGTTCTACCGAATGTTTGGGCATTGGGCGGCTACAGCGGCACGGGTAACGTGGTGGGCGCCTTGTGCGCGCGCAGCGCGTGCCAACTGATCGCGAATGGCCAAGCGGATTTCTATTCGCTACTCAAGAACGAGCGGACGTAGAATCCGCCTCCCTCACCGCTTCAGGAGACTCTCATGACGATCACAGTCGGCGACAAGATGCCTGCCGGTACGCTCACGCTCGCAACCAAGGACGGACCGCAAAAGGTGAGTGCGGAGGACTTCTTCAAGGGTAAAAAGGTTGCGCTGTTCTCCGTTCCGGGCGCTTTCACGCCCACGTGCGACGCGAAGCATTTGCCGGGGTTTGTCGAGAAGGCAGAGGCGCTGAAAGCGAAGGGCGTCGATGCGATTGCGTGCATGGCCGTCAACGACGCTTTCGTCATGAAGGCTTGGGGCAAGGCGCAAAACGTCGACGGCAAGGTGCAGATGATTGCGGACGGCAATGCCGAATACACGAAAGCGCTCGGGCTCGAGATGGATGCGACCGGGTTTGGAATGGGGACTCGCGGCCAGCGATTCTCGTTGCTCGTGGACGATGGAGTCGTCAAGCTGGTGAACGTCGAAGCCAAAGGCGAGTTCCGCGTCTCGAGCGCGGACTATTTGCTCGAGCAGATCTAG
>DASTSB010000265.1:0-5107 GCA_035760885.1 Steroidobacteraceae bacterium | reverse complement strand
CCCTGTCGCGGTTTCGGCACGCCACGCGCATTTATCGCAATCCACGATCGACACACTATTTGGAGACGGTTATCGACTGAAGCAGCGCACGGCGCTCTCGCAGACAGGGCAGTACTCCGCACAAGAAACTGTCACGTTGGTCGGGCCGCGCGGCAAATTGGAGCACGTGCGTTTGATGGGGCCGCCACGCGACAGCGATCAGATCGAAATCTCACGCTCGGATGAATTCGTACTCGGCATCGATGCACCGGTGCGTATCTCGGGCGATGTCGCCAACACACCTGGCATTACGATCGAAGGCTCTCAAGGTCGTGCGACGATTCCACACGGCGTCATCTGCGCTCGCCGGCATATTCACATGAATACCGCAGATGCAGAGCGTTTCGACGTGAAAGATCACGAGACAGTTCGCGTGCGCATCGATAGCTCAGGCCGCGATTTGATCTTTGATGATGTGGTGGTGCGCGTGTCGCCGGATTTCAAACTCGAACTACATCTGGATACAGACGAAGCGAATGCGGCCGGTGTGGATTCGAGTGCGACGGCGGAGCTGGTGCCTCGAACCTAGGAAGGGATTTCACACGGGGGACACTGAGAGCGCGGAGATGCTCAGAAGAAATCGGAATTCCACGGGGAACACAGGGAACACTGGGGCAGGAATAAAGAATGCAGCCTGCAGCGCTCACGAACTTAGGGTAGGCGTAGAGGTTCAGCTGTACAAGAATGGTTGCGCAACAGGCTCCACAATAATTCGACTATTTCGTTCGCCTAATCAGCTGGCTACGCTGCCTCTACTATCGATACAGATCTTTTCCCGGTGATCCCGTGTTCCCCGTGGATATCTTGATCTTCTGTTACCCAACCACAGTTCCAAACAGCGACCCAACACCCGCCGTCAGCAGCATCGCCAGCGTACTCCAGAACGTCACGCGCGCTGCGCCCTTGAACGGATTTGCGCCACCCGTCTTCGCGGCCACTGCGCCGAGCACTGCAAGTAACACCAGAGCTGTGGCGCTGATCCAAATCGTCAAACGATTCTGCGGAGCCAGCAGCACGGTAATGACCGGCAGTGCAGCGCCTACAGCGAACGAAAGGGCGGATGCGAACGCCGCCTGAATGGGTCGCGCCGCGAGGGTTGAAGTGATGCCCAGCTCGTCCCGGGCGTGAGCACCGAGGGCGTCATGGGCCATCAGTTGATCCGCGACCTGAGCCGCGAGGTTCTGATCGAGTCCACGGCCTACATATATATGTGCGAGCTCGCGGCGTTCCGCCTCGACATCCGTGGCGAGTTCGCGCCGCTCGCGTTCCAAATCTGCAGCTTCGGTGTCAGCTTGAGAACTTACGGACACATATTCGCCTGTCGCCATCGACATTGCGCCCGCCACCAATCCTGCCAGGCCCGCGACCACGAGATCGTGATGAGGTGCATTCGCCGCAGCGATGCCAACCAACAGGCTCGCAGTGGAAACAATCCCGTCGTTTGCGCCGAGCACCGCGGCTCGCAACCAACCGGTTCGATCTGATCGATGACGTTCGCGATGTCGGGCCATGAAGGCATGCTCTTTTTGTTGGGTCGTGGGATTGGACGGGATGAGGGTTAGGACGTCAAGGTGATTCGGGAATCGGAATTCGGAAGGAAGGACGCTGCGCGTCGGGAAGGACGGACGTCGGGAAGACTGCTTTGCAGTCGGGAAGGACGGACGTCGGGACAGAAAAGGAAAAGAGGCAAGCCGAGGTTTCGGCAGGCGAGCCTAACGGCAGGCCAGACGAAGATTCAAAAGGCGAGCGCTGACCCCCTTCCCCCGCTTGCGGGGGAAGGCTGGGAAGGGGGCACTCTTCGTGCAATGTCCAAACAATTTCACCACCCATTGAATTGCCCCCATCCTGACCTTCCCCCGTGGAACGGGGGAAGGAATAGAAGGGCCGTGGTCGCATGCGCCACGCCACACCAATTATCTCTCTGCGTTCTTTGTGTTGCGTCCGATCCGTCGTTTCGAGTTGGCCGTTGGCCGTTGGCAGTCAGAGTTGCTGAGCGCACCGTTCCGCACCCCACACGCGACACTTCACACGATTTTCTCTTGGTTTGTCGTTGAGAGTTGACCGTTGGCTGAAAGAGATCAGTGAGGCTGACCGCAGACTTCTACACATCACACACCATTTCCTTTTTGGTTTTCTGTTGAGTGTTGCTGGTTGACAGTCAGAGGATGCGAGCGCACACCTCACGCATCATGCTTATTTGTGCTCCTTGTGTGTTTTTGTGCTCTCGGTGTTCGTTCTCGGTTGGGGTTTTCGAGTTGACGGTTGGGAGTTGGCAGCAAGAGAACGGTGAGACTACCCGCACACATCTACACGTCACACCCGAGGCGCCACACCGTATCTTTTCTGCGTTCTCTGCGGCTAATGCTTCTTTGTGTTCGTTCTGATGTTTCGGGTTGGCCGTTTACAGTTGGAAGTTGGCAGCCAGAGATTGGAGGCTGACCGCACACTTCTACACCTCACACGGAGGGATCGCACCGTCGTCTGCGTGCAGCATTCTTGCTGACAACTCTCAACTCTCAACGCTCAACGGCAAACCACTCCCGCGCTTCGCACCTACTCCCTTCCCAACGACGTCTTCTTCCCAGCGCTCGGATCGGGATGTCCTTGCGGCGAGGGCGCTGCATCGCTCCACTGCCAATCGCGAATTTCCGGTATGTCTTCGCCATGCGTCGTGACGTACTCGCGATGCTCGACGAGTTTGTCGCGAATGCGTTGGCGTAGATGCGCCGCATGCGTGGTGAGGCCTGGTGTGAAATCGAGCACGGCCTCGATCAAGTGGAACCGATCGAGGCGATTCAGTACGGTCATATCGAACGGCGTCGTCGTGGTGCCTTCTTCGACGTAACCCCGAACATGGATGTTGTCGTGGTTGCGGCGTCGATAGGTCAGCCGATGAATGAGCCACGGATAGCCGTGGAATGCGAAGATCACCGGCTTGTCGGTGGTGAAGAACGCATCGAACTCAGTGTCGGAAATCCCATGCGGATGCAGATACGGCGGCTGCAGCGTCATGAGATCCACAACGTTGACGAGACGCACCTTGAGTTCCGGCAGCCAATCCCTGAGCAATTTGGTGGCCGCAAGTGCTTCCAGCGTCGGCACATCGCCAGCGCATGCGATCACCACATCGGGTTCGCCGCCTTGATCGTTGCTCGCCCATTCCCACATTCCCAATCCGCTGCTGCAATGTTTGATGGCGGCGTCCATCGTGAGCCACTGATGCTGCGGTTGTTTGCCGGCGATGATCACATTGATGCGATTGCGGCTACGCAGGCAGTGGTCGGTCACGTGCAACAGCGTATTGGCGTCAGGCGGCAAATAAACGCGCACCACCTCTGGCCGTTTGTTAACGACATGATCGATGAAGCCGGGATCTTGATGACTGAAACCGTTGTGATCTTGTCGCCAGACATGCGAGGACAATAGATAGTTCAGCGACGCGACCGGCCGGCGCCACGGAATCCTTTGCGTCGTCTTCAGCCATTTCGCGTGCTGGTTGAACATCGAGTCGATGATGTGAATGAACGCTTCGTAGCAGCTGAAGAAACCATGCCGGCCCGTTAGCAGATAGCCTTCGAGCCACCCTTGGCATTGATGCTCGCTCAACATTTCCATGACGCGTCCATCCGGTTTGACGTGCGTGTCCATGGGGATGATTTCCGCCGTCGATACGCGATCCGTCACCTCCAGCACGTCGTTCCAGCGATTGGAATTGAGTTCGTCCGGGCTCATGATGCGGAAGTTCTTGTTTTCCGCGTTCAGCTTCATCACATCGCGCAAGAACTTGCCCTGCACGCGCGTCGCCTCTGCAATCGCGCCGCCGGGCTGATCGAGTTTGATGGCGTAATCGCGGAAGTCCGGCAGGCGCAGGTCTCGCAACAGAATGCCGCCGTTCGCATGCGGGTTGTCGCCCATGCGTCGCTGGCCTTTCGGCGCGAGCGCGCGCAGGTCGGGTTTGATTTTTCCTTCTTGCGTGAACAATTCCTCCGGCTTGTAGCTGCGCATCCATTCTTCGAGCTGCTTCACGTGTGCGGGATTGTCCGCGAGACCCGCTAACGGCACTTGATGCGATCGCCAGGTGTTCTCGACCGGTTGACCATCGACGATGTGCGGTCCCGTCCAACCTTTGGGGGTTTTGAAGACGATCATTGGCCAGCGAGGCCGAGTGTGAAATCCACGCGTGCGCGCATCGGTTTGGATATCGCGGATGCGAACGACGATGCGATCCAGCAAGCGCGCCATCTCTAAGTGCGTTTGCTCCATGTTCTCCGCAACGTCGAAAAAGAACGGCTCGTAACCATAGCCGCTCAAAAGTTCAGCGAGTTCTTCGCGTGGGATTCTTGCGAGCACGGTGGGGCCGGCGATCTTGTAGCCGTTGAGATGCAGAATCGGCAGCACGGCGCCATCACGTGCCGGGTTCAAAAACTTGTTCGAATGCCAACTGGTGGCGAGCGGGCCGGTTTCAGCTTCGCCATCACCGATCACGCAGGCGACGATGAGATCGGGATTGTCGAATGCCGCGCCATACGCATGCGAGAGTGCATAGCCGAGTTCGCCGCCTTCGTGGATCGATCCGGGTGTCTCGGGTGCGACGTGACTTGGAATGCCGCCCGGAAATGAGAACTGCTTGAATAGCCGCCGCATCCCTTCCACATCTTCGGAGATGTTCGGGTAGTACTCGCTGTAGGTGCCTTCAAGACAAGTGTTCGCGACGAGTGCTGGGCCGCCATGGCCCGGACCCGCAACGTAGATCACATCCAAGTCGAACTTGTTGATGACGCGATTTAAGTGCGCGTAGATGAAGTTCAGACCTGGCGTTGTGCCCCAATGTCCGAGCAGTCGTGGCTTGATGTGGGCAAGCTGCAGCGGCTCGGTCAACAGCGGGTTATCCATCAAATAAATCTGACCCACCGACAAGTAATTCGCCGCGCGCCAATACGCGTGCATGCGCGCCAGGTACTGCGGGGTCAACGTGGGATCGGAACTCGCGTCGAAAGGCGTTGCTGCGGCCATGGGGAATCCCTACTAGAAATGCGGACACGATGAACAGTAACAATGTGTAGCAATG
>DASTSB010000264.1:0-13544 GCA_035760885.1 Steroidobacteraceae bacterium | reverse complement strand
CGTGAACGTCTCAGCGCGGAACTGGATCAGTTGAGCGCGAGCGATGTCACGTCTCGGGTGAGCGAACTCGAAGCGCAGGAAGGCGACACTCGCGGTCAAGGCGAAGCGGCAGCCGAACAGTTGCGCGGTGCGATTGAGCGTGTGCAAGAGTTGCGAGAGCGCGAGCGTTCGTTGGTGAGTGCAGCTGACCGTGCGCGCCACATGCTGCAGGAAGATCAGGGCAAGCTCCTCTCTCTGCAGGCGCTGCAGCAAGCAGCGTTAGGTGTCGCAAAGGGCAAGGTCAGTGAGTGGCTCAGCGCGAACACGTTGGCTGATCGCCCTCGTCTCGCCCAGCAATTGAGTGTCGAACCAGGTTGGGGGCGCGCGGTTGAAACTGTACTGGGTTCGTATCTCGAAGCCGTCGGCGTAGACACGATCGATTCCATTGCGGAGCGTCTCGACAGCCTGACAATGGGTTCCGTCTCCTTCTTCGCGCAGGGCGAAAGCGCTGCGTCCGATGGCGATTCGCGGCATCTTTTGTCTCGGGTGCGCGGACCGGCCGCGATCTCTGCGCTATTGAAGGGTATCGTTGCGGTTGATTCGCTTCACGAAGCGCTCGCGATGCGCCGGAGCCTTGCCGATGGTGAGTCGGTCATCACCCGTGACGGCGTGTGGATCGGCCGCGATTGGTTGCGTGTCAGTCGCGACAAAGATGTGCACGAAGGTGTCATCGAGCGCGAAAAGGAAATGCGTGATCTGCGCGAAGCGGTTGCCGCGGCCGAGGCGCAACTGGAAGGCGTGCGCAGCCAACTCGAAGAAGCGCGTTCTCAGCTTTCTGAACAGGAACAGCTGCGCGACTCGCTCCAGGGCGAAGTGAATCGCCTGCATCGTGCACACAGCGAAATCTCGGCTCAAATCTCCTCGTTGCGGACGAAGGCAGAGCAAACTGCCGAGCGCGTGCGCCGCATCGGCGACGAGCGTGAAGAACTAGAGCAGCACCATGAGCGCATCGCGAGCTCCGTCGCCGAAGCGCGCGAGCGGCTGCAGGAGGGCATGGATGCCATGGCGGAGTTCGATTCGCAGCGTGCCGATCTCGGGCACGAGCGCGACGAGCTGCGCAACAACCTAAGTTTCAAACGTTCGCAGGCACAAACCGATCGGGATGGCGCGCAAGACGTAGCGATCCGCGTCGAGTCCAAGCGCTCGGCGCTCAGTTCAATCACGGCGGGCCTGGATCGCTTGCGGCAGCAGCTCACGCAGCTGCAAGCAAGGCGTGACGAACTGACTCAACAACTCGCAGAAGGCGAAGCTCCTCTGCAGGCGCTCAATGAAACCCTCGAAGTTTCATTGCAAAAGCGCATTGAAGTGGAGCAGGAACTCTCCGCCGCCCGCGACACACTTGAAGGTGCAGAAGGACGCATGCGTTCGCTCGATCAGGCGCGCATGGACGCAGAAGCTGCGGTCGAAGACGCGCGTACTCACTTGGAAGACGTGCGTATGGCTGCGCAAGAGTTGAAGGTCCGTCGCGAGACCATGCTCGAGCAATTCGCTGCAACGCAGTTCGAACTTGCAACCGTCTACCAGGAAATGCCACCGGAAGCGGAAGTGGGCGCTTGGGAGCAAAACCTCGCGGAGATCACGCAGAAGATCGAGCGCTTAGGTCAGGTGAATCTGGCCGCGATCGACGAGTTCAAAGAACAATCCGAGCGCAAGGAGTACTTGGACAAGCAGTTCAAGGACCTCACCGACGCCCTCGAGACGCTGGAAACGGCGATCCGGAAGATCGACAAGGAAACGCGCTCGCGTTTCCAAGACACATTCGATCGAGTGAATGCCGGTTTGAAGGAGCGCTTCCCACGCTTGTTCGGCGGCGGTCACGCGTATCTGGAATTGGCCGGTGAAGACATTCTGAGTGCGGGCGTCTCGATCATGGCGCGTCCGCCCGGTAAGCGTAACAGCACCATCAATCAGCTCTCGGGCGGCGAGAAGGCACTCACGGCGGTTGCATTGGTCTTCTCGATCTTCGAGCTGAATCCAGCGCCGTTCTGTCTGCTGGACGAAGTGGACGCGCCGTTGGATGACAACAACGTCGGTCGCTTCTGCGAGACGGTCAAAGAGATGTCGAGCCGCGTGCAGTTCCTCTTCATCACGCACAACAAGACGACGATGGAGCTGGCGTCGCAGTTGCTGGGCGTGACAATGCATGAGCCGGGATGTTCGCGGCTTGTGGCAGTGGATGTGGAAGAAGCAGTGCGGATGGCGGCGATGTGAGCGATGCCTGAACTTCGGTGGATTCTGTTGGGCTTTTCGATCGTGGTGTTGGCCGCGATCTATCTTTGGGGACGGCGAGGCTCGCGTTCGGTCCCATCCGAAGATTCAATCGTGCGGGTGCGAGCTGAGTCAGCCTTCCACACCATCGACGGGGAATCTTCCGCAGACCGATATGATCGCTCTGACTTCGATTCCGTGCCCGAGGAGCGTTACGAGCCCGAGCCAGAAATTCCTAGCGTCGGGGAGGATCTCACCCACCTCGAGCGGGCGCCGCGCGCTGAAAGACCACCGGTCGACAGCCACGAGGACAGCGCATTCACGCGCACTGCGAGCTTGCCGAAGTTTTCGCCGAATGAGACGTGGCGCGGCCGCATCGAGCCGACCCTCAGCGATCCTGACGAGACCGCGCAGTTCTCCACCGTCGAGCGCACAGATTCGAGCATGTCCGAGTACTCGGAACCTGAGGCTGCTTCTTCCGAGGCAAACCTTTCAGGAGCGGTGGATCGCCGCGATGAGCCGGAGACAGTCGCTCCGACGCTTTCGAGCGGGGATGCGCCGCCGCCAAAGCGCGTGGAGCGCAGGAAGATTCTGTCGTTGCGCTTAGCTGCCTCACCACATCGCATCGAGGGTGGGCGTTTGCTCGAGGTGATGCTCGCAGAGGAACTGAGCCACGGGAAGTACGGAATCTTCCACCGCTTGCATCAGGACGGCTCGAGCATCTTCAGCGTAGCGAGCATGGTCGAGCCGGGTTCCTTTGATCCTGATGCGATGCAGAGCGTGCAATATCCCGGCGTGACTCTCTTTGCGCAGTTGCCGGCTACAGTCCCAGGTATGCACGCATTGAATGAAATGATCGCCTGCGCACGACGGCTGCAGCAGTCCCTTGGCGGAACGCTGCAAGATGATCGGGGCGTACCGCTGACAGTCCATCGCATCGAAAAACTGCGGCAAGAAGTTCGCGAGTTCGAACGCCCATCGAATACACCTCGAGCAAGTAGTCCGCTACACCCTCGCTAACGCATGGCACAGGCGCACAGCGCTGCAGCTCGCGTGCAAGAGCTGCGCTCGCAAATCGAGCACCACAATTATCGTTATTACGTCTTGGATGATCCTGAGGTCTCCGACGCGCAATACGATAAGTTGATGAACGAGCTCAAGTCGCTCGAACAACAATATCCCGATTTGATAACTCCCGATTCGCCTACTCAGCGCGTCGGCGCGGCGCCGGTCAGCGAACTCGACGAAGTGGTGCACACCACGCCCATGCTGTCGCTCGACAATGCGTTCACGGAAGAGGATCTCATCGCATTCGATCGGCGGGTCCGTGAACGTCTGGAAACCGACAAAGAGATCGACTACTCCGCCGAACCGAAACTCGATGGGTTGGCGGTCAGCTTTCGTTACGAGAAAGGTAAGTTGCGTCAGGCAGCCACGCGCGGGGACGGCTTCCGTGGTGAAGACGTCACGCACAACGTGCGCACGATCAAGGCTGTGCCTATCGAGCTGCGAGGCGACGCGCCTGATCTGTTGGAAGTGCGCGGTGAAGTATTCATGACGCTCGCAGGATTCAAAGCGATGAATCAACGCGCATTGGAACGTGGCGAGAAGACGTTCGTGAATCCACGCAATGCTGCAGCTGGAAGCATTCGTCAGCTAGATCCGCGGCTCGCTGCGACACGCCCCCTGGATGTGTTCTTCTACGCAGTGGGGGAAACAAAGGGATGGACGCTGCCCGAGCGTCACAGCCAAGCGCTTGCACAACTTCGAGCGTGGGGATTGAAAGTCTCTCCGTTGGTTACGACGGTGCGCGGCGCCAAGGGATGTCTCGATTATTACCGCGGCGTTGGCGAGAAACGCGCCGGGCTTCCGTACGAAATCGATGGTGTGGTTTACAAGGTCGATCGGTACGCGCTACAGCGTGAATTGGGATTCGTCGCCCGCGCGCCGCGCTGGGCTATCGCGCACAAGTTTCCGGCTCACGAAGAGAACACGACCGTGCGCGAGGTCGTGTTCCAAGTCGGTCGCACAGGTGCATTGACGCCAGTTGCGCGGCTCGAGCCCGTGTTCGTCGGCGGTGTGACCGTGAGCAATGCGACGTTGCACAACATGGATGAAGTGCGACGCAAGGATGTACGCATCGGCGATACGGTTGTGATTCGCCGCGCGGGCGATGTGATTCCCGAAGTCGTCAAAGTCATCCTCGATCGCCGCCCGAAGAATGCAAAGCTGGTCGAGTTGCCGAAGAAGTGTCCCGTGTGCGGATCCGAAGTGGAACGCGAAGAGGGCGAGGCGGTGGCCCGTTGCACGGGTGGGTTGTTTTGTCCCGCGCAACGCAAGGAATCGTTGCGGCATTTCGCGGGCCGGCGTGCGATGGATATCGATGGTCTCGGCAGCAAGATCATCGATCAACTCGTCGAAACGGATCGCGTGCGAACACCGGCCGATCTGTATTCGCTCACCGTAGAGAATCTCGCTGCCCTGGAGCGTATGGGCGAGAAATCGGCTGCGAAATTGGTCGATGCGATCGAGCACTCGAAGGAGACGACGTTTGCGCGCTTCCTATACGCACTCGGCATTCGGGACGTGGGCGAGGCCACTGCTATGGCGCTTGCAAATCATTTCGCGTCCATCGACGCGCTGGAGAGCGCATCCGAGGAGAGCATCCAAGAAGTGCCGGATATCGGTCCCGTCGTCGCCGCGCACGTGCACACGTTCTTTCAGCAACGCCATAACCGCGAAGTCATCACACAACTGCGCGAGCGGGGTGTTCGCTGGCCCGAACAACCGCGTCAGCGCGCAGTGCAGGAAGGCCCATTTACCGGCAAGACCTTCGTGCTAACTGGAACGCTTTCGAGCATGACCCGCGATGAAGCGAGCGATCGCATCATTGCGAAAGGCGGCAAGGTCTCAGGCAGCGTCTCAAAGAAGACGAGCTATGTCGTCGCAGGCGCCGAAGCAGGGTCGAAGCTCAAGAAGGCTCAGGATCTCGGCGTGGAGATCCTTGGGGAAGAGGAGTTCGTGAAATTGTTGAAGCAGTGATGCGGTGATGAAGTGATGAGGTGAAAGCGCTTCGCGCGGTCAGAAGAGAAAAAAGTTTCGAGCGAAGGACGGGGACGTTAGGCATTAAAAATCCGTTCGTGCTGAGCTTGTCGAAGCATGGATAATCACTTCGTCACGCCATGGATTTCGCCGACAAAGTGATGAAGGAAACGTGGGTATTAACCTGCACATTTCACTTCATCACTCCATCACTTCATCACGTCATCCCGTCATCACTAAATCTTCTTCTCAATCTTCGCATTCTTGCGCAGATCTTCCAGATAGGCCTGGACGCGCTTGCGTTGCACCATTTGTCGAACGCGATCTTTCACGTCATCGAAGGCCGGTGGCGAAGCGGCACGCGACTCTTCCAATTTGATGATGTGCCAGCCGAACTGCGATTGAACGGGCTCGTCTGTCATCTGACCGGGCTTGAGCGCCACGACCGCATCGGCAAATGGTTTGACCATTGAGTCGGGCGTAAACCAACCCAAATCGCCACCGTTTTTGCCGGAAGGATCTTTGGATTTCTGCGCGGCGACTTTAGCGAAATCAGCACCACCCTTGAGATCTTTGGTGATTTGGTCGGCTGTTGCTTTGTCGTCGACGAGGATGTGCCGAGCATGATATTCGTGCGGCATTGCGGCGACTTGCGCGTCGTACTCCGGCTTGAGATCCGCATCCGTCACCGGATGTTCATCGAGATACTTCTTGAGTTCGGCGTCGACCAGGACATTCATACGGGCTTGCTCGAGATCTTTCGCGACCTCAGGCTTCTTGGCGATGCCGTCCTTCTCGGCAGCATCGGCAGCAAGACGCAACGAGATGTATTGATCGAGCACTTGGGAGCGTTGCTCTGGCGTTAGCTGTTGGCCCGCTTGTCGCTGCACGTCTTCCACGTACTTGTCGAAGTCGGCTTTGCTGATCGCTTTGCCGTTGACTGTGGCGACCGCCTCGGTCGGTTCTGCTGCGACGGGCGAATTCGACTTGCCGCACGCCGCCAGCAATAGCAGCGGCGCGACGAGCAGAAAACCATAGACGCGTTCTTTCATGAGATCCTCGGTGGGTGGAGTGACAGCCCTTAAGGCTACTTGAGACAGCAACAGGCGTTAGCCGTTCGCTTCCTCGGGGGTGAGTGCTTCGATATTGAGGGCGTGGATGTCAGTCTGCATCAACTCGCCGAGCGAACGATACACCAACTGATGCCGCTGCAAGGGACGTAGACCTGCGAATTGGGGGGACACGATTCTTACCCGAAAATGCCCGCGACCGTCGCGAGCGCCTGCATGTCCAGCGTGTAGATGGCTGTCGTCGATGAGCGCGAGATCGTGCGGCTGCAAGGTAGAGCGCAAGGCCGCAATGATTCGGTCACTACGTGTTACGCCGCTCATGACTCGGAATTCGATTCAGCCGACTGTGGTGTTTTGGAGGCGAGCCAAAAGCCCTGCACGAGAGCGAACACTATCGTGAGACCCAGGACACCGAATAGTTTGAAATTGACCCACACGGCTTCCGGGAAGTTGTAAGCCACGTACAAGTTGATCGCACCGAGAGTCAGAAAGAATACGCTCCATGCCCAGTTCAGAGCGCGCCAGAGGCCCGGCTCCAGTTGGAGATTGTCGCCCAGCAATCGTTCAATGATTGTGCGTTCTCCGAAGTAGCGGCTCGCGATGAATGCAGCGGCAAAGAGCCAGTTCACGACCGTCACTTTCCATTGGATGAACGCTTTGTCATGGATGAGAAGCGTCAGGCCTCCAAAGACCAGAACCAGCCCGCCCGATATGAGCGCCATCGAACTCACTTTGCGATGCCGAACCCACTGCACAGCGGTTTGGATGACGACGGCAACGATGATGACGGCGGTCGCGACGAAGATGCTGCCGCTGACCTTGTAGGCAGCGAAAAAGGCGATGACGGGGAGAAAATCGAACAGTAGTTGCATGGGCAGGCCGGATTTGAAGAGGCGCGTATCATACGCGGCCAGCTGCCTGTTCGCTGGCAGCGCACATTCGAACCATCCATGCGCTGACTCGATTTCGACAAGCCGCACCCCTCTCAGGATTCCTCGTGCATGCCAAGCCGGTTTTTCGAAGTTCACCCGACCCATCCGCAGCTGCGCCTGATCCGGCAGGCAGTGGAGATCATCCGCGCCGGCGGCATTGTCGTGTACCCGACGGACTCGTGTTACGCGCTGGGGTGTCATATCGGCGATAAAGGTGCGATGGAGCGAATTGCGCGCATTCGGCAAACCGACAAACATCATCATTTCACGCTCGTCTGCCGCGACCTCTCGGAGATCGCAAAGTACGCACGAGTCAGCAATCAGCAGTACCGAACGCTGCGTGCATTCACTCCGGGGCCGTACACGTTTCTCCTGCTCGCTACACGCGAGACGCCCAAACGGTTGCAAAACGAAAAACGCAGAACGATCGGGATTCGCGTACCCGACCACCCGGTGCCGCAAGCGATCTTGGCCGAGTTGGGCGAGCCCCTGATGAGTTCAACGCTGTTGTTGCCGGGCGATGAAGAACCCATGACCGATGCTCGCGAGATTCAGGAACGTCTGTTTCACCAGGTCGATGCGGTCATCGACGGCGGCAATTGCGGCATGGTGGCGTCGAGCGTGGTGGATCTGGCGGGTGCTGCGCCCGTGGTGGTTCGTAAAGGCAAGGGCGACGTATCGGCATTCGAATGAGGGGCTCGCAGCCTCGCACCGAACTCGCGAGACAGGCAGGCGTTCTGTGAGCGGCGATCGCATTGGCCCTCGCTGGTGGCTCACGTGCGTATAATGCGGCGCCAGTCGTGCGCTGCTGCGCACTGTCTTCAATAAACACTCATAAAGCCTTGAACAGACAAGAACCGCAGTTCTCGCTGCCTGCTTTTACGGACGTCTCGGGAGCGGCACGATGAGCGCAAATACCACTGCTGGCCGCCGCGTGCTCTCCGGCATGCGACCCACCGGCGCGCTGCATCTGGGTAACTATCACGGCGCACTCAAGAACTGGGTGGACCTGCAGTATCAATACGAGTGCTATTTCTTCGTTGCGGATATTCACGCGCTCACGACTGGCTACGAAGATACGAGTCAGTTGAACGACCACGTTTGGGAAATGGTGATCGACTGGCTCGCCGCCGGCCTCAATCCCGCGACTTGCACGATGTTTATTCAGTCGCGTGTGCCCGAACACTCCGAATTACACCTGCTGTTGTCGATGATCACGCCGCTCGGTTGGCTCGAGCGCGTGCCGACGTACAAAGATCAACAGGAGCAGCTCAAAGACAAGGATCTCGCCACCTACGGATTTCTCGGGTATCCGCTGCTACAGAGCGCGGACATTTTGCTGTACAAGCCTGCCTTCATTCCGGTTGGTGAAGATCAAGTGGCTCACGTCGAGATCACTCGCGAAGTCGCGCGCCGCTTCAATCATGTGTATGGCCGCGAGCCGGATTTCGAAGTCAAGGTCGAGAAGGCGATTAAGTCCTTAGGCTCTCGCAACGGTACCCGCTATAAAGAGCTGCGTCGCATGTACCAGGAGCAGGGCGATGCCGAGGCAGTGGAAAAAGCCAAGGCGCTGCTCGAAGGCAATTCGCGGCTGACGCTGGCGGATCGCGAACGGCTGATCGGGTATCTCGAGGGAACAGGACGCAGTATTCTCGTCGAGCCGGACGCCATGTTGACTGCGACGCCGAAGGTGCCCGGCCTCGACGGTCGCAAGATGTCGAAGTCGTACGGCAATACGATCGGTTTGCGCGAGGATCCAGATGTCGTTGCGCAAAAGATCAAGACGATGCAGACCGATCCTGCACGCATTCGCCGCACTGATCCAGGCGATCCGGAGAAGTGCCCGGTGTGGCACTTGCATAAGATCTATTCCGACGAGCCGACTCAAGCATGGGTGCAGCAGGGCTGTCGGACGGCCGGGATCGGCTGTTTGGATTGCAAGAAGCGCTTGGCGGACAGCGTGGTCGCGGAAATCACGGTGATTCGTCAACGTGCGCAGGAATTCGAGGAGAATCGCGACCTCGTCCGCGGCATCATCGCGGAAGGCTGCGAGAAGGCGCGCGACGTCGCGCGTCAGACGCTCGATGAAGTGCAACAAGCGATGGGAATGAACTACAGATGAGGCAACCGTTGGCAGTTGGCCGATGACGGTCAGAGGGCTCTTCTTCTTACCGCCAACTCGCAACTCCCAACCGCCAACCATGTAACGACCCCAATGAAACCCGATCTCAAACTCGTCGAAGACACAGGCTCGCAGCTCGAATCCGAAGAGCTGTTGCCCGAATTGCCGCCGCAGCAGAGCGAAATGCCATTCGCGGTGGTGGACGGCGAGCCAATGACGGAGCTGCCGCGCGATCTCTACATTCCGCCGGACGCGCTGCAGGTCTTCTTGGAAGCATTCGAAGGTCCGCTGGATCTGCTTCTGTATCTCATCCGTCGTCAGAACCTGGATATTCTCGACATTCCAATCGCGGAAATCACGCGCCAGTACATGAAGTACATCGACGTGATGGCCGAACTGCAGTTGGAACTCGCGGGTGAATACTTGTTGATGGCGGCCATGCTCGCGGAAATCAAATCGCGCATGTTGTTGCCGCGACCGCCGAGTGCGGATGGAACCGACGAAGAAGACCCGCGCGCCGAACTGGTTCGCCGCCTGCAGGAATACGAGCGCTTCAAGAAGGCCGCCGAAGACTTGGACAAGCTCAATCGTTTGGAGCGCGACACCATCTCGGCATCCGCGGAACTCATCGAACGCAAGGTCGTGAAGATTCAGCCGCAGGTGAGCTTGCAGGAAATGCTGATCGCCTTCAAAGACGTATTGCAGCGGGCCGAAATGTTTGCGCATCACCATGTCGCGCGCGAACGACTGTCCGTTCGGCAACGCATGTCTGACATTCTGGACAACCTGCGACAAGTCGCCTTCCGCGAGTTCACGTCGCTCTTTCGTGCCGAAGAAGGACGCATGGGCGTGACGGTGACCTTCATCGCGATTCTGGAATTGATGAAGGAAGGCTTGATCGAGATCGTGCAAGCTGAGGCTTATGCGCCGATTCACGTGCGCACCGGAAGCGGCACGCGCCATCTCACCGTGGTCGAAGGCGGTGCGGCGGCTGAAGCGGATGCCGAAAACCAAGCGGCACTCGCGCAGCCCACGCTTCCCGATGAAAACGAAATCGACGACGAGCCCGAAGCCGATGTTGCATCGGACGCAGACGGCTCCGAGGAACTGGAAACAATTGCCAGTGCCGACGCGCAGCCAGCCAACGACGCGTCGGTCCAGTCAGACAGCGTGACCGAGACGGACGGGTCGTCGCAGACTGAGAGCGAGGCCACTGCCGACGTCTCGGAACCCCAAGAATCTCCCGAGCGCGAGCCATAAACGCGAGGACGATAACAGGTCATGAACGAACACGATCTGAAACACATCATCGAAGCAACCTTGTTGGCAGCGGGCCGTCCGGTGCCCACCCAGCAGTTGCTCGATCTTTTCGATGAGCGCGAGCGTCCGACACTGGAGCAATTCCATGCGGCGGTCGCGCTGCTGCAATCCGACTACGAGAGTCGCGGTATCGAACTGACCGAAGTTGCGAGCGGCTGGCGCATTCAAGTCCGACCGCGCACTGCGGACGTGGTTTCGCGTCTGTGGCAGGAACGGCCTTCGCGATACTCGCGTGCGTTGCTCGAAACGCTCGCGCTGATTGCTTATCGTCAACCGATCACACGCAGCGAAATCGAAGAGATTCGCGGCGTGTCGATCAGCTCGACGATCATGCGTACGCTTCAGGAGCGGAATTGGATTCGTACGGTCGGCCATCGTGAAGTTCCAGGGCGTCCCGAGCTGTTGGGCACGACCCGCGAGTTCCTCGACTATTTCGGGTTGAAGAGCTTGGATCAACTGCCCACGTTGGCGGAATTGAAAGACGTCGAAACCATCGGCGTGCAACTCGAACTGCCCGCCGCAGAACCGCCGGCGGCGGTGGCTTCAGCCGAAGGTGCAGATCCAGCCACCGCCGATGCGCCGGCAGACGCGGGGGAGAGCACCGAATCGAACGTCGAGGCTGAAGCGAGTGCCGTGGAGAGCACTGAGGCGCAAGCGAGCGAAGAATCGATCGAAGGGGAAACGGAATCGGACTCCGAAACCTCTACGGGATCGGACGGCGGCGAGAACAACGGCGACGATGCCGAACTTATGGCCGATGCTGATGAGTCCGAATCCGAAGAGGATGGCGATGAATCGCACACGTTAGTTGCATCGAGCGAAGACGAATCCGCTTCGCACGAGATCCGCGAGCCGCGTGAAGATTAGTTGGAGTCGCGCATCGCGAGTTTCGGGTTCTGACCGGTGACTCGTGACCCGTGACCCGTGACTTCAATGTCCGAACGCCTCCATAAACTGCTAGCCCAACACGGCCTCGGCTCACGCCGTGAACTCGAGAAATGGATGCTCGAAGGACGCGTTGTGCTCAACGGTAAGGCCGCATTGCCGGGCGACCGTTACAATCCCGGCGATCGCGTAATCATCGACGGGAAAGATGTCACGAGTCGGCTGCGCGTCACGTCAGCTCCGCAGGCGATCATCTACCACAAGCCGCAAGGACAACCGATCGGCAACGAGCCCGCCTCTGAAGATTCGGGCGAGATGGCGAGCGAAGCGTCGGTAATGGAGTCGCTGCCGTCAGTGCGCGGCGCGCGTTGGCTGATGGTGAACACCATGCAGGCGGGCGACAGCGGACTAATGCTGTTGACGACCGACGGACGCCTCGCAGATGCGCTGCGCCGACGCGCTGAAACGACGCCTGCAGCGTATATGGCAAGAGTACTCGTGCCGTTGGAATTCGATGTGAATTCCATGCCGCGCATCGTTCAATACGATGAAGAAGCGGTGGAGTTCACGAGCATCGAGCCTGCGGGCGGAGAGGGAACCAACCGATGGTTCCGCATCGAGAGCCACCGCTCGCATCGTCGCGCCGCTGTGCGAGCTTTATTCGAGAGCCGCAACTTAAAAGTCAGCCGCGTCATCCAGGTGAAGTTTGGGGATCTCGAGTTGCCCCGAGATCTGCCACGCGGTCGCCATCGCGCGCTTACGGAAAAAGAATTGGCGGCCCTGTATGCGAAAGCCGAATTGAGCGTTCCTACGAAAGCAGCGCGGCCGGAAAATGCTTCGCACGCTCCGCGTGCGAAGCGCCGACCGCCGCCGGATCGGCGCAAGAAGCGCAAACGTTAACCCGCTTTCTGCTCGTTGATCGCCCAGAGCACGCCGAAGGGATCGCGAAGTTGACAGTAGCGTGCGCCCCAGAACATATCCTGTACCGGCATGATCACCGTTGCGCCTGCTTCGATAGCGCGGTTGAACCATGCGTCGATGTCTTTGACTTGCAGCGTCAGATTGAACGCCTGAGGTTGTTCGAGTGCGTGACCGTATTCGGGATACGGATCGCTCAGCATCAGGGATGAGCCGTTGATGTACAGGTGGATGTGCATGGTTCGGCCCTGTTCATCCTCCGGCACACGGAAGACTTCCTTGCCACCGAACGCTTTCACGTAGAACGCAGACGCTTTGGTGGCGCTGCTCACCTGCAGGTAGGGCGTCAACCCGCCGAGAACCTCGGGCATGGGCATAGTGGAAGGTGCTGCGCTCATCATGGTCTCCTTCGGTGTGTTAGGCGAAATAGCGTCATTCGCATCAAGGACGAAAGAGCATTTGCGATCCCGACACCGGCGCAGTCGATTTTTTGCGGTAACCGGTCAGCTACACCTCGATCTGGCTTCTGGCGGTAGGGCGGTTGGTGCAACCCATTATTGGCAGTCAACCGTTTCGCCGTTCACGCCCTGGCTATCCGGTCCAAACAAATACAAATAAGGAGCGACGATCGACTCGGGCGTCGCCAACGTCGAGCGGTCTTCCGCGGGATAGGCTTGTAAGCGCATATTGGTGCGCACCTTCCCGGGATTGATACTGTTCACACGGATCTTGGTGCTGCCTTCGAGTTCTTCCGCCAGCATACGCATTAGTCCGTCGCTCGCCCACTTCGAAACCAGATATGCGCCCCAGAACGCACGCGGGTTCGCCACGATGCTGCTAGATGTGAACACCACCGATGCGTCTGCCGAGCGTTTGAGCAGCGGCAAGCAGCACTTCGTCAGGATGAAAGGCGCATTCACGTTCACGTGCATCGTACGCATCCACTTGGCGACGTCGTGATGTTCGATCGGCGCACGCTCGCCGAGCATCCCTGCATTGTGGAGAAGC
>DASTSB010000263.1:0-4953 GCA_035760885.1 Steroidobacteraceae bacterium | reverse complement strand
CTGGAGTGGCGAGAGCTATGTCGTGACGACGGCGAACGAGCGACGGGAAAGCGATCCTGCTCGACTGGCTGGAGTGACCGATCGCTATTGGCGTGTGCACATTGCCCACGGCAGCGCGACGAATTTGTCGCTCGAGCTGGGCTATTGGCCGAATCGAGTGGAGTTTGTCGCCCAGGGCGGCGCGCCCTACACGATCGCCTTTGGGAGTCGTCGGGCTGAGCACACTGAGCTCGTGCCCTGCGGTTCACTATTGGCCAATATGTCCGCACACGAGCGAGCAAAACTCTCGGGTGAGCGTGCACCCGGCGCATCGGTCGTGCTCGGCGGCGACGATGCGCTGCAACCGCTTCCCCGTAAAACACCGACGCGCTTGATGGTGCTCTGGGGCAGTTTGGTCGTGGGTGTGGGCGTTCTGATTGCCATGGCGTTGTCGTTGCTCAAACGGCTTCGGAATCCGCCGCCCACCGAATAAATTGCGGGTTATTCTGTCATCTCGGGCGGCGTCGGATAGGCGCCGAGGATCCGCTCGCCTAGAATAGCCGCCCTTTTGCACCCGGCCTTCGGCCTCACCATGCGTTTTCCGGATCATTTTGACGTCATCGTCGTGGGCGGCGGCCATGCCGGCACCGAAGCAGCGCTTGCTTCGGCGCGCATGGGTGCGCGCACGCTCTTGCTGACTCAAAGCATCGAGACGCTGGGGCAGATGAGCTGCAATCCGGCGATTGGCGGCATCGGCAAAGGCCACCTCGTCAAAGAGATCGATGCGCTGGGAGGCGCGATGGCGATCGCAGCCGATCGCGCTGGAATTCAATTTCGCACCCTGAATGCGAGCAAGGGGCCCGCCGTTCGCGCGACGCGCGCTCAAGCCGATCGTGTTCTCTACAAGCGGGCGATCCGCGCCATGCTGGAGAATCAGGCGAATCTGACGCTGTTTCAGCAGGAGGCAGCGGATCTCATCGTCGAGTCCGAAGAGGTCCGCGGTGTGATCACGCAAACCGGTATCGAATTTCGTGCTCGCGCAGTCGTGTTGACCGTGGGCACGTTCCTGGGCGGCAAAATCCATGTGGGACTCACGAACTACCAAGGTGGGCGCGCCGGCGATCCGCCTTCGAATCGTCTGGCGGAAAAACTGCGCGCATTGCCGTTCCGTGTCGGACGTTTAAAGACCGGCACGCCGCCGCGAATCGATGGCCGGACGATCAACTACGAAGGACTGACGGTTCAGCCCGGCGATGAGCCCACGCCCGTGTTCTCGTATCTGGGTCGCCGCAGCGATCATCCGCAGCAGATCGCCTGCCACATCACGGCGACGAACGAACGCACCCACGACATTATTCGCGCCGGTTGCGATCGCTCGCCCATGTTCACGGGAGTCATCGAAGGCGTCGGTCCGCGGTATTGCCCATCTGTCGAAGACAAAGTGCATCGCTTTGCGGACAAGAATTCGCACCAAATTTTCATTGAGCCGGAAGGTCTCACGACGCACGAGATTTACCCGAATGGCATCTCGACGAGTTTGCCGTTCGACGTGCAGTTCGAGCTGGTGCGCTCGATTCGCGGCTTTGAGAACGCACACATCACTCGACCCGGTTACGCGATCGAGTACGACTTTTTCGATCCGCGTGATCTGCGCGAGACGCTCGAGACGAAGTTCATCGGCGGCTTGTTCTTTGCCGGTCAAATCAATGGCACGACGGGTTACGAAGAAGCGGCTGCGCAAGGGATTCTTGCGGGCATCAATGCGGGACTGAAAGTCATCGGAAAGGATCCTTGGTCGCCGCGACGCGATGAAGCGTACATCGGCGTGCTCGTGGATGATTTGATCACACGCGGCACACGCGAGCCGTATCGAATGTTCACGAGCCGCGCTGAATATCGGTTGTCCTTGCGCGAGGACAATGCGGATCTGCGGCTCACGCCCAGAGCTCGCGAACTCGGACTCATCTCAGATGAGCGCTGGACATTCTTCGAACGCAAACGCGAAGCAATCGAAAAAGAGAGTGCACGATTGAGTTCGAGCGTGATCCATGCAGATCAAAATGTGGATGAAGTGAGCCGCACATTGGGTACGCCGCTTGTGCGAGCGACGCATGCGTTCGACTTGTTGCGTCGCCCCGAGGTGTCGTACGCCGCGCTCACGTCGTTGAGCGAATTGGGCCGGCCTGACTGGATGGACTGCGCCGATGCCGACGAACGTCTGAACGAACAAGTCGCGCTGCAATTGGAAGTGCAAGCGAAATACACCGGGTATATCGATCGTCAACAAGATGAGATCGAGCGGCATCGTCGTCACGAAGAAACGCAGTTGCCTGTCGATCTCGACTACTCAGCGGTGCGTGGGTTGTCGACTGAGGTGCGGCAGAAGTTGCGCGAAGCGCGGCCTACCACGGTCGGTCAAGCCTCGAGAGTCCCGGGCGTCACGCCGGCAGCGATTTCGATCCTGCTCGTACATCTAAAGCGGCGCCACGCCAGCGCTGTCACGCAGCAGGCAATCTGAAAAACGTATACGGCGTTGGACGCATCGGACGTCAGGCGCCAGATTCCGTAAAGTCCCGCCGCAATTGGCCGATGCAGCTGTGACCGTGCTCATCGTTTTAACCGCGTCGCTTCTGTTACGTTTCGCGCGCGCATTGCCTTCACTCCAAGAAACCCATGACCTGGTTCGTCCTTTTCGCTGCGACCGTTTTCGGCTTGCACTTTTGGCGTCAGTACCGCCAGCATCAGCGCGAGCTCAATAGCCCGTTGGCGAGCCACCGCTCCGGGCACAGCCATATCGGTCAGGTCGTCGTGTTGGAGCGCGGCCTGCAAAACGGCACCGGAAAGATTCGCCTGGGGAATCGCGAATGGCCGATTCGAGGACCGAACTTGCCCCCGGGTTCGAAGGCTCGAGTGACTGGCGTCGACGGAACGGTGTTGCTCGTCGATCGAGTTGCGGCGTGAACTAGCGCGGATCTGCGCAGCCGCGTTCCTTCATCACGCGCTCTGCATTGTCTTTCCACAGCGTCTGCGCCGTAGCGCGGCCTTGATCGACCACGGCAGGATCCTGTTCGCGCTCTAGACCTTTAATCGTTTGCGCAAAGGCGATCGCGGCGCCGACATATTCGTCACCGAAACAGCCCTGCTCGTTCAGCCGATCGCCGAACATTTGCCACCCCAGCAATTGGGCGCGCGATAGGCGATAACCCCACGGCATTCGCGGCATAGATAAGAATGCGATCGGTTCGCCGTCGCGAGCGGCATCGACCCCGAACGCTTGTGCCGTCAGGGCATCGGCAGGATGTCCATCGCAACCCAATGCCATGCAATTGGCCAAATCCACTCGGGCGCGCGCCAACGTGCGGCCCGCTTGTTTGAGCTGCAGACGAATCGAGGCGACATCTTCGGTCGTTTGACCACGTTGCACGGCCATCAAGTGCTGAGTTGCCGTCGCATAAAGGGCGGGTGCGTAGTTTTTCGCCGCCGCAGTCTTGAGCAATGTTTCGCGCTGTTGTGGATCGCGAACGAACTGCGCGAGTTCTGTTGCGCTGGCTGCATCGCCTGTCTCGGCAGCGGAGCGCAGCCGCGCTTCGATTGCGCGATAGTTGAAGCTGGCGTCACGGCATCCATTCATCGCTCGAGGCAAAAAGGCTGCTCGCGCGTTGATCACGCCGGCAGCACGCGCGGCGCGTTCAGGCGCCAAGTCTTGCGGCAATGCCGCGATTTGCTTTTGCGGATCCTCGCCGGGGCGCAGCGCGCTGGCGCACCAGTGTTGGATTCGAACCAGCGCAATGTTCGCTGTAGAGCTACCTTTCGCGGCACTGGCTTCCAACGCATTCACCGCGACGTCGGCATGGCCTTGCGATAAGGCGACCAACACATCGTTGGGCACCGACAAATCGCGCAAGTTGACGAAGTGAGTCGAGTACTGAAGCCTCTGATAGAACGCAGACTCATCGCTCGCCGCCGGCGTCGGCTGTTGTGTCGCCGGTGCCGCGGGTTGCGGTGCCGGCGCGTTGGCTTTGGGCGCTTCAATCGCCAAGCTCTGCTGAGCAGACAGCACGACAACACTCAACAGAAGCCCACGCGTATCCAGTTTCATCTTCGCTTCGCTCCCGTGCCGGCGGCCCGCTAGGGATTTGCAGGCGAATTCACGATGAGTTCGTACTCGACTTGGACGTTCGCTGTAAATCCGAGCTGCCCGCTTTGATAACTCTGTGCCGCATCGGACCCTTCCATTCGCGCGGCGGCGACTTTGAACTGCATCGGTTGCGGCGGCGGCACGAATCCGGAATTAGCGGAAATGACACGCGGCGCGCCCACGCGAGCACCGGCTGCTTTGGCGACGGCTTCGGCATTTGCGTGCGCATCTTCGACCGCTTTCGCGAGCGCGTCGCGTTCGAGATCACGCCGACGACTCGAGTCGAGCTGCGGATCGCCGATCTGATTCACGCCGAGATCCACGGCGCGTTCGATCAACGTGCCGAGCTTTTCCAAGTCGCGCAGATCGACTTCGATTTGACGCGTCACGTAGTAGCCGATCAAGTTGCGTTCGCGGGCGTTGTTGTCCCAGTTGTACTCGGGCTGGATATTGATGCGCGTAGCGCGGACCAGCTTCGGATCGATTTTCAGTTCGCGCGTGAGCTTGAGCACCGCATCGACGCTCTTCGCGACTTCATTGCGAGCGTCTTCCAGCTTCGGTTTACGCGCTTCGATGCCTAGCGTGAGCGTCGCACGATCCGGTTCGGCTTTGACTTCGCCTTGGCCGCTCACGTTGATGCTGCGTCGGATTTCATCGGCGTGAACCAATTGCGTGCCTAACAACAGCGCCGTGGAGGCTAGACTCGCGGCGATCCAAGAAGAGTGCTTCACGGGTTGTCTCCTTCGACTTGAAGCCGCGCAGGCGGCAATGATCATTGGGCAGTTCGCGGCGCAGCGAGTTCGCTGCTCGACCAGCGAAATATTTCTTCCGAGTCT
>DASTSB010000262.1:0-8250 GCA_035760885.1 Steroidobacteraceae bacterium | reverse complement strand
CTCACCGAGATAGCTTGCGATATGCCGCTCGCGATCGAGTTCGATGATCTGCGTCGTCGGCCGCCGGATCTTGCTGCGTTGAATGTGTTCTATGACTCGGTTGGGTTTGGACGTCTGTTGCGCAATCAGGCGGAGCGAATTGTGGCGCTTCGCGGGTGAAGGCCGAAAGAAGTATCTCCACGGAGGGCACGGAGATCACGGAGGAATGACTCAAGGCAACGCTGGGGTTCAAATGCCGTCTCACTCGCGTAGCGGGTGTCCATCTTGTTCGTCCGAGCACAAGACACTCCACGGGGAACACGGGGGCAAGAAAGGACGCAACACAAAGCGCACAAAAGAACGAGTGAGAAAGTGAGAGCGAGCGTCGTCTGCATTAGAACTTCGCGCTCGGATCCGAAGAAAAAAATCTCACACAGAGTTCACAGAGCGCACACAGTCCAAATTTCCGTCGCACCCGCGCCGGCGGGTGGCTATCTTGTGTTCCGCTCTACGCTTGGCTAAGAGTTTCCAGCAGAGGACGGGGCAAAAGATTCGTTCTTGCTACTCACTAGTCAGTAGTCACAAGTCACTAATGATTCAGACGAGGGCACCGAGAACAACTCCTGCCGTCAACCCTCAGCCGTCAACGGCCA
Organism: Steroidobacteraceae bacterium; assembly: GCA_035760885.1. GTDB lineage: Bacteria > Pseudomonadota > Gammaproteobacteria > Steroidobacterales > Steroidobacteraceae > Steroidobacter. The sequence continues at coordinate 7,618 of DASTSB010000262.1, read as the reverse complement.
ACCGCCAACCATGACCGCATTTCTCGTCCGACACTGAGAAATTGGGGCTCGCGTTCGCAGCGCCCTAGTGCACAGTCGGCCTCCCGCCAAGGAGGTCACATGCGCATTGCGGTTCGTATCGTTGTTGGTCTCGCGATCCTGTTCTTCTTCGTATACGGACGAGCGGATACGATCTATCGATGTGACATCAATGGGACGGTCACCTTTGCAGATCGTCCCTGTGGCGCAGATGCTCAGAAGTTCGAACCAAATTTGGATCGAGTGACCAACTACGAGCCGGTCGCGACGCATGTCGTATCCGAAGTGCACAGCCGGCGCGTGAAGCAAGCGCAATCCGATCCTAGCATCGCGCAGCTACAGGTCAAGCATGCCGAGGAGTGCCGTCGCATTCGCGAATCGCTGGGCACCATTCGGTCCAAGATGCGTGCTGGCTATAACGTCAAACAGGGCGAGCGCCTGAAGGAACGCGAACGCAAGCTCAACGAATCGCGCCGCGCGAAGCATTGTTGAAGATCAAGAGCGACGCGAACCGCGCAAAGCTGACACGATCGGGTGCGTCTCACGCAGCTCGGGGCGTCGACTGTACGAATCTCAGGCGAGAGTTCAAAATCGCGGCTCCCGTCCTAAGCCTCACGATCCATGAACTCTAGCTTCGTCGCGCGCCTGCAGAAGTCCATTCAGGAACATAGCCCGCTATGCGTGGGCATCGATCCCTCTGCTTCTTTGTTGAAATCGTGCGGCTTGCCCGATTCGGCGGAAGGTGCATTTCAGTTCGGTAAGCGGGTCTTGGAAGCCGCGGAATTTCGTATCTCGATCGTCAAGCCGCAATCGGCCTTCTTCGAGCGGTTCGGGAGTGCAGGTTTCAAGGCAATGGAGGAGCTCTCGGGATTGGCGCGAGCCCAGGGCGTGATGGTGCTGCTGGACGGAAAGCGGGGAGACATCGATACAACAGGCGCTGCGTACGCTGAAAGCTATTTCGGGTCGGCTACACCGCTGCAGGTCGATGCCGTAACGACGCACGCGTACCTCGGCGTTGGGGCATTGCAGCCGTTCTTCGACATCGCCTTGCGAGCGGGTGCTGGTGTTTTCATTGTAGTGAGATCGTCCAACCCTGAGGGACGCGCGCTGCAACTGGCTCGGTTGGCGAACGGGCAAAGCGTCGCGCAGCATCTCGCGCACGAACTCACTCAACGCAATCGCGTGTTAGGCGAAGGCGTTGGGCCGTTCGGTGCCGTCGTGGGCGCAACTTGTGAGGACGCCGCAGAGATTGTTGCCGACTTGCCGCAGTCTTTCATTTTGGCGCCGGGTGTAGGCGCGCAGGGTGCCACCATGCGCGATATCGCAGTGCGTATGCCGAACGCGAAAGGTCGGGTCCTTGCGAATGTGTCTCGCGCGATCTTGGCCAATGGGAGCACCCCGCAGCAGATTCGCACAACCATACGCGCCCTGCAGGATGATGCTCGTCAATTGCTCTGATCCCATGCAATTCGCCGCAGCAGATCCTTATGTGTTGAACGGACTGGTCAAGCGTTACTGGGTCCGAGCGTGGACGACGGTCGTGGGCAAGGACGCACAGATGCCGGTGATGGCGAGCTGAGCCTACGCCATGAGGAGCAGCGACGTGCTCGACGTGCTTCTCGAACATACTCTGCACGTGCGTGTTAGGCGCGGGTCGCAACGCCCCGTTAGCGGCGGCTCCATCGATCAAAGTCTGCGCGTGGAAACTGAGTTGGGCCCGATCTTCGTCAAGCGGGGTGCCCCGCATACCGCTGCCAGATTCGCAGCGGAGGCGGAAGGCTTACAGCTGCTCGCACAAGCGCAAGCCGTTCGTGTCCCAAAGGTGCTAGGTCACTCACGCAATCACGAGTGCGCGTTCCTTGCGATCGAATGGATCGAATTCGACAAGAACACACGCTCCAGCGAAGCGACGTTGGGGGAACAACTCGCCTGGCAGCATCGCAAGCTCGAGGCACATTTCGGCCTGCGCTTCGATAACTTCATCGGAGCCACGCCACAGCGCAACACTTGGTGCCACGATTGGGTTGATTTCTTTCGTCAGTACCGACTTCGAGCGCAATTGAATCTGGCGAAAGAGAACGGCGTCGCTGCCGGACTGATCGATCGGGGCTCGCTGCTCTGCGAGCTGATGGATGCCTTTTTCAGCAGCTATCGACCGGCACCTTCGTTGTTGCACGGCGATCTTTGGAGCGGCAATTGGGGCACGGATGCGGACGATATGCCGGTGATATTCGATCCCGCCGTTTATTTCGGTGATCGTGAGGCGGACATCGCGATGACGAAACTATTCGGCGGATTCGGTGCTGCGTTCTACACCGCTTATCACTCGACATGGCCGTTGGATCAAGCGGCGGGAACTCGGATCACGCTGTACAACCTTTATCACGTCATCAATCACTTCAACTTGTTCGGCGGTCACTATGAAGCTCAGGCTCTCGCCATGGCGAATCGGCTGCTGGCTGAACTCGGACACTAGCGTTTGACATCGGTCAGTGCGGTCGCGACCAAACGCCGCTGAATTCTTTCTTTGAGCGTCGTAGGGCGCTCCAGATTCATTCGTTTTAATTGCGCCGCGAAACGGGTGTCTGGCGGTCCCGATTGCAGTGCGCGTAATAACACGCGCGCACGACCCAGTGGAGTCGCTGAGGCATCTCTCAGATGCCTCAGCGCATGTGACAGGTCGATCTCCTCCTGCGTCAGATCGCTCCCGAACGGAAGCAGTGGGAAGAAGCCGCGTTGGGTCCAAGTTGCGTAACGCTGAGCAAGATGCTCGGGCGTGTTGGTTCTCATCTCATCGACGAGCCGATAGGAGCGCGACAGTTTTCCGGCTCGCTTTGCCTCACGCACAAACTCCTCTTGGAATCGCGCGTCCATGATCCCAATCAGTGCTTCGATGACTTCCTGATCGGTCTTGCTGCGCAAGTCGGCGATGCCGTACTCAGTGACGACGATGTCGCGTAGATGCCGCGGGATCGTGCATTGCTCATACACCCACGGGAAATTGGACGCGAGCCGTCCGTTCGAATGCCGCGTCGCGCGCAAGCAGAGGATCGATCGTGCGTGCGGCAGGGCGTGTGCCATGGCGACGAAGTTGTACTGACCGCCGACCCCGCTGGCGACAGAACCGCAGGCGAGCGTCTCTGAAACTGCAGCACCCAAACCCGTGATCATCATGGTCGAATTCACGAAGCGTGCGTGGCAGCGCTGTGCAACTTTCAAATCCCATTCGTGGCCGTACAGTTCATTGATGAAGCTGATGCCCCGCATGGCGAACAGCCGCCTGTGTTCTGGCGCAAGCGTGCGCAACTGTTCGTAAAACTTCCCAGGACCGAAGAAGAATCCGGCATCGACTAGCGCACCGTTGCGCAATCGCGTTCCCAGACAGTGTTTCGCGATGTCCGCACGCTGTTCGGCAGTCGCGAAGCTGGCACGCACCTGCGTGCCATCTGGACTGATCAACATGCCACGCTCGAATTCGATTTCATCGCGAAATAGACCGACATCCCGCAGCTCGTTGAAATCCACGAACGACATTCGCTGCATGCCGGATGCACTGAGTGCCTCAAGTACATGGATGCCCACGGAGTCATCCATATGTCCCGCATCGATCAAACGCTGCAGTCGTGCGCTGGGATACACAACGCGCTTGAGGATTCCGGCGCGGTATAGCTCCAGAAATCCGTCGGCTAACATTTCTGTGCAACCGTATAGGCCTCGTTCGAAAGAAGCGGTGCCGCCTTCGCTCTCGATGAGGCGCCGAGATTTCGTTAGCGCACCGCTGGCCTCGAGGAGTTCTCTATAGGCCGCAGGTTGCTGATGGCGCAATGTGAGCGCATACACGATCGCATCGCCCAGCTCGTTCATTCCGAACTGCAGTGTGCCGCCGTCGCGAATCAGCGCGCTCACGTGTAACGCGATGCAATGCTGTGCCAATGAGATTGGCAGCTTGGGAGGCGAAAACAGGCGCGTGGCCGGGCACTCGATCAAGAAGTCGAACGTGTCCGCAGCCACGAGCGCGTCTCCATACATGAACGGCAATTCCGCATGGATTTGTCCGATCAGCACGAAAGGCCGTCCGCCCGCACGCATGGCGGCGATTTGCGGCAGCAGATCCGCGGTGAGATCCGCGTTGCAGCTCAAGCTCAAGAGGCCTGCGGGCGCTTCTCCTGGGGGTGGCGCGGCGACGAGTTGTGCGATGACATTGATGCCGCGACGCAGGGCATCCCGTGACACATGGGTGTAATTCGAGCTCAGGTAGTGCTGCTGCAAGTGCTCATTGCTGAGCCATGCGCCGGGTTCGAGATAGAACTCGATCACTTCTATGTTGGGAGGTAACCGTTCTTCTTCGATGAGTTCGAGATATTCGAGCTGCGGATAGCCATCGAAGATGCGCTCGGCCAGCGGCGCAAGAAACCGCTTTTCGAGATCGCTGCGGCCAACCGGTTTGCGTAACGAAAGCGCGGTGACGATTGTGAGCCGAAAGGCAGGATCGCGTTGCGCGCGGCGCACGAACGCATTGACGAGCAAGTTCGGCTTGCCGATGGCGACGGGGAGCCCTAAGACAACATGGTTGCCCACCCGCTTGATCGTTGCGTCGACACAGGCGTCGAGATCGGCAAATCGGAGCGGTTCGGGTTGTGCCATGTACGCGGAGCATTGCGGAAAGCAAAAGAATACGAGACCGCAAGCAAACAGCACAAACCTTGCAGCAGTTCCCGCCCAAAACTGGGGTGCGAGCGCTGTCTTGGCTCGCGATTTTGAAGAGTTTGCCCGTGCGGCGCCGAGATCGCAGGTGCAGAGCCGCAGGCTCTGCAGGAAACTGCGTGCAGGGGACGTCCCTATTGCTTCGTAAGCGCCAGCGAAAACTTCACAGCGACTTCATCGCCGACACTCGAGGTGTCTTTCCATTCTCCTTGACCCACGCCGAAATCGAGACGGCGCAACGTTGCCGATCCCTTTAAGGAGCCTTGATTGCCATTAACCTCGAATGTGAACGTGATCGGCACGTCTCGTGTCACGTTGCGCAGCGTGAGCTTGCCGTTGCCGACGTACCTCTTCGCATCCCTCGCCGCGATCGTTTGAGTGACGTAGTGAGCCTTCGGCCACTGCGCGATCGCAAAGAAGTCAGCGCCTTTGACCGTTTCGTCTCGATCGTCATCCTGTGTACTCACCGAACCCAAATCGATAGTCACGTCGAACCGGCTAGTCGCGAGATCCGTGGGATCGAACTTGATGTCCGCGGCGAAGCTTTTGAACGATCCTTGAAACTGTGCACCTGCTTGCGTGCCGGTGAATGAGAGTGTGTTGTGCTGCGGATCCATGACCCAATTGGTCGCGGCGTTCGAGCTCACTGCAAATACGCACGCCAACAACAGGAGAGTGGTGCGAAGAAAGTTTTTCATGGCGGTATCCAGCATCTAATGTAAGTGCCCAGTCAGCCCTATTCGGTTTCATCTCGCAATTTAATCGGCAGCATTCTGCGTAGCACGTTGTCGCGATCGATGAAGTGGTGTTTCAATGCGGCGAGCGCGTGCAGGATCGCGACGTAAAGCAGGACGTTCCCGAGAAATTCGTGAGTTTCGTGCAGAAATGAGTACGTGCCTTTGTTGGGGCCGATGAGATCGGGCAATGTGATCAAACCGAACCAACTCACCGAGAAGCTGCGCGCGGAGGACATCAGCCATCCGGTCAGCGGGATCGCAAAGAGCAACACGTACAACAGGTAATGGGTGCCATGTGCGAGCAGCGCTTGCCATCGCGGTGCACGTGGCGGATCCGCCGGAACCGCGCCGAAGAAGCGCCAGACCAGCCGCAAAAGGGCGAGCAACAAAATGGTGATGCCGATCGACTTGTGCTGAGCCAGCACCGCAATCTTCGCCGGCCCTAGCGGCAGGTGATGTTCTTTGTTGGCTAGCAGAAATTGCACGATGATGAGGACGACGATGATCCAGTGAAACAGCATCGAGATTGCGCCGTAACGCAGGGAATCATTCGATAAGCGCATAGGTACTTCAGCTCCGCCAACCCGCCTGGGAGTTCAAGATGAGTTTCAGTTTAGCTGCACATCGGCAAGCGCGTCACAGTGCAGGTGTAACTCGCCTGCGAGCGTCTGCACTTGCGGCGGCGAGCAGCTTCGCGCTGCTTATCAGCGCGTGCACTCATGCTCCCGTTCAAGTTGGTGCGCCAGCCGCAAGTGTAGCCGGATCGTTCGATACAACCGGCGCGACTATCTATTCAGTGGATCCGGCCGAGTCGGAAGTGAACATCCTCGTCTATCGCGGCGGCACCTTGGCTCGACTAGGCCACAACCACGTCATGACGGCCAAACAACTCGCAGGGCGAGCGTGGGTGCATCCACGATTCGAAAAGTCGGGCTTCGACATTTCTTTGCAAGTCGCAGATCTCATCGTCGACGATCCGGATGCACGCAGAGCTGCGGGAAGCGATTTCCCTCCCGAGATTCCCCAGTCCGATAAGGACGCCACTCGCACCAACATGCTGAAGCCCGAGGTGCTGGATGCCGAGCGATTTCCCGAGGTGCGAGTGCAAGCAACGAGCATGCGAGGTAATGAGCAACGAGCGGAGGTGACGGCGGGAGTCGCGATCAAGGACGTGCGGCGTGAAGTCACGGTGCCTGTCGCGCTGACCATCGAACCTTCGCGGCTCATCGCACAAGGCGAGTTCGACATGCTGCAATCCGATTTTGGGATCAAACCCTTCAGCGTCGGACTCGGCGCATTGCAGGTGCAAGATCGGTTGCACGTGCGATTCCGAATCGTCGCAACCCGCTAGCTGCGAGTTTGCATCAGCAAGAGGCGTGTACCTTCCGGTGCGATCAACACGCCGTTCTCTCGCTCATCCAGCGCGTCGGGCATTTCGTCGGAGAGCTTAAGATTTCGTTCACGCAGAGCTGCGAGGCGCTCAGCCATATGGTCATCTTCAAACGTCAGCACGGGATGGCGAAACGCGCGGCTGCGGTAAAGCCCTAAGTTCAAGTGATCGCTGGTGAGGCTCGTGCGCGCAAAGGGTAGGGCTTCTTCTTCCATTGCCACGAAGCCAAGACGTTCCCAGAACTCGCGAGCAACCTGCGCATCGCGCGTCGGAATGCCAAGTTCGGAGAAGTAACCGCACGTTGTCGCATGCGTCGCTTCGATGAGCGGCGGCGAAAACGTCCTCGCTTCCAACAGGTGGATGCACAAATCGTGAGGCTCGGAGAACGAGGCGCGGTTGAACACATCTTCGCCGAAGAACTGAGTGTCGGGCCGCAACCCAATCTGCTCGAGCTGCGCCAGGCCCTCGCGCAAGTTGGGATATACGAATGTCAGGGCGGGCGAGCGAATCGGATTTCCATGCAGACCTAAGAACAGCCGACCATCTGTTACGACCGCATAGGGATAAGGCCAGGTTTCGCCTACCTGAGCCTGTATAAATCCGAGGGCTTCGTAGAAGTGGAGCGACGCCTGGATGTCAGGCGTGTGAATGCTGACTTCTAAGAATCGACCCAACATCAGCGTTCTGCGCCGGCTCGCAGTGCGCGAGCCTTCGTCTGTGCAAGCTCAGCTGGGTCGCGCGGCTTGAACCAACCCTGCACATGCCGGTT
>DASTSB010000261.1:0-20741 GCA_035760885.1 Steroidobacteraceae bacterium | reverse complement strand
GACGTACACACGCACGCGGAAGTGTCGTGCCGTCAAGAGCCGGATGAAGCATGGAAGCCTTTCGAAGAGGCATCCGCAAAATATTTCAAAGCAGGCAAGCGTCCGACGATCGCCGAAACGATTGCCTATTACCGCGAGCGCAAGATCGGTCTCGTGATGTTCACTGTGGATTCGGAATTCGAGATCGGTGCTCGGCGTATCCCGAATGAAGAGGTCGCAGACGCGGCGCGCGAGAACGCCGACATCATGATGGCTTTTGCGAGTATCGACCCGCACAAAGGCAAGATGGGTGTCCGAGAAGCCCGGCGGCTGATCAAGGACGGTGTGATTCGCGGCTTCAAGTTTCATCCGACGCTGCAAGGATTCTTCCCGAACGATCGCATCGCGTATCAGCTCTACGAAGTGATCGCTGAGCACAAGCTGCCGGCGATTTTTCACAGCGGACATTCCGGCATGGGCACGGGGTTGCCGGGAGGCGGCGGACTGCGCCTGAAGTATTCCAATCCCATCCACTTGGACGATGTGGCTGCGGATTTCCCGGACATGAAGATCATCATCGCGCATCCGTCATGGCCTTGGCAGGACGAAGCGCTCTCGGTGTGTTTGCACAAGCCGAACGTGTACATCGATTTGTCAGGTTGGTCGCCGAAGTACTTTCCGCCGCAGCTGGTGCAGTACGCGAACACGCAGTTGAAGACCAAGATGCTGTTCGGCTCTGACTACCCGTTGATCACGCCCGACCGCTGGATCAAGGATTTTAAAGAAGCGGGTTTCAAACCAGAAGTGCACGATCTCATTCTGAAACAGAATGCAATACGTGCGCTCGGCCTTACGGAGGCATGAGGATGCCGAATGCATCCACGACGTGGACACCGGATCCCTTCAGTACGGCATTCGAGTATCGCGACGACGGCTCGATGCTCTTGAAGCCGCTGGGCAAAATGCAGCCCTTTCCAGCGCGCGTGATGGATTGGTTGGAGCAAGGTGCCGCTCAGTATCCGGATCGAGTGCTTGTCGCTCGTCGCGACAAGCAAGGGCACTGGCGAGCTGTCACCTACGCTCAGATGCTGACCCGCGTGCGGCGAATCGCAGCGGGTTTGCACAAGCGCGGGCTCAATGCAGAGCGGCCGGTATTGATTCTGTCGGGCAACAGCATCGAGCACATGATGCTGAAGTTCGGCGCGATGTGGGCAGGCATTCCGTATTGCTCCGTCTCGCCCGCGTACTCGCAAGTCTCGGGTGAATTGGCAAAGCTGCGATACGTTTTCTCCTTGCTCACGCCGGGTCTCATCGCGGCGTTCGATACACAACTATTCGTGAGAGCACTGGCGGTCGCGGGCAGCGATGTCGAAATCGTCGGCGATACGGACATCGAAGGTCGCTCGATCACCTCGCTCGAAGCGCTCGAGGCTGAGCCGTCGAAAGCACTCGACGATCAGCACGCGACGACCGGCCTCGACACCATCGTCAAGTTCTTGCTTACGTCCGGTTCGACCGGCCAACCGAAGGCAGTCATCACGACGAATCGCATGTTGTGCAGCAATGCTGTCATGCTGCGGCAGCCGATGCCGTTCGTAATCGACGAGCCGCCGATTTTGGTCGACTGGCTGCCGTGGAATCACACGTTTGGCGGCAGTCACAACATCGGTTTGGTGTTGAGCAACGGCGGAACCCTTTATATCGACGATGGCAAGCCGACGCCGGCGGGAATTGCTGCGACCTTGGCGAATTTGCGCGAGATTTCCCCAACGGTGTACTTCAACGTGCCCAAGGGATTCGAAATGATCGCGCTGCAACTGCGGAACGATCGGCTGTTGCGGAGGAGTTTTTATCGCGACTTGCGTGCATGCTTTTTCGCCGGCGCATCGCTCGCACAACACACCTGGGATTTGCTGGACAACGCATCGCTTGCGGAGCGCGGATTGCGCACTCCGATTTTGTCTGGCCTTGGCGCAACTGAAACGGGACCCTCAGTCACGTTCACTACGCCAGCCATGGGGCGAAGCGGAGTCATTGGACTACCTGCTTCGGGCACGCTCGTGAAGCTCGCGCCGGTCGCTGAGAAACTCGAAATACGCGTCAAGAGCCCGAGCGTCACGCCGGGATATTGGCGCCAGCCGGATCTAACGGCGCAGTCCTTCGACGAGGAAGGTTTCTATCGTTTGGGCGATGCGGTGCGGCTGATCGATGCCACCGATCCAACGCGAGGTTTGAAGTTCGACGGCCGCATTGGCGAGGACTTCAAGCTTGCGAATGGCACGTGGGTGAGTGTAGGGCCGTTGCGTGCCGATCTCATCCACGCATTAGCGCCTATCGCGCAGGATGTGGTGATCGCAGGACTGGATGCGGACTACGTTGCCGTCATCGTCATTCCCGACGTCGGGGCCTGCGCTAATCTGCTCGGTATCACATCCAAAAATCACGCCGAACTCGCAACGAACACGGCGCTCATCGAGCATCTGCGTCAACGCTTGCAGGAACACGCGCGAGCAAATCCATCGAGCACGCGCTGTGTTCGTCGGGCCCTGCTATTGCCATCGCCGCCGTCTCTCGATCATGGCGAGATCACCGACAAAGGATCGATCAACCAGCGCGCGGTGCTCCATCACCGTGCCGACTGTGTCGCCCAACTGTATGCGGCGACGCGGTTGCCGCACATTGCAGAGATCGAGTTGAGCGCATGAGCGGCACCCCGGCAACGGTGAGTGCAAAAGTTCGCAGACGGATTTTGCTGCCCATCGTTGTGCTGATCGTGCTGAGTTCGCTGGATCGGGTGAACATCAGCTTCGCAGCGCTGCAAATGAATGCAGAATTGAGCCTTGCACCGGAAGCGTACGGACTCGCTGTCGGACTTTTCTTCGTCGGTTACTTGCTGTGTCAGTTTCCGAGCACTTGGATTCTCACACGCATCGGCGCCCGACGCTGGATTGCGGGCAGTGTCATCTTGTGGGGCTGTGTGGCGAGTGCGATGGCCTTCGTGCAGAGCGCCCAGCACTTATATGTATTGCGATTCTTGCTCGGGTGTGTGGAGTCGGGGTTCGCACCGGGCGTCGTGTACTACTGCAGCGGCTGGCTGCCGGCCCGCTATCGCGCCAACACCATTGCAATCACCATGCTCGCGATTCCTATTTCCGTCATCATCGGCGGACCGCTCTGCGGATGGCTGATGCACGCACACAATCCGCTCGAGGTGGCGGGTTGGCGCTGGATGTTCTTGATAGAAGGTGCGGCGACACTCATCGCGGGCACGATTGCGTACTTCGTGTTTGCCAATCAACCCTCGGAGGCCTCTTGGCTCTCTCCGGCCGAGCGCGCTTGGATCGAAGACGAATTGCAGCGCGAGGGGCCGCCCACTCCCAAGCGTGCAGACCGGGGGGCACTAGCAACTGCCGCAATGGACGGCCGCACATGGCTCGCTGCAGCAGTGTGGTGTACGACGCTGATCGGTGCCAACGGCCTCATTTTCTGGCTGCCGCAGGTCATCAAGGAAATGTCCTCTTATGGCGATCTCGCCGTGGGTGCGCTGTCTGCGTTGCCGTGGATCGGAATCGCGATCGGCATGATCGCGAACTCGTGGCACTCGGATCTCACACAGGAGCGCTATCGACATGTGTCCTTCGCGCTGCTGCTCGGGACGATAGCCCTCGTGGCTGCATCGATGATCGCCCACGGTGTGTTCGCACTGTTGTTGTTGATCATCGGTGGAATAGGGCTGGGCGGTGCACAGGGCGTGTTCTGGTCGATTCCCACCACATTCATGTCGCGAGCAATCGCCGCGGCTGGAATCACGCTGATCAATTTGATCGGCAATGTGGGCGGGCTCATCGGTCCTTATCTCATCGGATTGATTCGCTCGCACAGCGGTTCATTTTCCGGGCCCGTATGGTTCGTCGCTGCGGTGATGGCCTCGGGTGCAATCCTCATCTCCTTGCTGCAATCCAGCGAACGGAGGCTTAACCGTGGACAGTAGACGTTTGCGTTATTTCGTGCAGATCGTCGACAGCCGGAGCATCACTCGGGCTGCCGCAGTGACGGGTATTGCACAACCGGCACTCAGCCAGCAATTGGCGGTTCTCGAGCAAGAACTCAAGGTCAAGCTCGTCGATCGCTCTGTGTCGGGCGTTACGCCCACGACGGCGGGCCGCATCCTTTATGCGCGTGCGCAGTCGATCCTCCGTCAATACGATGAACTGCGGCGTGCAGTTCATCAAGAAGTGCTGCCGCTGTCCGGTTCAGTGAGCATTGGGATGTCGCCAACAATGATTCCACGCTTCGCGTTCTCGATCATCGAGAAAGTGTGCACGCAGCATCCCGAGATGCATTTGCAGATTCGTGAGGATGGAAGCGCGGCACTGAACGAGATGCTCACGAGTGGACGCATCGAGTTGTCGATTTCTCCAACGCGACCGGACAACGAACAGATCGTCGGCTATGAGGTGCTCACCGAGCCTGTGGTCCTCATGTATCCGCGAGGATGGGAGATCGCCGCCAATGCGTCTCTTGAAGACCTGGCAGCACTGCCGTGGATCGTGCCGCGGCGGCCTAATTCGATTCGATCGATCGTCGATGGAGTGTTCGCCGCAGCAAGTCTGACGCCGTATGTCGTCGTGGAGCTTGATTCCCTACACAACGTGATCGAAACCGTCCGTCGCGGGCTGGGCGTCGGTGCGATGGTGGTGAGCGCCATTCAAGGACATCTCGAAAGCGGCGATCTGCAAACCCGCTCCTTGGGCCCCGTGCCGCCGATGCGACCGATGTTCCTCGCACATCGACGCTCGCCGGAGCTTTCGCCACCGGCGCAGTTCGTTTTCAACGCACTGCTTGACCTCGCGGACGTCAAACGCGGTGAGTCAGTGTTGAAGAAGGCGGCGAATTAGGAGAAATACAACGTGATGCGGTGATGGGGTGAAGGCGCGTTGCGCGTGAAGGGGTGTTGCTTATCACTGCGCGCGCGATGTATGGGGTTGGATAGAAAAAAAGCCGGATCTCCGGCACCACATGTCAGTATTCGATGCGATGCGCCGTTCACGCGCAAAGCGCGTTCACCCCATCACCCCATCATTTTGTGTCGCTTTGCGTTTCGTTTGCGTCGCTGGACTAGTTGAAATCGCAAGCGGATCTCCGCCTCCACACTCCCAGTATCGATGACGTACCCCGTTCACGCGCACAGCACCTTCACTTCATCACTCCATCACTTTTTGGGTTACCTCCGCCCTCAGGCAGGGCACCGCGAGTTCTAAGTCTGCGAGTTCTGAGCCAGTCACCAGTCACTAGTCACGAGTCACTAGGTTGCTCCATCGGCACGCGCTATAGCGCCAGAGGCAGAGACTATTACCCGGCCGGGGGTGTCGGGGCCTAAGATCGCCGCATGCCTAGCACCGAGCATGAGTACGATCCGACGCTGCCGGAAACCTTCGACAGCGCACATGAAGTTTTTGCCGACCTGAGGAATCGCTGTCCGGTCGCGCACAGCAATTCGTTCGACGGCTTCTGGGCGGTCACTCGGTATGAGGACATTCGTGCGATCTTGATGGAGCCGGACATCTTCATCACCTCGGTCCGCAACGTCGTCCCGGGATCCTCGACGACCGGACGCCGTCCGCCGCTGCATCTTGATCCGCCGGATCACACGCCGTATCGCCGCGCAATCGATCGAGCGCTGGGCGCTGCACGCGTGGCGTCGATCGAACCTGCCACGCGTCGGATCGCGCGCGACTTGATGCAACAGTTGGTCGTGCGAGGCGAGGGCGATTTCGTCGAACACTTCTCCGGTCCATTGCCGGTTTACGTGTTCGCAGAATGGATGGGGCTCACCGACGCACAAGCACGGGTATTGCACGTGACATCGCAAGCGTATGTGAAGGCGTGGGAGTCTTTCGATAAGTCAGCCGTGGCAGTAGCGGCAGAAAAACTCGCTGCCATGGCACGTGAAGTGCTCGAGGAGCGTCGGCGTGAACCTCGCGATCCGCTCGCCGATCCCACTAGTTCCCTGCTCGAAGCTCGCGATAGCAACGGTGAACCTTTTCCGGACGTCTTGCTCGCCGGATGTCTGCGACAAGTTCTCGTCGTTGGACTGGTAGCGCCGCCCATTCTTTTGGGCAGCATTGCGGTGCACTTGTCACGAGATCACCGATTGCAGCAGCGCTTGCGAACCAATCGAGATCTCATTCCCGATGCCATCGAAGAATTTCTGCGCCTCTATACGCCATATCGTGGATTCGCACGCAGTGCGAAGTGTCCCGTCGAACTTCACGGCCGCAAGATCGAACCGGGCGAGGCCATTGCCCTCGTGTATGCATCCGCGAATCGCGACGAACGCGTCTTTGATTCCCCGAACGAGTTCAAACTCGGCCGCGAAAACATCAAGCAGCATCTCGCCTTCGGTCGCGGACCACACGTGTGTGCAGGTATTCCGCTGGCGCGTCAGCAGCTCACGATCGCGCTGGAAGAACTGCTGGAGCAAACGCGGGATTTCCAAGTGTGTGGCGAGATCAAAATGAGCGGCATGCCCGAACTCGGACCGATCTGCGTGCCGCTGCGACTGATCCCTGCATGAGCAACGCCACGTTCTCACGTTCCGAAGTTAAGACAGATCGGACAGAACAGAGATTGACGCGATGAGCGGAGATAAAGATCTGTTCTGACTTTCAACTTCTGCTCGCCCGAAAGCGAGCAGAAGCGTTTTAGTCCATCAAGGGCTAACGATCGCCGAGATAGTGGAACGACACCGTCGGCGAAAGCGGGTACTTGTACTGCGAACTCGTCTGGCTAGAGACGTGAGTCACTCCGGCACGGGACGCCCAAGTCTTCGCATCCGTCGAATTGGTCGCGATCACGAACACACGACGCTGACCGAGATTGCCGAACGCTCTCTTGGCATAGTTGATTTGGTATGCAGAGCTCACGTTGGGGTGTTCAAGCGTGACACCATCGACATACTTTTCCCCCGGCGTACCGCGGCTGTCGCCGCGATCCCAAACGTTGTTGTTCACGATTAGGAACGTCGGACGGATCTTGCGGCGCGATGCATCGAGGCGGCGCACGAGATCGACGGCACCATCGGTCCAGGCGTCTTTCTGGCTTTGCGGCCAATTGTTCCAGTTTGCAAGCGAACTCCAAAGCCGAGCACCGACGACGTCGAGGAATACGCCATCGACCTTGTTTTCTCGCATCAGGTTCTCGACATACTTCACCACCGCGTTGCTCCACGCCGAGCCTTTGCGGATGTCCGTCATGTGCATGTTCGCGTAGTTGATTCGGCTCCCATACGAGGGATAGGGCCACAGCGGCACCTTGCCGTAGTCGCCCATGTAGAACGTCTTATCAAGAGCACACACGGTGCTGTCAGGTCGTTCGACAGGATTGAGATAGGCGAGTACTTCAGCTCCCTTGGAACGCGCGCTTTGAAATGCAGCGTCATACCGATTGCAACGCCCGGTAATCAGAGTGCCCGTTGGCTTCGCATAGAGCGAAACGTTGGTTGTTTTGCTGAATGCAATGCCAAGAGGGTTGCTGGCGGCGTGAACCTGAGTGCCGACGGCGAAGCTGAGCAATAAGGATCCAGATGCAACGAGTGCACGTAAACGCGACATTAGATTTGTCTCCACGTCCATACCGAATCGCGTGTGCGATCGGCCGCTGATGTTCCGCCGATCCCGCGAATGTTAAGAATGACTTGCGGAGTTACGACGATGCTGGTGGCTGAAGCGATGCGGGTGCCGACGACGATTTCGAGCGATCGTTCGATGTCAGTACTGCATCACTTCAGCGCGAAGCGAAACGTAGAGACAAACGTTT
The DNA here is from genome assembly GCA_035760885.1 of Steroidobacteraceae bacterium. Lineage (GTDB taxonomy): Bacteria > Pseudomonadota > Gammaproteobacteria > Steroidobacterales > Steroidobacteraceae > Steroidobacter. The sequence goes on along the minus strand of DASTSB010000261.1, from coordinate 12,944 downwards.
GCGCCGACAATTGTCTGCGTTCTTCCACGCTCAGTTACTCTACAACTACTTGCGAGAGCGCCTAATTCAAAAGTGGAAAAAGCCTAGAAACACAGTGTCTAACGTGCCTGTTTCTGCGGACGCAAAAGGCGATCAGGGTGCCTAAATCGACGATTGAGGCCGGTGGGAATGAAACGGCCGGCGCTAGAGCATCGAGCAGTTCTCGCTTTTACCAATGCGTGTCTAAGACATTAGAGTAATGAGCGTCACGATAGGCCATGATGTGTCGATGCGATGGCGCCTAATTTGTTCAGGACCTGAAAAAATCAAATGATCAGCCGATCGCACCCAACACCAACAAGAAAATCGTGAAGATCATCAGTACCACGAGACAGACGATACACAGTAGCAAGAAACGCACCCATGTGGCTGCGCGAGACAGCCGATAAGTAGTGCGAAGGTGCTTGTACAAATGGAGAGGCGGAGCCACAGCCAATAGCGAGCCCCAAGCCCACGCGGGGGTTCCCACGTATGCCAACAAGGTAACCAACGCTGCGAATAGCGTCATGAAGGTGATCGAGTGCGATACGAAAATCGCGTGATCGTATGCTCGGACATCCCGACGCCAGAAGAACAGAAGCCACATGAATGGCACGCTCAGCGGGATGAGCAGCCACGAGTACTTGTACGTCGTGGTCTTCAGTTTGTAGATGAGGAGGCTCGGGTTGTGCGCCAACTGCTCGCCGCCGGCATTAAGCCATCCATCCAGCGCACTCCATCCCGTGTTGAACACCAAACCGCGATCTGAAATTGAAATGCCGGACTTGCTCTTGCGCGGCGATGAGCGTGGCTGGATCTCATCTTGGGCAACCGGGCTCAAATCACCGCGCGCCATGGCTTGCATCACTGTTTGCGACTCCTGCAAGTCGGCGAGCTCGGCTTCAATCTCCTTGCGCGCTTCGGGCGTGAGATCGGGCTCCTCGAGCGAGTCCTGCAGCGCGTCGATCCTTTTGTCGTTCGCGGCAATTGTATTTCCGATCGACGTCTTCCAGCCTTGTTGGATATCCAGAGGCAGTATGCCCGACTGGCGTCCCATCGCAGCTTGCGGGGCGCATCGCAGGTGATTATCTGGCCGCCTGTCGTTTTTTGTCGCTTCTGGACACCCAAACACTGGTGGGCGCTGCAGTCCCGTATTGGGGTGGGGCACCGCACGGCCCGCGGTCTTTGAGTCCCTTTCCTTTGGACACCCATCGATCTGCTGTGGGTCCCTTCCTTTTGGACACCCATCAATCTGCTATGGGAGGCCGCCAGGTAGTGTTCCCGGCGAGGTCTAGGCGGGTGTCCTCGAAGGGAAGCCCTCAAAGTGGGTGGGTGTCCATAGACTGGATGAGGGGCGGGATGATGGGTGTCCAAAAGAGGAGTTAAAGACGGACGCGTCAAAGTGGGTGGGTGTCCAGAGACGGGATGAGGGGCGGGATGATGGGTGTCCAAAAAGGGGAGTTGGGATGAGGGGCGGGATGATGGGTGTCCAAAAAGGGGAGTTGGTGTCCAAAAAGGGGAGTTCCCGAGTGTTGGATGTCCGAAAGACGGATGATGGCTGTCCAAAAAAGCGGGCGCAGCGCCACGTAGATGTGTCCATCTCAGGATCGCTTTGCTCAGCGAACGATCACTTCTGTGATGCGACGTGAGGCATCGTCGGCGCCGTTCGCTAGGTTCGTGACATCTTCCCAACGCGTCTCATAGCTCACATGGGTAAGACCGGCACCTTTGAGAAGCTCGACAACTTGCTCAGCCCGGCGCTCGCCGATGTCGGCCTGCTCGAGCATGCGTTGGCCATTCGATAGCAGCGAGCCGGCGCGATAACCCGTGATGCTGATTTGTTTGGCGCGCGTTTCATGCACCAGCTCCAGAATCTTTTGCAGTGTTTGTGCATGTCGAAACGCCACCATGCCATCGAACTCGTATTGAAGTTGGAAGGTATGAGGTAGCGCCAACGCAGCAGGTTTGGTGTTTGGGTCACCGAATGACAATCGACCTTTGCTCGGGCCGGGTGGGCGGGGTGGTTCGAAGGCGAGGTTGTAGCGATCTTCCGCCGGCAGCATCGTGTTGCAGCTGCCGTCGAGTTCTTGCATCACTGACAACGACACGGGCTTCAACACGACGCCGCCGCAGATTCGAGGCTCATCGGTGATCACACCTTCGACAAGTACTCGATGTCCAAGCCACGGCGGCGTCACTGGGGCGCTCACATCGGTTTGGATCGTGAGGAAATAGGTCTCGCCTTCATATTCAGCGAGCCAACAAGGAACGGTGCTCGTATCGCGAACCATTGGGCATGCGACGAAATTGATGTGCTTGGGTGGCGGCGTAGTCGCACACGCGGTCACCAAACTCGCGAGCAGTGCAAGAGCGATGAACTTCATAGCACGCTCAGGAAATTGACCAGATCATCGCGCTCTTGATCCGTGAGTTGGATGTTGAAGCGGCGATCGTAGAAATCGACGAGTTCACGCAGCGAGGCGGCCGATCCGTTCGAGAAATAGGGGGCGCGTGCAGCGAGCCCGCGGAACTGTTGCATGACAATCGCACCGACGTCGTTGCATTTGCCCGAGATCAACGCGCGACCCGGGTCCTGCGTGTAGATCACCCGGCCAAGAAATGGATGCGGCGGTACGCTGTCTTTGCACGTGATTTTGAACAGCGGCAGCTCAGGTTTTTTCTCGTTCCACGGATTCAGCGGCTCCTCGCGCGCCCACGGCAGATTCGTGGTGCCAATGTCCATCCAGCCGTTGGCGATGTCCATCCCCATCATGTGCATGCCATGGCAGGTTGAACACGTGCGCTTCGTCGGATTACCCAAGCCGACCGTATTCAGATGCATGGCATCTTTGATCCAAAAGGTACGGAACATGAAGATGTCTTGACCGCGAGCGATCGAACGACGTGCTTCATCTTGCGCATTACTCGACGGCGGCAATCGCGGCCATTTATCGCCCATCGGAATCACGTAATTTGTGATGTTGTTGCCGAGGAGACCTTCGCGTCCGTTCGCGAGATTGCGAACACCGAGCCCGGGCGGACCATCCGGTTCCATGAGATCGCCGGCAGTGTTGTCGCTAACCTGTGCAGCGTAAACGTGACTTTCGAAATCGACGATGCGTTCAAGTTGCTCGGGCGCGAGGCGGCCGTTGAACTGCAAATGAGTGACGGCTGCTTCGATGGCTTGCGTTTTCAGAGTCGGCTGACGCGCATCGGCCATGATGTTCATCGGCGAAGGCAGGCCTGTTTCAGGATCGCGGGACGCGGGCAATCCGTTCTTGCCGATGAACGCGAACACGCCGAAGCCGTGATGCATGAGGTATTTCGTGTTCGCGACAACGCGCGGACGACGGTACACAGAGATCATGGGATTGGCACTGTTGATCCCGTATTTGGGACTCAAATTGCAACCGGTCGGATCGCGAACGACCTCGATCGTAAACTCCGGATCGATGCGAGATCCATCGGCGGCTTTCGGCGGCCAAGGTAAGAAGATGCGGAACAGTCCGCGCTCGAGCAGCAGGCTGTGCGACTTAGGATCCTCCGGCGGCAGATCAGGACAATTCGCACCATCCACGGCAGCGAAAATCGGATCCTTCCCGTGCGTCTCGTTCCATCGCTGCTGAATCGTCGCGACAGAAAGCGACATCGCATTCGCGGGTTGATGACAACTCACGCACGCGCGTCCGTTCTCGCCGAGCGAGGTAAAGAACGGATGTCCTTTCGTCTCGGTGAGGCCGGCGGTGTTGAGATAGCCGACCTGTCCATGTGTATTCGGATAGGTGATGTAGGGCGGCAGCGGCACACCTTCGTCCGGCGGCCACCACCGCACCGCTGGCGCGTTTCGTGAGGCATCTATGGGCGCTTCCTGCGCTTGCCGATTCTGCGCCGGGACATGTCCGGCAACGCCCGCAGGCGCGGTTCCCGGTGGCTCACTTGCGTATGCGACGGAAGAGAGCGCGACCAATGCAACACATGTGAATCGCGCTTTCATCAAGCCAGGCCGAAAATCAGAACTCGAATTTCGCACGTATGCCGTATTGCCTTGGAGCACCGTAGATGATGCCGCCTTGCGCGCTGCTCGCATCTTGCACTTGCGCCGCGATGTATTCCTCATCGAGTGCATTCGACATGAACGCTTCCAAATGCAAGCGATCGTTCGGCGCCCACATCACACGCACATCGGTGACCGTGTGAGAGGGTACGACGGTTTCCTCGTATCGGAACGGTGTCGAGAGCTGCTCATCGATGTAGGACGCCTGGACGCGAGGCGTCAGGGTGCTGGTGCCGAGATGGAAGGTGTATTCGATGCCCGCCGTCGCTGTCAGCTCCGGTGCGAAAGGTACTTTGGAGCCATCGGGCACCAGTCGGTTGGTGTTGGTCTGGGAATCCGTCAACAGCGCATCGTCAGTGAACTTCGAATCGAGCGCACTAACACCGAAATTGAACCCGAGCCCACCGAAGCGGCCCGTCAGTTCGAGTTCTGCACCTACGATCTTGGCAGGCGCGGCATTCAACGTGTTCGGCAACAACACAGGTGGCGTGCCCACTGCAGTGAGCGAACCGAGTTGAATGCCCTTGTACTTCGAATAAAACACATCGCCGTTGAATCGCAGCCGACCGTCGGCAAGCATCGTCTTCCAACCGAGCTCGGCGACGTCGTTCGTTTCCGGATCGTAGTCCGGCAGACGCGGATCCAAATTGATTCCGCCGGCCTTGTAGCCGCGCGAAACCGTGCCATAGAACATGACGTCCTCATTCAGGAAGAACTTCATGCCTAAGCGTCCGGTGGTTTCGCTGGAATCGAGGTCGGTCGTGCACGGGAAACACCCCGGAGGTGGTGGGCCGGGGATCGCCTTACGTGTGTATTCTTGTTTGTCTTGCGACCGTCTTACGCCGACGTCCAAGGCCCAGCGATCGCTGAATCGCCAATCCACTTGTCCGAACAGCGACACCGACTCGTTCTTGAGTACCGTATCGATTGTCGAATTCGACTGCACCATTTCGATGACGTTACGATTGTCGCGCCACACTTGCACGGGACTTTCTTCGTCCATGTAGAAGCCGCCAATCACCCATTGCAGCGGACTGTCGCCGCGAGAAAGCAGATTTACCTCGGCAACGGTGGTCTGCAGTTCCTGATGCGTCTTGCCGACGCGCCCTGGATAGATCCTTGTGTTCGTGCCGCTGGTCGGCAGATTTGCTGGCACTGGCAACGCGCTGGCGGAGCGATCGCCATCTGCTTGATCCGTAGTCTCGGCATCGAGATACGAGCCGAGCACTCGCAACTGAGTATCTGCTGGTAAGTCGAAGCGCGCTTCGAGCGATGCGCGATAGCCCTGCTGATCCAAGTACGAGATGGCGTCCTCTTCAATCGTGAAGGGATCCGAGGTGGCGAGATCGTTGCGATTCTTGATCGCGTTGTTGTCCGTATCGCGTTCGAAGTACTCGTAGCGCAAATCGAACGTCATGCCGTCAGTCGGTTTGAAGCGCAGCGCCGCACGCGCGCCGGTGTCTGTGCCGCTGCCCGGTTCCGACGCGCTGGGTCCGATGTTGTCGGTGTAACTACCGCGTTCATCGAACGCACCTGCGACACGGATCGCCAGCTTGTCCCCGAGCGGCACATTCAGCGCCGCAACCGTGCGATGCCAATCGTAGTTGGCAGCTGTCTGGTCGACGTAGCCCGACACTTTCTCGAAATCCGGCGTGGGCGTACGCACATAGATTGCACCACCCGTCGAGTTCTGGCCGGTGAGTGTGCCCTGTGGGCCGCGCAGGACTTCGATCGTGTCGATGTCATAGAACGACTGCGCGATGAACTGCTCGTGCGGAATGAACATTCCGTCGATGTAGTAGGCCACACCGGGATTCGATGTGGGCGCCGATTGCGCAATGCCGACGCCACGGATGTTGATGAAGGTTGAGCGATTGTAGGTGTTGATCGCGACGCTAGGAGCGGCTTGCTGTAGATCGATGACGTTGCGAATCCCTTGCGAGGCGAGTGCGTTTGCATTCAGCACCGTAGCCGAGGCAGGAACGTCTTGCAGGCTCACGACGCGGCGCTCCGCAGTGACGATCACTTCTTCAAGCTGTGTGTCCGCGGTGTCCTGTGCGTAAGCGACCCGGCCGAGTGCGGCGGCGATCACGACAGCGATGGAAACGGATGTGCGCAGTGCTGGCGCGTGCGCTGACAAATTGAACCCCATGATGCTCCCCCTTAATACCAAGATCGATTCTAGGAATCAGTACACGTTCTAAGGAAACACGGAATTCGTCTGCCGGTATAAGGCGTTCCAATGCCTAACGCGCAGTGCTGCCCAATTGAGAAGTAGCGAGAATCGCACCGCGTTCTTCAGCGGAAAAGCCGAGCGTGGTGAGAATCTCTTCGGAGTGCTCACCATGGGTTGGCGGCGGGCCATTCACACCGGGACCATCTTCGCTCATCAAAAAGCCCGCGTTCACGATCGCGACATCGCTGCGCTGAACATCTCTGCGCTGGGCGAGGCCTGGAATAGTGAGATCGATCTTCAGCTGACGTTCCTCGAGTGCAGGCAGCGCCACTGCTTCAGCGACATCGCGGACCATGCCGCATGGCAAACCGGCAGCGCTCAAGCGGCGCTCCCATTCTTCCGCAGGCGCTTGCACGAAAATACCGGCGAGCTCATCGTGCATTAGCGACGAATGTTTGCGACGTAGATCCGGAGTGGCAAAGCGCGGATCGAACAACCAATGCTCTGATTTGAGCGCCTTCGCGAGCGCTTCGAACTGCGACTGCTGCACGACGCCGAGTGAAATCGAGCGACCATCCGCGGCAGTGAACAGAGCAGAGGTGGGCTGACCGCTGTATCCAACGTTGCCGGTACGTTCGGGCTGCTGGCCCGTGACCAGATACGGAACGACGGCCGAAGTCATGAATGCGATGCTTGCATCGAACATCGCCACATCGATGAACTCGCCGCGATTCTGTCGCTCACGACGTAAGAGCGCCGCCAAAATAGCGAAAGCCGCGGTTTGGCCTGTGAGCGTGTCGACGACGGGAAATCCCACTCGCGAGGGTTCGTCCTCGGTTGTACCGCTGAGCGTCATCATGCCGCTCGTTGCTTGGACGATGTTGTCGATCGCCGCCCAGTCGCGGCGCGGACCGCTCTGACCGTAACCCGAGATGGAACAGTAGACGATGCGCGGTTGCAGAGCGCGAACCGACTCGTAGTCGAGGCCAAGGCGTTGCATCACGCCGGGACGAAAATTCTCGACGAGCACATCGCACGTTTCGATCAGCCGGCGAGCTGCTTCGAGCGCAGGCGGATGTTTCAAGTCCAGTGCGATTGATTTCTTGCCGGCATTTACGCCGATGAACGCCGGAGCCATGCCGTCATAGCGGCGATCGCTGCCGTAGTAGCGCATAGCATCGCCGCGACCTGGCGCCTCGATTTTGATGACCTCGGCACCGAGTAGATTCAACAAATGAGTTGCATACGGCCCCGCCATGACATGGCTGAAGTCGGCAACGCGGATTCCTTCAAGAGGGCGACTCATTCTCTTCCTTAGCGCAAGTGGGGATCTCGCCGGCCGCAATGCGGGGGGCCAGTTCGCGAGCTCGTTTGAATGTGGGAAGACCGTCGATGTCGAATCGACTCAAGGATCGAGCGCGCGATTCGCCATCGTGAATGTAGAGTGCTTCGAAGCGCGCTCGCTCGGCGGGGGAGATATCCAAGAACGTCACGCCTTGTTTTCGGCCCGCGACGTAGCCTGCTTCATTGGCCGCGACGAGATCGGAGGCAAGCGCGTCTTCCCAAACGGCAGTACTGCGTGAAAGCAAATCGCGTAACCAAGGTTCGAGTTCATGCCAGCGTCGCATCCCCATCGCACGGGCTGCGTAAGCACCACGTGGAATTTCCATCGAGGTGAAGTACTTCGCGACCTCGCCGAAATGCAGCGACTTGAGCGTATCTGCAGGCGCAACGACACCGTCGATCACGCCTTTCGATAGAGCCGAGTAGACCTCGCCCATCGGCATATCGACGGGGTCGGCACCGAGATCTTTTAGAACGGCAAGCAATTCCGATGGCGCTCGCAGCCGCAAGCCTTTCAAGTCATCGAGCCTGCGCACCGGCCGATCGCGAGTGACTAAACCGGGCAGATTGCCGCCTTGGACGGCGAGCACTTTGAGGTCGTGGAGTTCGCGACCGAATTGCGGATCAAATGCGACGAGGCAGCGATACAGTCGAGTCTGCTGCTCGTACGTTTTCAGCCCAGCGTAAAAGCCCGCTTGGGTACGCTGCAAATGCGCGCCGCCTCGCGCGTAGATCGGCGTGATCAAGCCGATGTCGGCAACGCCATGTCTGAGCTCGATCAGCGAATGCTCGGACGACAACAGCGAGCCCGACCAATATGCTTGGATGCGCACGCGACCGCCGGATTCTTTTTCGACCCACTTCATCCATTGCAAATCGGCACGACTGAAAGGATGTGCGGGCGAATAAGGACTCGCGTACGTCAGGACTGTGACCGAGCTCGGTACATCGCGAGCGCAAGCACTCAACGCGACGAACACGAGTACGGCCATCAGCCTCGTCACAGGAGGCCTCCTGCACGCAAGAAGTCCGCGACGTGTTCGACCATGCGCTCGTGACTCCAATCCGCTGCATCGACCATGTCCGCCGACAGCATCAACGTTGGAACGCCTGCAGCTTCGAGCGCTAAACGTGTGAGGTTCGTGCCGGACTGCGACAGACGATTCCCAGGCGGCACGAGCATGACAGCGGCATTGATGCCGCATCGTTGTGCCTCGCTCACCATCCATTCATTCATCCAAGGCGGCAGATGCAGCACTTCATTCATTGAGCAGATACGGCTCGCAAGCGCATGGAGCGGCCGACCGTGAATCTCGCGAATGTATTGCGGACCGGCAAACGGCATGTACATCGACCACACGAACGCAGCCCCATACCGATCTTCTAGCGCGCTATAGAAACCCGGGTCGTGCCAGAGCCCTGCACCGATCCACATCAGACGCAATCGCTCCTGACTGCCGGCCCCGAATCCTGCTGCGACACGTTCGGCAACTTCATCGCGAAAGCGGCGCGCGTGAGCGACCGCCCATTCAGACCCTCGATGCCACTGAGGAATCATGGTGTTCGGCATTTGCTCGGCAATGGAGACAGGACAGGGACGCGCATCCCCGATCATGCGCGCCGCTTCGTCGATGTAACGTTCTTGCTCATTGATCGCTTCCATCAGACGAACAAACCGACCCTCATCGAATCGCCGGCCCGTACGCTGCTCGAGCCGTGCGATCAATTGCTGCATCTCGGACACCAGCAGTTCGATACGACGCTCTTCGTAGACGCTCGACCAATCGTTCATCGAGTGTTCGAACCATTTCGGATCCTTGTGCAGCCACGCCGGCGCTTCCAACGCAAAGAACTCCGTGCCGAATGCTTCCGCCCACTGCCCGAAGACATGCTCGATGCATTCGCACGTGAGTCGTGCGACGAGCAGAGTGGGTTTCGGCAGTCCGCCCCAAGGTGCAATCGCGCGATTGTTGTCGAGCGTGCAGGCGAGTCCGAGAGAGCAGTAGTGACAGCGACTCGGCGGGTAACCCAAGTTGTCCAGGACGCCTGCGTAGTGGGTCGAAAGCTGTTTCGCCGAGATGTACGCCGACCACCACTGATTGGTGATGAGCGGAATGTCCATCGCGTGGAAGATTTCGTGCGGTGTATCCGCTTGCGCAATAACGTAGGGTTCGCCCTGGTCGATGACGCGTCGCTTGAGTTCGGAGACGAAGCTGCGTTGATACGCCGTCGCCGCGGCGGTGCATTGAAGATCTTTGCGGCTGCGTTGGCCGCCGGTCTGGCTATGGCTTGGGCCAGTGTTTCGGTCTACATCGGCGCTCATTGAAAAACTCCCAGCGCCTCGAGTGCTTCGATACGCTCAGCGGAAAGTTCACACAGCGTGGTGGCGATTTCGCGACTGTGCTCTCCAAGGCTCGGTGCGCGAAATGGCTCGATGGCGCTGCGTGAAAAAGTGATCGGCGTTCGCATGTGGCCGAACGTGCCTAGCACCGCGTGTTCAAGCGGGACTAGCGCCCCACGGCTTGCGAGCTGCGGATCGCGCTCCATCAAGTCTTCGATGTCCTGCACCACTGCTGCTGCGATGCCTGCGCTTTGAAGTCGCTCGACCAGCTCACGCTCGGAGAAGCGCGACGTCCAACTTGCGAGTGCGTCGGCGGCAGCATCTGGCTGCATCGTGGCTATGCCCGCGATCTCACACAGTTGCGACCACTGCGTTGATGTATGACACGTGACCGCGATCCAACGATCCTCGCCTTGCGCGGGATAGACCTCCTGATGAAACACACGCGGATCACGATTGCCCATGCGTTGCGGTTCGTTGCCCTGTTGAGCGGCCACCAGGGCATCGCGCATCTGTTGGACGCAGATCTCATACATCGATGCGTCGATATGGCATCCGGCACCTGTTCGGTTTCGATACACCAAAGCCGCAGAGGCCGCAGCCGCCATCACATACGGAACGATGACATCGCCGTACGGAACCGCACCGGGAATCACGGGCCCACGATCGGGCCAGCCCGTGAGTAACGTGCGCCCCGAAAGCGCAGCACCCGTTCCATCGACGCCCCAAGCTTCTGCGAGTGGTCCGGTTTGTCCGTACACACTGCCGGAAACCATGATCAACGATGGGTAACGCTCGCTCAGCGTGGCGTAATCGAGCCCAAGCTTGCGCATCGTTCCTGGAGAAAAGTTTTCGACGACGACGTCAGCCCACGCGAGCAAGGGATCAAGAATTTCGCGGCTTTCACGTTTCTTCATGTCCAGCGCCAGGCTGCGCTTGGACGTATTGAGATGAGCAAACCAAGGTTTGTCGTCCAAGCTCTGTGCCGTCGAGCGACTCACTTGCACATCGAGTCGCGACAGACACGGCCGTGTCCGCGATTCGACTTTGATGATCTCGGCACCCAAGTCGCCAAGGGTCTTGGTGGTGATCGATCCGACAAGCGCCCAAGAGAAGTCGAGAACGCGAATGCCGGATAACGGACCGCAGCGAGCGCTTGTGCGCTTTGCATCCGCTTGGGCCGACACCTCGGGACCGGTGCTCAATTTCACAAATCGGGAAGGCGTTCGTACTGATCCGTTTTGATTCCAGAATTCGCGGGCCTGCAAATGCGGATCCGCCAGCACCTCGGCGGGATCAGCAAGTACGGTCGCGTTGATCCCACGGCGCTGACCTTCGATGCGAATTTCGTGGCGCGTACAGGTGCGGAAGAAGCCTTCGATTGCCGCTTCCCACCTCGCGCGAATCTGCGGATCGAGCGTCGAGCGGTTGTACGTGTTCCAGTTCGTGCCGTGGAGCGGATTCGGAACGCCTTTCTCGTCCATCCAATCGCTGAGGGCACTGTTGGCCGGCGCGCCGAAACGACCTGTCATCAACGTATGGAAGCAGTAGCCGTCCGCAAGTGGCCAGATGCAACGCACGGTCGCGCGTCCATAGTTGAGCGAACCGCCGACGCGATGCAGCTTGCGCCGATCGAAGTGCCATGCGAGTGCACCATTGACATTGCGCGAGAACGCCACCTCTTGCACGGCGACGTCGATGTGTTGTCCGTGGCCGCTGCTTTCGCGTTCATACAGAGCGGCCATCACGCCGCTCGCAGCCACCATATCCGCGTGAAACCCGCAGGCGTCGAGGGCCTCTTTCACTGGACGCCGATCAGGATCGCCTGTGAGACGCAGTGTTCCACCGGCGGCGGACGCAATGAGTTCCGAGCCTTTCCAGCGCGAACGTGGACCGCCACTACCGAAGGGCGTGACGGACACGTGGATCAACCGAGGATTCGCTCGCTCGATTTCATCCCGTGCGATACCAACATCGGCAAGACCTTCCAGGCCGCATTGATCGATGAGGACATCGGCTGATGGCAAGTGTTCACGCATCGACGTCGGATCGACGCCTTTGAGCTTCGCGCCGAGCGAGGCGAGGAAGCGAGCGAGCGCGCCTTCAATCGCGTCCGCCAGTGCGATTACCTTGATGTGCTGCAAGGGTTTCATGTGGGGGCTCTCACCTTGCTCGCAAAGTTGCCGATTGCATCGAGCGTCTCCGCAGATGCGTTCCACTGCTGCATCGTGAGCGACAGCACCGGAATGCCGGCCTCGCGCAGTGAGCGCTCGAGCCGTGGGTAAACCCAGGACAGTCCTGTGTCTTGCGCGAGTATCCAAAGGACGACGCCTGCGACGTGCAACTCTTTGGCGCGCGCGCAAAACACTTCCGGAGCTTGCTGCATCGAGCGCCAAGGATGAGCGTGGCAGCGGCGGGCGATCTGCTTGAACGCATCGCCTGCATTCGCCTCAACTTCACTCCAATACGGCGTCGAGGCGTTTAGGGTTGCGACGATGTTCGCACCGGCGCGTTCGGCCGCTTCATGCAACTGCTCGTTGCCGGGTGTGCTGCCGATCATCATCAGTGGCGTCGCATCGGTGCTTGCCGGCAGCGGATCTTGCGAGTCGGTCAATGTTTGATCTAATTGGGGCGACCAGTCTTGAGCTGCAGCAAGTAGCCGACGTTGGATAAAGCTCCCACGCGCGGGTCGCGGCGCTCGTGTGGATTCCACCGCTTCGAGCATGAGATTCAGGCGCTGCGCGACCCGGTCGATGGCGCCAGGCAGCAGGTCTTCGGAAACGTTGAGTTCGCCAGCCAGACGCCGAGTCGAGTCCACGGTGTGCGCAAGGCTGCTCTCGCGATTCCAACTGGCAATATCGAACATCAACGGCTTGGGGCCTCCGCATTGCCCACGCCGCTGCAGTTCGCACACGTAGTAGTAGAGTCGTTGTGCGCTGTCGTCGCTGCGAGAAAACACCACGGCATCGAATGAATCCAATTCGCCGTTGAGCCATTGCTCAGCGATAGAG
>DASTSB010000260.1:0-8850 GCA_035760885.1 Steroidobacteraceae bacterium | reverse complement strand
ATGCCGTTCATGAATCTTTATAACTCGCTCGTTGCCCCGACATTGGGCATCACCGCGCCTGACGGATCGAAGACGGTGAATCCAGCATGGCTCACAGGGAATATCGACGCGACGTATGCAAGCGGTCGCAGCATCAATAATCTGGATTCCGATGGTGCGACGCTCATTGTGGACACCGGAATCGGTAGCACGTCGCTGCGATCCATCTCAGCATGGCGCAGTCTTTCCGCCGAATTCGCGCGCGACGGCGACAACACGCCTTTCAGGTTTCGCGAGACGTACAACAACGATCGGCAAGAGCAAATTAGCCAAGAGCTGCAGTGGTCCGGGTCGAGTGCTGAACACGCGATCGATTGGGTGAGCGGTGTTTACTTCTTCCACGAACAATCGACGGAGAAGGGCAGAGCGTTGCTCGTGCCCGGCCTTTACCAGGCACTGGAGGCGTTGAACTTGGCGCCGGATGAAACATGGTGTGGACTGCCAGGCGCAAATCCCCGCCCTGTCATCGACTGTCCCGCCTCGTTGCGATTTGGCGGCTCGGCATTCCACGACAACAACGTGCTCACAGATTTGGATGTGGATCTGTATACGCATGTACGTAATCGTTCTATTGCCGTCTTCGGTCAAGGCACTCATCGACTGAGTGAACGCTGGAGCGTGACTGCGGGCATGCGCTGGACGCGCGACGAAAAAGACATCGAACTCGAACACCGCAAACGAGCCAGCGGCGTCTACATCGTCGGCGCAGAAAACGCGCCACAACCCTTTAGCACCTCGACGACTGAATTGACGCCGAAGTTGGGCGTGGAATGGCAGGCGGGTCCGGATGCATTGCTGTATCTGTCGTACGCACGCGGCTTCAAGAGCGGCGGCTTCAATGGTCGTCCGCTCGTGAATAGCGACGAAGTGAGCCGCTACGATCCGGAGATCGTCGACAGCTACGAACTCGGTGCGAAGACGCGTTGGCTAGACGGGCGCATGATTGCGAATGCCGCGATCTTCTATAACCAATATCGCGATATGCAGTTGTCGATCAACGCGACGCCGCAGAATTTTGTTCGGAACGCGGGTGCTGCGCGCATTACCGGCGCGGAACTCGAGATCGCCGCACGCATGACACGCGGATTGGATTTGAATCTTTCCGCCGGTTACCTGGACGGCACGTACACGCGCCTCGATCCGCAATTCGCAACGTTGCGGCCGGCGCTGACGTTGGATAAGCAGTTAGTGAAGGCACCGGAGTGGACAGTCTCCGCGGGTCTGCAATATGAGCTCGACACGACGGTTGGCGCGTTCATATTGCGTGGCGACTATATATATAGAGACACGGTGTACCAGGATGTTTTCAACGATCCGCGTCTCACGCAGCCCGCCTACGGCGTCGCGAATGCGCGTGCGTCGTACATGACGGTCGATCAACGCTGGGAGTTGTCGTTGTCAGTGACGAACCTGACGAATGAGCGATACAGGATCTCCGGCAACTCGAGTGTAGGGTTCGGGTTGGCGGAGAGTACGTTTTCGGCACCGAGAGAGGTGGCAGGCACGATTCGAGCGAAGTTCTAAGATCAGGCAGCTCGATCACCACACTGGATGTGCGCTCATCCGGTGGGCCGTCCGTAGCCCACCAGACTTGCGACGACGATCAGAAGGTGTAGTTGACTCCAATTTGGTAGCGAGCGCCCAAATCTTCCAAGTACTGTGTCATTCGATCGGAACGAGTATGCCAGCGCACATTCTCTTCAGTGAGATTGAGTCCTTCGAAAAACACGCGCAGGTGCTCGTTCACTTCGTATCCGACACTAAGATCAACCTGATAGTACGCATCGACGTACACCGGATTGGCCGAGCCGCCTTGGTTCGTTTGACGTAAGAACTCATCGCGCCAGTTGAAGGCGAGACGAGTCTGCAAGCCGTACTTTTCATAGATCAATACGGCGTTCGCAGTATCGCTAAGCCCCAGCAGTGCGAACTGCGGTTGGGTCGGTGGAGCAAGATCGTCGAATTCGACGTCGCCGTGCACGATTGTGTAGTTCGCCTGCACACCGAAACCGCTGTCCCCGAAGAAGTGCTGAAGGGCGAGTTCCACGCCGTTGATCGACGCTTCCTTGTTGTTGACGGGGAAGGATGTCATCCATACCGCTTCCGGATCGTCGGGGTGTACGTTGATGTCATAGTCGCGCGCCACGGCGATGGCGAAGTTGGCGTCAACCTGACTGGGAACGGCCGCATCTCGGACGAACTCCGCAGCCCCATTCGGAAAGGCTGCAGGATTGTCGAGGATGGCGGTCATCACGAACAACGATGTATTGTCGACCGTGACGCCCATGTTTCTGAGTGCCTCGGCAGCCGCTTCCACGCGAGGTCCGGTGCTCACGTCCTGCATCCCATAGTGGCTCTCCATTGCCTGTCCCGTACCAATGAAGTTCTTGATGTCCTTGTTGAACAGACCTACGGAAACATAGCTCGAGTCGTTGTAGTACCACTCGAATGACAAGTCCACGTTGGTGGACTCGAGCGGCAACAAGCTCGGATTGGTTCTGCTGGCGGTCGGAACCGCTCCGAGATATGTTGGATCCGTCTGCGCAAAATTCGATGCGCCCGCATAGAGATTGCCGTAGTTCGGACGCGAAATCGTTTTGCTCGCCGAGAGCCGCCCCACGACGTTGTCGGTTATCCGCACGTCGAAGTCGAGGCTGGGCAGAACGTTGCTGTAGTCATGAGTTTCGCGGTACGGAACCTTGCCGGCGGCATCGTCGTAAACGAGAACTTGGAAATCGTTGTTGTCCTGCCATGGACGGTAGAGAGGCATGCGAATGAGCGCGGTGGAAGTGAGCTCGGTCTTCTCGTAACGCACTCCGAGCAACACGTTGCTGGGTCGGTCGGCAATATCGAACTTATATGCATATTGTAGGTACGCGCCGGAAATGTCTTCTTTGACGCGGTTGTCCTGCGCGTAGTTCTTGTCCGCTTCGCACAACCATTGCTGACCCGTGCCAGCGTCTACGCCCGGATACAAGCTGACGGTGTGCTCGCAAAGTGCCGCGACGTCGAATGCTCGCACTCCGGATTGAAAGGAGTCGCGCATGTTGTAGTCCTTGTACTGCGCTGCCATGTTGAACATGTAGATGTCATTGGCGATTTCACCCGGATTGTTTACGCCCCATGTGCCGAGATTGACTTGGCGAGTCGAGGCCTGCTGCGTCATATCCACGGAGCGACTCTCGACTCCGAAATCCAAGCGGCTGGTACTGCCGAACGCGTATGAGCCCTCCAGCTTCACTTGATCGATGTCCATCAACTGGGCCGCATAGAACACTCGTCCTTGCTGCGTGCCGAAGTCGCCTTCATCCAGCACGCCGTTCGCGTTGCCGCGCGTACTCTTCGTGCCGTCATCGGCCCACGTGTACCCGCCGACGGGTAGGTCGCCGCTGAAATCCACCCACTGCGACGTTCCGACAGGGGCTCCGATAGAGATCGCGATCTCGCCGCTGTCTCCTGGTCCGCTAGGGCGGTTCTCCATGCTCGAGGTATGCGCATCGAGACTCAATTTCAAATTGTCGTTGACTTGCCAAGCTGCGTTGAACCCGAGCGAATCCAAGGTGTTCGTTTGCTCACGCAGTTGCTGTTCGTAACCCATATCCTTGCCGGAGACCGACTCGTGATAGAAGACGGGAGTGGCCACCGCGCCATCGTCGAACACAACGTGATCCGCGCTCGAGCCGTTCGCAAACCAAATCGTCCATTCACCTCGCTGTTCCTTCGTGTCCACCTGTGCGTAGGTGTAGTCGAGCGTGAGTGTCATGTCATCGAACGGAGCGTACTGCACAGTAGCTTGAGCATTGGTTCGCTCGCGGTGGCGATCGGAATAGCTCCAACGAAAATCGTTCGGCCGGGCATACAGCTGCCCGTCGTCGGGCGCGTTTTCGATGACGGCACTGATGTTGGCGTTCGCATCGCGAGTCCATGAGTACAAGTTGTTTTGATTGTTGGCGATCGCTGCGGCATCCCACACGCCGATGTTCCAGTTGTTCTCAGCAGCGCCGGCGATGCTCGAGTCTCTCTCGGAGTAGCTTCCGGACAAACTCACGCCAAAGTTGTTGTTCGCATTGACCCAATTGGCGAGGCCGGATAGTTCCGGCGTGATGTCTTTGCCGGCATTGTTCGTCGTGTCGTGCAGGCCTTTGCCCGATAGCCTGAGTTTGGTTTCTCCGGCTTCTAACGGTCGCAGGGTCTTGACGTTGATGGTGGCGCCGATGCCGCCGCTCGCCACGCTCGCTCTGCCGGTCTTGAACACTTCGACGCCGCTCACGCTTTCAGAGGCGAGATTGGAGAAGTCGAATGCACGCGTAGCGCCGCCATACGTCCCGCCCGCACCGCTGCCGCCGCCGTACGTGAAGCCCGCGGGCATCGTGCGGCCGTTGAGCGTGACCATGTTGTCCGCAGCACCAAAGCCGCGCACCGTCACCTGAGATCCTTCGCCATTGACTCGATCGATCGAGACACCGGTAATGCGTTGCACCGACTCCGCAAGGTTGGCGTCGGGGAATTTGCCCATGTCTTCTGCCGAGATCGCATCGACGACACCCACCGCGTCTCGCTTGATGTCCATAGAGCGCTCGAGCGATGCGCGAATGCCAGTGACGACGATTTCCTCGAGTGACTCTTCTGTCTGACCAACAGCAACGTTGGTGAAAACGGTCAATGCGCCTGTCGCAAGGGCTGATGCCAGGAGCTTGCGTCTGAATCCCAATCTCATATTCATGTGGTCGGCCTTTTGCTACTAAATGACACGTGGGGGCAGCAATTCGGCGTACGGCACCTCCCTCCGAGCGCAGAAGTACGATCGACACATCGCGAGACCATTGAGTTGATCTAACGCAACGATCGATCGTGTATTGCTACCGCGCGGACGTGAGCACTTACGTTGAGTGGCTCACGGCGCACGAATTCATTGTTGCGAACGGGCCTTCGACGAGACAATGCAAGGTCGATTGCTTTTAGCTATCGCGGGGCAGTCGGGGTGAGGCTTGCGCTGAGAAACTCTTCATGCAAGGGGAGGTGGGAAACCATTCCGTGGATGGCATTCTTCGCTCGATGTAGCGCCGCTACGATGGCATCCAATTCCAGATTGTCGACGCGTCGGCAGTGAGATCGCGGCACGACCCCCATGCCGTCGAAGATTGACTGCCAGCTCGAATTTGGGAACAGGCAGTCGGACGTGCGCGGGACAACACCTTTCTCTCTGAATAACTCTAGACGCGCCTGCAATGAATCCGGATGCGTCACGTTCCGACAATGCCGCCAGAACTCGGAGTCGTCGCGATTCGTAGTGCAATAGTGCAGCATGACGAAGTCGCGTACTTCCTCGTAATCGGCGAGCATCCGTCGGTTGTATTCCGCCGCCAGCGCCGCATGGCAGTGTCGATCGGGGAAACACTCCAAGAAGAGCTGCATACTGCGAGCCATGAGATGAATGGCCGTGGATTCAAGCGGCTCCAGAAAACCTGCGGCCAGTCCAAGCGCGAGACAATTGTGTTTCCAAAATGTCTCGTGATGGCCGGCCTTGAAGTGAATGACTCTGGGCTCCTCGCTGACGGCGCCGTTCACGCTGCGAACCAGGGTGGAGCGCGCTGTTGCATCCGAGCAGAAGGCGCTCGCGAACACGTAGCCGTAACTCGTGCGTTGCCGCAATGGAGTTCGCCAACTCCATCCGTGCCCTTGCGCGCTCGCACGCGTGAAAGGAGGCGACGTTCCTTTAGAGTCTGTTTTGAGTGCAATGGCGCGATCGCAGGGCAAATAGCCGGACCAGTCGATGAACTTAGCGCCCAACGCGCGCTCGATCAGCAAGGCGCTGAACCCAGTGCTGTCGATGAAAAAGTCGCCGCGAATTTCTCGACCGTCTGCAAGCACCAGCGTTTCGATAAATCCATCCTCACGCCGTTTCACTTCGACCACTCGTCCTTCGGTTCGCGTCAATCCGCGTGCTTCAGCAAAGTGGCGCAAGAATCGACCCATGAGGGTCGCATCCAAATGATAGGCGTAGCTCGCCCCGCCAATGGGTGTGCCGCGAGCATGTTGCGGCGGGAAGAAGCGACCCTGCTGCGCCATCACGCTGCATGGCGAGAAGTCCTGTAGCGCAAAGCTCGCGCCGGCAGCACACGCCTTGAGCCAGCACTGATAGAAGTCGTAGTCATCGATCGGCTGTCCGATCGTGCCAAACGGGTGAAAGTATTTGGCGTGAGGGCGAGACCAGCCGACGAACTGAATTCCGAGTTTGTAAGTCGCGTCGGTGGCGCGCATCCACTCGGCTTCGTCGATACCCAATCGTCGCAGCAGGCCCACGAACGGTGCCACCACGGATTCGCCGACGCCGATCGTGCTGATCTCTTCCGACTCGATCAACTCCAGTTCGCAGACATCGGGATCGAAATTGTGAGCTAGCATGGCTGCAGCCAACCATCCCGACGTGCCGCCACCGACGATCACGATCTTCGAGATCGCATTGGTCTGCGCCGTCGCATTGGCCGCGCGGCGCGGGTCACCAGTCATGGTTGTCAATGAGAACGCCCGGCTCCACGTAAACCGGCGCGGTGGCGTAGCGCCAATGAACCGCGCTGCTGGCCTGAATGCAACGGCGCAGCACTTCGATGGCTTTATGACGCGGGAACGTGACGCGCCACGCGAGCTGTATCGTGCGCTTCGGTGCAGGTGCCTCGAACGGCCGACTTAACAGCATGCCGGGCGCATAGATCGGAGCGAAGGCCGCCGCTTGCGGAATGATGGTGATGCCGAGTCCCGAAGCCACCATATGGCGTAGCGTCTCAATCGTGCTACCGACGATGAAGCGGCCCTGACGATCATCATTGCGCTCCAGATGTTTGAACACATCTAACACTGCCCTACGCAGCTCGTGCCCTTCGCTGAGCATCAGCATCTCTTCGGGATCAATATCCCCGGCTGAGACAGTGGCGCGCTTCGCGAGCCGATGACCACTCGGCAGCAACAATACGAATGGATCATCGAAGAGTGTTTGAGTCACCACATCGGGTTCGGTGAATGGCGCGCTGACCAGCACTGCATCCAACTCTCCGCTTCGCAACTTCGCGGCGAGCGTACGGCTGTCGGCTTCTTCGACGTAGAGCGACATCCCACGAGCCATCTCTTGTAACAGTGGAATGACTTGCGGCAGCAAATACGGACCGATCGTCGGCACTGCGCCCAGCGCCAATGGGCCTTCTAGTTGATCTGGATCCGACTCGACGGTGTCCTTGATTACAGCCGAGTGAAGCAGCATCTGCTCAGCGATCGCCAGGACTCTACGGCCCAGTGGAGTCGGCCAAATGCCTTCTTTACCGCGCTCGAACAGGACTGCACCCAGTTCCGTCTCGAGCTTTTTTACGGCCACGCTGAGCGTCGGCTGGGCGACGTGACAGCGTTCCGCCGCACGACCGAAATGTCGCTCGGCGGCCAAGGCGACGATGTAGCGCAGTTCAGCTAACGTCATCCGCGTTGCATGAGCCTCCAAAAGGGATGCGACAGCGTAGCGGGGCGCCCACGCGTCGCCTTGATCTATATCAATCGAGCGGATGCCCTGCTCGATGGAAACGGCTGCGTCACAAGACTCGCTGTGTGCGAGCGAAGCCTGGGATTACAGCGGATTTGTGCGGACGGCGTTTTGCGGTTCCGTCTGCCTTTGACTTAGCGCAAACCCGCAAACGTCATCCGCGGCACACTGGTTCGATGCGTGTTGAACATGGCACATCTGAGTCGCGCGAAATCGAATTGGTATGTCCGGCCGGAACGCTGCCTGCACTGCGTGCTGCCGTGGATCACGGAGCGAATGCCGTCTATATCGGTTTTCGCGGCGAAACCAACGCGCGCAATTTTCCCGGCCTGAACTTTAGCGTCGAGGAAGCGCAGCGCGGGCTCGAGTACGCGCACGCGCGCGCAGTTCGTGTGTTCGTGGCAATGAACATCTATCCGTCGCCACGTACTTGGGGCTTAGCCATCGCATCCATCGATACGGCCGCACAGCTTGGCGTCGATGCGCTCATTTTGGCCGATCCTGGACTCATGGCCTATGCCGCACAGCGCCACCCAAATCTCCGACTGCATTTGAGCGTGCAAGGATCCGCTACCAACTGGCAGGCCATCGAATTTTATCGTTCCCGATTCAACATCAAGCGAGCGGTATTACCGCGCGTGTTGTCGCTTGCACAGGTCAAAAGACTCATCGAACACACCGGCGCCGAAATCGAGGTATTCGGATTCGGCAGTCTTTGCGTCATGGTCGAGGGCAGATGTGCATTGTCGTCCTATGTGACCGGCGAGTCGCCGAATACACATGGCGTGTGCTCGCCGGCGAAGGCAGTGCGATGGGAGGAGACCCGCAGTGGACGCGACGCGCGTTTGAACGGCGTTTTGATCGATCGATACCAAGTCGATGAGCCAGCCGGCTATCCGACGCTGTGCAAGGGACGTTTCCGAGTTGAGGAACATACATTCCATGCCATTGAAGAACCGACGAGCTTGAACGCATTGGGCGTTCTGCCGCAACTGGTTGCTGCCGGCGTGCGTGCCATCAAAGTGGAAGGGCGCCAACGCTCGCCAGCGTATGTGGCACAAGTGACGCGACTACTGCGACAGGCGCTCGATTCGTACCGCAGAGGTGTCGAATCGTGGAGTCCTGATATCGAATTGCAGCGCGACCTGGATGCACTCGCTGAGGGCCGCACGCACACACTCGGCGCGTACTCTCGCCCATGGCAGTGACGATGAAGTTGGCGATCGGCCCGTTGTTGTACTTCTGGTCGCGCGAAGACGTGCTGCGATTCTATGCGGATATGTGCG
>DASTSB010000259.1:0-4057 GCA_035760885.1 Steroidobacteraceae bacterium | reverse complement strand
AGACTCGTCCGCACCGCCGTCGATCGCGGCGATTGACCGGTTTCTAGATGCGGTATGGATGGAGCGTGGGCTTTCGCCCAACACGTTGTCCGCCTATCGCGCCGATCTGACCGCGTTGGACCGTTGGTTGCAGGCTCGCGGCACATCCAGTGTGGATGCAACGCGCGCCGATGTGCTCGCGTTCATCGCATGGCGCGTCGAAGCGGGCGCACGCCCCCGTTCGACTGCTCGCCAACTCTCAAGTTTCCGCCGCTTCTTTCGCTACCTCGTGCGCGATGGCGCCATCAAAGAAGACCCGACGTCGCAGATCGCCATGCCGAAGATCGGCCGCTCGCTGCCGAAGTCATTGACGGAGGAAGAGGTCGAAGCGCTGCTGAATGCACCGGAAAGCTCAGATCCCCTCGGTCATCGGGACCGCACCATGCTCGAGGTGTTGTACGCAACAGGACTGCGCGTTTCCGAGCTGGTGAATCTGAAATCCAGCCAGGTCAATATGAACCAAGGCGTGTTGCGCATCGTCGGCAAGGGCGATCGCGAACGACTGATCCCGCTTGGCGAAGAAGCGGTCACTTGGCTGCAAAAATTTATGAGCGGCGCACGGCTTGAAATTCTTCTGGAGCGGCAGACCGACTATCTCTTTCCGACGCGCCGCGGCGATCGCATGACGCGTCAGGCCTTCTGGCACATCATCAAGCGCTACGCTCAAAAGGCGGGCGTGCAGAAGGCGCTGTCACCGCACACGTTGCGTCACGCTTTTGCTACGCATCTGCTGAATCACGGGGCTGACTTGCGCGTGGTGCAGATGCTCTTGGGTCACAGCGACCTGTCGACGACCCAGATTTACACGCACGTCGCCCGCGAGCGCATGAAGGAACTGCACGCGCAGCATCATCCGCGCGGGTAGCGAAAAGCGTGGTTTTCACTCGGCGCTCGCCACGTTCCGCGACCGATTTCCCTCTGATCGGGCTCTGTTAGACTTGGCCGCCCATTCGGGCGAACCATTTCGTGCCTTTCACGTCCAAGCCAGCACCCATCGGGTTTCGAGGAATTTCCATGAGAGCTTTCGTTTTCTCCGCGCTGCTGGCTCTCGCCGGTACGGCCACCGCAGCAGATCAGGCTGCAGCAGCGCCCGATGCGCGAGCGGCCATTGCTAAGAAATTCCCGGGCGTGAAAGCCACGGATGTAAAGCCATCTCCCATCCCGGGAATGTATGAAGTCTCGATCGGTGCCGACACGGCCTATGTGAGTGCCGACGCCAAGTACGTCATCAGCGGCGATCTTTACGACATCGATACCCGCACCAATCTCACCGAAGCAGGCCGCTCGGTCGCTCGGAGCAAGGCCCTCGCTAAACTCGACGAGCGCGACATGATCGTGTTTGCGCCGGAGACGACGAAGTACACGATCACGGTGTTCACCGACGTCGAATGCGGTTATTGCCGTAAGTTGCATAGCCAGATCGCTGAGCTGAATCAGTTGGGTGTGCGCGTGCGCTATGCCGCTTATCCTCGCCAGGGACCGGGCTCGTCGGATTGGCACAAGATGGAAGCGGTCTGGTGCGCCAAAGACCGCAAAGCCGCAATCACCCAGGCCAAGCAGGGCCAAGAAATCAAGAGCGCGCCGTGTTCCGATCCAGTTGAGAAGCAGTATCAGCTCGGCGAAGAACTCGGGATTCGCGGCACCCCGGCCATCTTCACGCCTGAAGGCGATTACATCGGCGGGTATCTGCCGCCGGCCAAGCTCGTTGAGCAGCTACAAGCGATGAAGGCTGCGAGCGTGGGAAAGAAGGGTAAGTAGTGACTAGTGACTAGGGACTAGGGGATAGACAGATCAGATGACGAAACGGCGAGCTTGGGTCGCCGTTTTTTATTGGGGATTACTTTTCCAGCAGATCTAACTTGTTTGGCTTGCCTTCCCATTCCTTGGCGTCGGCGGGGGCTGGCTTTTTCTCGGTGATCACTGGCCACGCTTTCGCAAGGTCCGCATTGATCTGTTTGAACTGCTCTTGACCCGCCGGCAGTTCCTCTTCGGAGAAGATCGCCTCGGCTGGGCATTCAGGCTCGCAGAGCGTGCAGTCGATGCATTCATCCGGATCGATCACCAGAAAATTCGGGCCTTCGTGGAAGCAATCCACTGGGCACACTTCGACGCAGTCGGTGTATTTGCACTTGATGCAGTTTTCAGTGACGACAAAGGTCATCGAGGAAACTCCGGGAATGTGAGCGGTCGAGCTGCCGCTTGCGAGCGCGCATTGTGCCAAAGCAGATGCATGGAAGCGAGTTGACCAGCGGCCGATTCGAGGATCCAGCACTCGCTGGAGAGAATACCCAATCGCAATCAGCGGGCGCGATGATCTATGTCATGAAGGTGCACACGCTCTAGCCCTTCAGCGCGGTCTTCTAGGTATTTGCGTAGAGCAAACTCAACGCTGCGGAAGGCGATTTCGCTCCACGGAATTTGTGCTTCGTCGTAAAGAGCGGTTTCGAGGCTCTCCGGCCCGATGCCGAAATGAGGGTCGGCAAGTTGCGCTCTAAACATGATGTGAACTTGATGGGCGTGTAGGACATTGACGATGGCTAGGAGCGATCCGATCCGTACGTGGGCGAGCGCTTCTTCCATCGCCTCGCGTGCCGCGCCGTCTTGCACCGATTCGCCGTTTTCCATGAAGCCGGCCGGAATCGTCCAGAAGCCGAGCCTGGGCTCGATGGCGCGTTTGCACAGCAAGATCTTGCCGCCGACATCGACGACGCAGCCGGCAATGATGCGAGGATTCTCGTAGTGAATCGTGCCGCAGCTTACGCAAACATAGCGCGGCAGGTGATCGCCCTCGGGCACCGTATGGATGACCGATTGACCGCAGAGGGAACAGAAGTTCATGAGGTGGGGACTAGCGGATAGCGGATTGTGACTAGCTCGGAGCGGAAGGGAAGCCGGATTGGATGGCTCGACTATCCGCTAGTCACGATCCGCTAGTCACTATTCCATCATTGGTGCCGGTGGAGGGAATCGAACCCACACTCTGTTGCCAGAATCGGATTTTGAGTCCGACGCGTCTACCAGTTCCGCCACACCGGCGCGGGGGCGCAAGTATAGGGGCATGATGCGAAAGGCGGAAGCGGTTTAGTATCGGTCGCTTAGCGAACCAGCGAGGTCAGCATGGATTTCAATCTCACCGAAGACCACGTGCTTATCCAAGCGGCCGCGCGCGAGTTTGCGCAGCAAGAGGTTGCTCCAGTGGCTGCGCGGTTCGATGCGAGCGGCGAGTTTCCATTCGAGACCATCCGCAAGGCCGGCGAACTCGGCTTCATGGGCGTTGAAGTGCCTACCGAGTATGGTGGTGCCGGAATGGATGCAATCAGCTATGTGCTCGTCATGGAAGAGATCGCCGCCGCCGACGCGGCGCATTCCACGATCGTCTCGGTGAACAACAGTCTCTATTGCGCAGGCATTCTCGCCTACGGGACTGAGGAACAACGCAAAGGCTTCGTCACACCGGTTGCGTCCGGACAGTCGATCGCTGCGTACGGCTTGACCGAACCGCAGTCCGGATCCGACGCAGCGAACATGCGAACGCGCGCGACGCTCTCCAGCGACGGTTCGCACTATGTCATCAACGGCAAGAAATCATGGATCACGTCCGGACCTGTTGCGGATTACATGGTGCTGTTTGCGATGACGGATCCGGATGTAAAGGCGCGCGGTGTGACTGCATTCATTCTCGATTGCAACCAACCCGGATTCATTCGCGGCAAGAGCGAGCCGAAGCTGGGCATCCGTGCATCGGCTACTTGCGAGATCGAACTGCGCGATTATCGGTGCCCGGTCGAAAACCGGCTGGGCGCTGAGGGGCAGGGATTCGGCATTGCCATGAGCGTTCTCGATTCGGGCCGTATCGGTATCGCAGCGCAGGCGGTTGGTATTGCCCGCGCCGCATACGAAGCTTCCATCGAATACGCGCGCGAACGTCGTGCATTTGGCGCGCCGATCGGCTCGTTCCAAATGATTCAACAAAAAATCGCAGATATGAAATGCCGCTTGGACGCGGCGCATCTGTTGA
>DASTSB010000258.1:0-17680 GCA_035760885.1 Steroidobacteraceae bacterium | reverse complement strand
GGCATGGTGTTCGTGCATGCCGGCGGTACGTTGATGGCGCGCGACCTGGCACCCGGTGAAGTGCTGCGAGTCGATACAGGCTGTGTGGTTGCGTTTCAGCCGAGCGTCGATTTCGACATTCAATTTGTCGGCAAGATAAAGAGCGCGCTGTTCGGTGGTGAGGGATTGTTCTTTGCGACATTGCGTGGTCCGGGCCGAGTTTGGTTGCAGTCTCTCCCATTGAGCCGTCTTGCGAATCGTATCATTGCTTCAGCACCGCGCGCAGGAGGACGACAAGTGGGTGAAGGATCAGTGCTCGGCGCACTCGGTGGATTGCTCGACGGCGACAACAGCTAGTGTCCTTACGTCGCGAGATCCGCAGACGAACTCAAGCAACAAGAAAAGGTCCGCATAGAGCACGAGGCGAAAATTTTCGCAGCGTTGTTTTGGCGTTCGTCCGCGTGATCCTCACGCACCTAGGTGCTCTTTGTGTTGCGTCCGAGTCTTCGCACTGCCGCTTCTGCACGAGTGCACTTAATAGAGGCTACTAACCGTGACTGGCGTGCCTGCTCGATTGTTCGGTCCGGGTGTGCCTGCAACGGGCGCGCCCGCAGAGCTCGATTTTTTTGCCGATCAGCTTCATGTTCGGTCGGGAGAACTCTCCGCGATCGCTCGCATTCCTGAGTTACGGATCCGCGAAGTCGGCTTCGGCAAGCAGATGGGGTACGAACTTGCTTGGGATGATGTTGAGGGCACGCGTGCCGTTCACGTGCTCGACCCTCAAGCGGTGAGCGCGTTGCTTGCGGTGAATGCCATTGCGTCTTGCGCGCAGATGCAATCGCTTGGGGTAGCACGACGCCGTCGGGCCGTCGGACGTGGATTGGGATGGGCGTCCATCGCGGGCTTCATTGCGTTGCCCTTGATTCTGATTCTGCTGTTCGTGTGGCAGGCGGACCGAATCGCCGGCGCGTTGGCTGCGCGTATCCCGATTGCTGAAGAAATCAGACTGGGTCAGCAGTCATTCGCGGATCTGCGCTCGTCGTTGACGCTTGCGGATAGCGGCCCCGCGTACGATGCGGTCAGTCAACTCGGCAAGCGCTTGTCGCAAGGCTCGAAATATCCGTTTGAGTTTCACGTTGCCACGGATCCTTCGATCAATGCCTTCGCCATGCCGGGCGGCATCATCGTTGTCCATAGCGGATTGATTGCGGCCACTCATCGTCCGGAAGAGCTAGCCGGCGTGCTGGCCCACGAAATCCAGCACGTCGAGCAGCGCCATAGCTTGCGCGCGATGTTCAAGCAATTGGGACTGCGCGGACTCTGGGCACTGCTAACCGGAAACTTCGGCTCATCACTGATCGGGCAGGCCACGTTTCAACTTACGTCCCTGCAGTTCTCCCGTCATGACGAAAGCAGTGCGGACGCGAAAGGATTCGATGCGCTCGTCCAACACGACATCGATCCTCGCGGCATGATCGATTTCTTCGCCATCATGGAGAAACAGGATGGCGTGAACCCGCCCGAATTCCTGTCGACCCATCCCGCAGATCGTGAACGCCAAGTAGCCCTGCAAAGACAACTCAGTGCGCTGAAGCAGCACGAATTTCCGCCCTTGCAACTGGGAAGTTGGCCCCCTTAGCGGCACCGATGCCGTGGTTCGGCCACTCCCGGGGTTTCTACCTCCGCGGATGCGCACATCCCTGTTCGGTAGCCGCTCTCGCCGGCTGCCTTCAGGCATTGGTCCTTCTCATTTTTGGACACCCAACGTTTGGCGCCCCTTTCAACGCCTTTTGAAATGGACGCGTTTTGAATTGGACACCCATGGTCTGATCGCGGCCACGGAGTCGGGCCACATCCCTCTCTCAGTCGCAACTGGACACCCATCATTCGATCGGGTCTGCGCAACTCACAACCCGAACCGCCACGGACTCTAGTTCTAGGTCTCAAACCATGGCTGTCCAATTGCAGAGGGTGCAATTGCAGAGGGTAATGGCTTTCCAATTTCAGAGGGTGGGCCACTGGTGCCAAGAACCTCTAAACCATGGGTGTCCAATGACAAGGGGCGGGAGGCAAATCATGGGTGTCCAATGACAAGGGGATGAGCGACGACATCCGACCCGCGCCCAAAATGGCGAGATCGCTCCAGATCGCCCCGAGCATCTTGCCGCCAGCCGCCAGCCGCCAGCCACCAACTCGACTTAACAATAACAAGGGATTTGCGATTGTCTTGCAAACGCGAACCGTTCTCATCTAGGATCGTTCGCGAGATTCGGGAGGCGGTACGTGGGGCAAAGAACAATCGGTCGCACGGCGATGGGCTCATCGCTACAACAAGCAATCGCGGTGGTACTTGGAATCGGTGCGGCGAGTGCTGCGCAGGCGGACTATTCAGATTCAGGCGTGACAGTTGTCGGGACGCGGGACGAGATCAAGGCGTCGTCGCCGAAGTACACCGCTTCGCTACGCGACACGCCGCAAACGATCACCGTGCTTTCGCGAGAAGTGATCGAGGATCAAGGGTTGCTCACGCTGCGCGAAGTGCTCAGCACCGTTCCTGGAATCACGTTTGGTGCCGGCGAAGGTGGCGGCGGTTACGGCGACAGCATCAACCTGCGCGGATTCTCGGGAAGCAACGACATCACCATCGACGGGATGCGTGATAGCGCTCAGTACACGCGCAGCGATCCATTCAACTTGGAGCAGGTGGAAGTCGTTAACGGCGCGAACTCTGTTTACTCGGGAGCGGGTGCTGTGGGCGGCAGCGTGAACCTTGTCAGCAAGACACCGCAACGCGATTCGTTCGACCGCTTCTCGACATCCACCGGTACTGCACAATATCGGCGAGTAGCAGCGGACCTGAACCACGAACTCGCTGACGACAGCGCCATGCGCGTGAATGCGGTTTGGCATCGCAATGAAGTGCCGGGCCGCGATGTCGAGAAATATGCACGATGGGGCATCGCGCCCTCGCTACTGCTGAACTTCAGCGATTCGACAGCGCTTACCCTTAGTTACTTCCATCAAGAAGACGACAACATTCCGCAGTACGGTGTGCCCACCTATCGCGGCGATCTTCTGCCTGGCGCGGATTGGAACGATTACTACGGCTATCGCAATGTCGACACGCAGCAGATCGATACGAACGTCATCAACGCGACCCTCACGCATTCATTTCACAACGGGATCAGGCTGCGCAATCAAACTCGTGCGCTACAAGTCGATCAACTGTCCGTTGTCGATCCACCGCAAGGAACGTTCTGCATCGCCGCAACTGGCCTCACACCGGCGGGCGCTGCGTGCATCGCTGGAAATGTGACGGTTGACGCCGGCTACTATGTTCCTAGCGGTCCACGCGGCAATTCCCGCGACACTCGTAACCGAGCCATTGCGAATCAGACGGATCTGAGCTTGAGTTTCGCCACTGGCTCGTTCGAGCACACCGCAACGCTCGGATTAGCGATCACGCACGAAACGTTCAATCTGACGAGCGGCAACGTGCTGCGCAATCCTGACGGCACGACGCCCGCATTCGAATCGACGTCTATCAACGAACCGGACTCGCTGTACGAGGGGCCGCGCAATCTGGTCATCACCAGTCTGAATCGCGGCGAGTTGGATAACCAAGCACTCTACGCTTTCGATGCAGTTCGAATTGCGCCGCGCTGGCAAGTGAACGCAGGTATCCGATACGAGCACAACGATGGCAACTCGGTCGTCACATCGATTGCCACGCCTGTTGCGGGAGGCCAATCCGCCACTTCGCCTGCCGCGAACAACGCGGACTGGCTATTAAGTTATCGCGCCGGGCTCGTCTTTAATCCCACTGAGCACGGCAGTGTCTATATCGCGTACGGCAATTCGCAGACGCCGTCCAAAGCATCCGTAAACGGCACCTGCACGCTGCCGGTCTCCAGCGCAGGCGCTGATCAAGCCAATTCGAACTGCAATCTAGATCCCGAGGCTGCCGTGAGCTACGAGCTTGGGACGAAGTGGGAGTGGTCGAATCGATGGTCGATCAATGCCGCTGTGTTTCGCAACGAGCGCACGAACTATCGCGTGAACGATCCCGGCAATCCGGACAACCCCGCGCAAGAGCAACGATTGGATGGTCGAGCACGCGTCGATGGCATCGCACTTGGAGTGGCATTCAATGTGTGGGACGCATGGTCCACGTACGCGAACTACACTCATCTGAAGAGTGAAGTTATTCAAGGTGCGTCGGATTACATCTCATCGTTGGGGCAGGATTACACCCGTGGCGATCCGCTGTTGAACGTGCCAGAAGATGCAGTGAGTCTATGGTCCGTCGTTGATGTGACCCGCGCGCTGCAAATCGGTTACGGCCTGACGTATCAGTCCAAAGTGTATGTCGGTCAACACAGCGCAACGAAGATCGAGGGTCCTCTTCCCGCCACGGACGGCTACACGGTTCATCGCGCCATGGTGCGATACGCGCTCAATCGCAACCTGGTGTTTCAATTCAACGTCAACAATTTGTTCGACGAAAAATATCTGACTCGAGTACGCACCGCAGGCGAACAAGCGTGGGCGACACCTGGTGAGGCGCGGCAATTCGTGCTGATGGCGACGTACAACCTATGATGCTGAAGATTCAGCGCGTATTGAGCGCAGAGCAAGTCCGTCATGCGCACGCACTTTTGAATGCCGAGGAATGGGTCGACGGTCGTGTCACGGCGGGCCACCAGTCCTCGCAAGCCAAGAATAACGAACAGCTCTGCGAGACTTCAGTCGCTGCGATCGAACTTGGCAAGATCGTCGTGTCTGCAT
Organism: Steroidobacteraceae bacterium; assembly: GCA_035760885.1. Classification (GTDB taxonomy): domain Bacteria; phylum Pseudomonadota; class Gammaproteobacteria; order Steroidobacterales; family Steroidobacteraceae; genus Steroidobacter. Next base: position 12,913 of record DASTSB010000258.1, on the reverse strand, counting down.
TGGAGAAGAACCCGACGTTCATCTCTGCGGCGTTGCCCGCCAAAATATTTCCACCGCTATTCAATCGTTACTCGACGGGGCACCAGTTCGGAACGCACGTAGACAACGCGGTGAGACAAATTCGATCCACCGGTGCGCTGGTGAGAACGGATCTTTCCGCGACACTCTTCTTGAGCGAGCCGCACGAATACGACGGCGGTGAACTCATCGTCGAGGACACCTACGGTGCGCACAGTGTCAAGCTTCCGGCCGGCGACATGATTCTCTATCCAGCAAGCAGCTTGCATCGCGTTCAGACGATTACGCGTGGCGTTCGAGTCGCCGCGTTCTTTTGGATTCAAAGCATGGTGCGTGAGGATGCACAACGCAGCTTGCTGTTCGATTTGGATTGCGCGATCCGCCGCTTGATCACGCACCAGGGAAATCATGAAGTAGCAGTGCCCCTGACCGGTGTGTATCACAACCTGCTTCGACGCTGGGCTCACGTATGAGGCGTGTATGGTTTCAGCTTCACTGGTTTGTCGGGATCACGGCGGGAATCATCCTCGGGATTGCCGGACTCACCGGCGCGATGCTCTCGTTCGAGAAGCAAATCGTCACTGCGCTGAACGATGGTGTCTATCTGCGAGCACCGCGAGGTGCGGATCGCGATGATCCTCGGGTCGTTGCAGCCGAAGCGCAAACCGGGAAGGTGTTCTTCAAAGAAGTTCGCAAGTTGCATCGTTGGCTCATGCTGGGTGAGTTCGGTAATCGCGATATAGGTCGGCAAATCGTCGGCGCGTGCACGACGCTGTTGCTCTTCATGGCTGGCACCGGGCTGTATCTGCGGTGGCCGCGAGGGAGTTCGCGATGGGGAAACGTGCTGTTGCCGAAGCTGCACCTGCGAGGTCGCGCTCTGTTGTGGAATTTGCACGCTACGATCGGCTTATGGTGTTTGCTGATCTACATGCTCATCGCGCTGACCGGCATCACGTGGTCGTATGGCTGGTATCGAGAGAGCCTGCTGAGTCTTTTCGGTGAGGAGATCAGGCGACTGTTCTTGCCGCTGCACTCGGGTCAATTCTTCGGGATGCCGGGCACGATCGTGTTCATGGTCGCAAGTTTTTGTATGCCACTATTCGCGATCACCGGCTGGCTTCTGTATTTGCAGCGAAGGACGCTGCGCAGTTCGACACGAGCCGCGCAGGCAGAGGCACACGCACGCTAATTCGGATCTATCCGAGTTCCGTGAACGCTTCGCGTGGGACAGCTTTGATGATGGCCTCGGGTCCGTGGTGAAGAATATCTTTCGCCACTTCGCCAGCGAGCATCCCTTGAGCTTGCGACGAAAGCGATTGCCGAATCATCCCAAGCAATTTGGGCGAGGCGATTACCACTAAGCGATCGAATGCGTGCGCAATCCGATCGTCATCGATGCGTTGCGCCACGGTCTTCGCAAACAAATTGAGATCGTGCTGAACGGTGCTGCGCTCGCCATCCACGCCGTGATGATGACCTTGTTGTGGCCCAGATCCGTGCGACACGCCTGAGGAGCCTCCAAACCGACGTCCGGGACGATCCGTCTCCAAATCCGTGTCCTGCATTCCTCCGGCTGGATTGAAAATCGTGTGAGTTAGATTCAGGCTCGCATCCGGTCGCGAAGCATCGAAAAAATTCGCCTGGCGTTCATCGGCAACGACGATTCGAATGTTCATGGTGTGCCCTCGCTCAATGTCATTCACTAAGAGCGAGGGCACCGATCAGGTTCCATCGATCTGAAGTCGGTCAATCCTGCACAGACCACGCACCTGCGTCCTTGCGGCACGCGCGCTGTTTCGAATTCTCTTTCTTTCCGCCTGCCATGGCGACCAAGGTAAAGTCGCGACAAGAGCCGTTCTTGCTCGCTGCGGTAAGCGGCGTCACGACGTAAGTCACGCCGCTCACATCATTGAGCCAGCGGACGCTTTGACCGGGCTTCGCCAACTCTAATGCGTGGCCGATGCATGCACGATCGGACTCGTCGAGCTCGCGCCCGATATGGCGCCCAATCGCCGCTCCAAGAACCGAGCCCACGATGATCGCGACAGTGCGGTTGTCGCCTTCGCCGACCCGCGACCCAATGACGCCGCCGACGATCCCGCCCAGCACGGTTCCAATCGCTTTGCGATCGCAATGGCCTTCGATCACGCCATAGTCGCGATCCCACTCGCGACCGGTGTAGCCGACGTAATGCGCGTCATGCTTCTTTCTCCAGCCGTGCGCTTTTGCATGATCGGGAGGATCTGCCGATACAGAAGCGCTCAGAAACGCTGCCGTGAGAAACAGGGCGCAAAAGATCTTTTGCAAGGATGCACGAGTCATTCATTACTCCGCGGGAAAAATCGGGTGCGAAGACTAGCGGGCGCAGAGGCAGATTGCACGACGCAAACCTGCACTTCTCGGTTGGAGAATGCGAGAGGCGTGTTCTAGAAGAGCGGTGAGGAGGTAATGCAAGTGAAATGAAAGCTGCACGCCTTCACCTCATCACCTCATCACCCTATCTAGAGATCTTCACCTCGAACGGACTCGCTGGTAGTGCCGCACCGTCATACAACGTGCAGACCGGGCTGTCGGCCCAGCAGTACCGAACGCGCGTCGCATTCGAGACTTCGTGCGAATCGAGTCGAACACTGCTGCCTCGAATTGTTGCCAACGCGTATTTGCATGAATCCTTCTGATCGGGGCACAGCTCGAAGCCGATCGGATGATCGTTGCTGTACGCCACGAGCGATCCATCCACATCCGTAAAGTTAACGACGATGTCATTGCCGTCGCGTCGAGCATCGACGACTCGCGGACCGGAGGGTGTGATGTTCTCGCCGTAGGTCACATGTCTTGCAGCACGGGCGAGCCTGACGCCGACTTGCTGCTTGTTCGCCGGATGGATGTCGTAGCGATCGCCTAGATCGACTGTGACGGCCAGTCCTGCATTGCCATCTTCGATGACTGCACGGCGTTGCGCATCGCGAACTTCAGCCCAGCCGCTTTCGACAGGCGCCGTCGGTGCTGGTCCGTAGTTCGCCAACTGTACGATGTAGAAGGATGCGTTCTCGCCAAACTTGCTGCGCCATTCCTTCATCCAGGCCTTCATCAATCCCAAATACGAATCCGCTGCACCGGTGTTCGATTCGCCCTGATACCAAGCGACACCGCGCATCGGCAGGTGATCGAGCGGCGCGATCATTGCATTTGCGATGACACTCAAGCCTGCAGTGGCATCCCAAGGCGCACGCATCGGCTCGCCCACTGACTTCGGTGCGACTTTGTATTCCCATCCGGTGTTGAACGGAATCTTCGTACCATCCGCAAGTGTCAACACGAACTCATCGCTCGTACCGTGCAGGCCGCCGCCCGCGTAGAGATCGAGCACGTTCACCACAATCAAGTTCTTGCCGGGCTTCAGAATGCCTTTGCTGATGTTGTAACTACGAAGCGCATCCGGATTGGCGTTGCTGCCCACGGCGATGCCATTGATCCAAGTCGTATCCACATCGTCGGAATGGCCGATCGTGATCTTGGCCGCTTGTTTGGCTTGTTTCGCAGTGACATCAACTGTCGTGTGGAACCACACCATGCCGTTATAGTCTGCGAGTTCCGGCACGCCCCAGTTCTCCCACTTCGCTGTGAGGTCCGGCACCCTGGTCCACTTCTGATTCGCATCGTTCCACGGCTTGGAATTCGGCACGCGCTGGCTGTACCAGTTCTGCCAAATCTCTCCCCACTTGCGTGCGCCTTGCTGCGGATTGCTGTCGTTCAATGCGAGCACATCCAACAAGGAGCCGAAGTTGCCTCCCATCGAGCGCAACGTCGCTTCGCTCATCCAAGGCTCGATCTTGGAGCCGCCCCACGAGGAGTGAATCAAGCCGATAGGAACCGAAACGGCTTTTTGCAGCTCGCGCGCGAAGAAATAGCAGACGGCGGAAAAGCCCGGTACCGTTTTCGGCGTCGTAAGTTGCCATTGCACCGGTTGACGGAAATGCTCGAGCGGCTTCGCGCTCGTGTCGTGCGCGACCGTGAGCATGCGGATCTTTGGATTGTTCGCTTGCGTTTCGGTCCATGCGTTGAGGGCGCTGCCTACATGGAATTCCATATTCGATTGGCCGGAACACAGAAACACATCGCCAACCAACACATCTGCCACTGTCTGTTCGGTCCCCGAGCTTGATCTAGCGGCCAACTCATAAGGGCCGCCCGCTGCTGTTGCCGCTAATTGAGCACGCCAGTGACCTGCTTGGTCTGCCTGCGCCGAAACTTGTGAACCATTGAAGGTCACGGTAATCGTGTCGCCAGCTTTCGCATCGCCCCATACCGAAATCGGCCGATCCCGCTGCAGAACTGCGTGGTCTTGAAAGATTTCGTGCAGAAGCGGCTGGTCTGCGGCATGGGCGAACTGCGAACCCAGCAGCGCACCAGACAACGACAGTACGCAGCGAAGCATTGGCTTCATTGTTTTTCTCCGCGGATTTTCGGGAGGCGCAGTGTTGCACACGCGAAGCGGCAGTAGAAAGTGAGGAACTGTGTATGGGTGAGGTGTGAGGGTGTGGTGGGTTGGCCGTTGTGAGTTGACGGTTGACGGTCAGAGGTGCTCTTTCTTACTGCCAACGGTAAACCGACAACGGTCCGCAGTTGTGCGTTGACGGTTGGCGGTTAGAAGGCGTCGGTCGCACTCCACACGAGACACGCGCAGCGCACACATTCTTTTCTTACTGCCAACGGTCAACTGACAACTGACAACTGACAACAGTCATCTGAGCAACGCCGCCACCTTCGCATCCGCCATCGCATTCGCGATATCTGCCGCTGTCGCGCGGTCCTTGTTACGAAGCTTTCGGCTCGCGCCTGCTTGCAGCAGCGTTTGTACGGCCTCCGCTGAGCCGCGCCGAGCGGCGGTGTGCAGCGGCGTATCGCCGGCCTGGTTTTGACCATCGAGTTCGGCACCGGAGGCGACAAGTAACTTCACCAGCTCGGAGGATGCTTGGCTCGCGGCAGCATGCAGAGGTGAATCGCCATACTCGTTGCTCTGGTTGACTTTCGCGCCGTGCTCGATCAACAGCGTCGCTAATTCGTCGTTTCCGTGAGCGGCGGCGATCAGCAAAGGGGTCGAGCCGTCCTTCGCACTCATATTGATATTCGCATGTGCGCTTAGTAGCGCAGCGATGCTGTCGGATGCGTTCGCGGCTGCCGCAAACCACGTTGCTGTGCGACCGAAGTCATCTTGCGCATCCGTGGCCGCGCCTGCCTGCAGAAGCACTTCCGCAATGTGTCCTTGGTTGCGCTGAGCAGAGAGCATCAACGCAGTGAGGCCGTGTTTGTCCGTCGCATTCGCGGGTGCGCCGAAGTGCAGCAACTGTTGAACGAGCTCTCCCTCGTTATTCGCGAGCGCAGCAAGCAACACGGGGAGTTCGGACGCGCCCGTCAATTCGGTGTTCGCTTTGGCTTGCAACAGGAGCGTCACGCACGTAGCGCAGCCAGTCTCGACGGCAGCGCCGAGCGGCGTGTGTCCGTCCTGTGACTGCTGATTGGGCGAGGAGCCATCTGCAAGAAGAAGTTGCAGGGCATCCGTCGAATGGTTTCTAACGGCCAGGATCAAGAGCGAATCATCCGAGGCCTTCGCAGCCTGCTGTGCAGACGATGAACTGAGCAATGTCTGAATCGACACCGTGTCGTTGCGTGCGATCGCGACCTCCAAATCGGACCAGCCCCTGTAGAGATCGCGTTCGTTCGTGAACTTGCCGCGTGCGCGAATCAGCTCGAGGGCATCGGCTCGCTGCGACTTGGGCGCACTGCTGCGAACTGCCCCGGCACTGATCAAGAGCTGAGCGAGGGCAGACGCATTCGTCTGCGATGCGTAGTCGAGCGCAGTCCAGCCTTTGGCGTTGCGCGCAGTTACAGATGCGCCGGCGTCCAAAAGCAATTTCACTGTGCGCGCATCGCCGCTCCGCGCCGCGAAATGCAAGGCTGTGTTCTGAGTCGAATCACTCGCATCAACCGGCGCGCCCGCATGCAGCAAAGATTCCACCAGTTCTGCGTGTCCTCCCGCCGCGGCAATCATCAGAGCAGTCAGGCCAGCCTGATCCTGTAACGATGCCTTGCCACCAACGCGAATCACTGTTTCGAGAGCAGCCGCATCGCCTGCCTCTGCCGCAACGAACAGTGCCGTACGTCCGAACTCGTCGCGAGCATTGGCGCTCCCTGCGTCCGCGATGAGTGCAATGTCCTCGTTATCGCCTCGTGAGACGGCATGTCGCAACAGCGTGCCGCGATCCACGGAGCTGCCCAGCAAGTCGACGAAGGACAGAGACATCGGCAGCTGTTTGTTTGCTACCAGGCTTTGCGCGCGCTCGTCGCCGTGTCGCGCGGCAGAGGCGAGCCATTGACGTGCATGTTCGCGATCTTCTGGGGTTCCCTTTGCATCGAGTGCGGCCAAAGCAAATTCCGCTGGCCCATAACCGCTCTTTGTCGCAAGCAGCCATTTCTCTCGGGCACTGGATTCGCTGGAGTTCGCAAGGAGATCAGCGAAATGCAGGCATCCCAACAGGTAACTCGCTTCGGGATCGGTGCGCTCGTTCGACTCCAGGATGGCTTTGGCCTTGTCGAAGTCCTTCAAGCGCATCGCGGTGCGCGCCGATTCAATCGGCGGTTGCGATTGCGCGAACGTGGGGACGCCGTGCAGCAGTAAGGCGATCAGCGTGCTGCCGATCGCAAGATCAAGCCGAACCATACTTCGTCTCAACGTGGATGCCGATGCGACGCAGAAAATCTGTAGGAAGCGTGCCGCCTGCGCTAATGATGACGGCATCGTTCTCGATGCTCGCGGTCTTGCCATCTTGTTTCATCATCACTCGATCGGTGGCAATGCCCTGAACGGTTGAGCGCAATAGAACCTGCATTCGCCCACTTTGCTCGGCAGCAGCCACGCGTTCGCGATTCTTTTGCTTGGCACGCGTGAATGCATCGCCTCGATACGAGAGCATCACTCGAGCCCCTGCCACTTGGCTAATCGACACGGCCGCCTCGAGCGCACTATCGCCTCCGCCCACCACCAACACTTTCTGACCTGCATACTGTTCTGGATCGATCAATCGATACACCACTTTCGGCAGCTCCTCGCCCGGCACGCCAAGCTTCTGAGGTGTACCGCGCCGGCCGATGGTGAGCAACACGGTGTTGGTTCGATACTCGTTGGTCGGAGTCCGAACGAGAAATCCACCGCCAGGAAGCGCTTCGATAGTTTCCACACGTTCGCGATAGCGAATGCCCAACTGGGCCTTCTGTTCGGTTGCACGCCAGAACTCCAGCAGCGCTTCTTTGCTCGTCTGCGTGAACTTGATTGTGCCGACGATCGGTAATTTGGCTGGCTGAGTCATCACGAGCTTGCCGCGTGGATATTGGAACACACATCCACCGAGCGACTCTTGTTCGAGCGTGACGTATCGCATCCGATGCGACTTGGCGGTGAGTGAAGCTGCGAAGCCGGCGGGACCTGCACCCACGATCACCACATCGAGAAGATCGCTGCGGCTCGGACGATCTTCGCGAATCGAATCGATTGCCTGTCGACCCTGCTCGAGCGCATTGCGAATCAGGCCCATCCCTCCCAATTCGCCAGCGATGTAGATGCCCGCGATGTTCGTTTCGAATCGCGGCGACAAGGTCGGAATGTCCACACCGCGTTGCTCGGTGCCGAATACCAGCGAGATCGCATCCATGGGACATGCGGTGCGGCATGCACCGTGTCCGATGCAATCAGCGGGGCTGACCAACTGCGCTTTGCCGCCGATGATGCCGAGCACGGTGTGATCGGGTTGTTCGGGACACGCGCCGACGCATGCGCCGCATCCGACGCATCGAGTCGGATCGATCACGGGATGCAACGAAGCCGGCTCGACGTGCCCCGATGCACGTCGTTCAGTGAGCACCTGAGCACTGTGCGTCTCGACGGCGACGCGCCTGCGCACGTACCACGCAAATGCCGCCAAGAGCGGGATGCCGTAAATCAAATATGCAGTCGTGTTCATAGAGCGATCGGTCGCAGGCGGCGCATCTTAACGATTACTGCGCACGCAATCCTGTGACGTGAATCCGGTGCATTTGCGATCCATTCGCACTCGTGATCAATGTTGTATGTACGCGGCGACACTAGCGTTGCGAGCGATTGATTAGTCAATATGCATGCGTCCAACCAACGGCAAGTTGCGCGCACCGATCGCGCACGCCGCATAAATCAGCGGATCGAGTGAGAACCGAATATGTCCAGGCCGTCCCATCAGCCAACGGTCTCCGTGGGCGTGACTCGCCTAGAGAAGAGCCAGCACGCTTCGAATGCAGTTGCGCGATCCACAGGTGCGAGTCGCCCCTGGATCGCACGAATCGCATTTCTCATCGCTGGTGTGTTGGTTGTCGCCGGTTTCTTCCTGCCGATCGATCGATATGTCACGCCCGAGCGGGGTCTCGGCTATGCACTCGGCATCATCGGGGGTTCGATGATGTTGTTGCTGTTGATTTACCCGGCACGAAAGCGGGCGCACTGGCTGAATGTCATCGGCGGCGTGAAGCGTTGGTTCCAAATCCATATGTTCCTCGGTGTGGCCGGCCCGGTGTGCATCCTCTATCACGCCGACTTCAGTACCGGTGCGACGAATAGCAACGTCGCGCTTTGGTCGATGATTATCGTCGCGAGCAGTGGATTGGTTGGGCGCTTTTTCTACGCTCGCATTCACGTAGGCCTGCATGGGCAGCGCGCAACGTTGGCCGAGCTCTCTGAGGCGGCGGAGCGCCTCAAGGCGCAAACGCAGTCGATCGCGTTCATGCCGGAGTTGATGCGTCGAGCGGCGGAAAGCGAGATGCGCATGACGCGGTTCAACGCAGTGCAATCGCTGTGGTTCATGCGCCCTTGGGTGCTGCAGTGGAGATGCTGGCTCGAGCGGCGGCGGCTACATCGATACGTGCGAAGCGCACTGCACGCGGGTGCGCGCGCGTCAGACGTGATCGCGGCTCACAAGAGCCGCTTGCGGCGGGTCGCGTTCGAGTACGTCGATAGAAGATTGCTCGCAGCACGTCGCGTAGCAGAGCTCGAAAGCTTCGAACGCTTGTTCTCCTGGTGGCACGTGTTGCACCTGCCGCTGTTCTTCATGCTGTTGATCGCAGGGACCGTGCACGTCGTCGCTGTTCACGTTTACTGATGCGTCGCGTTCTTTTCCTAGTTATGTTCGTGCTCGCAGCCGCGGTACGCTCCTTCAGTGTTCACGCGGCGGGGCTAGAGTCTTTGTTGATGCCCGGCGAAGTCTCGCAGGCGCATGCGAAGATCGAACAGGAATGCAGCAACTGCCACGACCGCAAGAACCGCGAGCGCCAACCGCAACTGTGCTTGACCTGTCATAAGGACGTTGCGGCGGACATCGCATCGAAACACGGTTACCACGGCATCGTTGCGAGCCGTCCGAATGTCCAGTGCGGTGCGTGTCACACCGAACATCGTGGCCGCGATGCCGACATCGTGAAACTCGATGCAGGTCTGTTCGATCACACATTCACTGACTTTCCGCTGTCAGGTGCGCACACGAATTTGAAGTGCACGCAGTGTCACGTGCCCGGAAAGCGTTTCGCCGGGGCACCCTCCCAATGTATCGATTGCCACAAGCAAGATGATCCTCATGCCGGAAAGCTGGGCTCCAGCTGCGAGAGCTGTCATTCGAACTCCTCGTGGCCGGCGACCAAGTTCGATCACGCGAAGACTTCATTTCCGCTGCTGGGCGCGCACGCGGATCTAACCTGTGCAAAGTGTCACGCCAACGCACATTTCAAGGGTGCACCGACACAATGTGTCGCATGCCACGCCGCGGATGATGTGCATCAAGGAACGCGTGGCGCTGCGTGCTCCAACTGCCACACCGTGCAGAGCTGGAAGAACAGCCGCTTCGATCATGCGAAGGAGACGGGATTTGCTCTGACGGCAGGCCACGATGGCTTGGAGTGCACCGCGTGCCACAAATCCGGGGACTTCAAGCAGAAGCTGTCGCGCGAGTGCGCAGGTTGTCATTTGGCGGATGATCCCCATGCGCATCGTTTCGGCAATGCGTGCGCGACCTGTCATTCACCGACCGAATGGCCAACCGTGAAGTTCGACCATGGACGCGATGCGCACTTTGCATTGCATGGAAAGCACGCGAAGCTGCAATGCGAGACATGCCATACGGCCCGCATCAAAGATCAGCCGCTGCAGACTCAGTGCAACTCGTGTCACAAGCTCGATGATGTTCACGCGGGCACGTCCGGCGCGGCGTGCGATCAATGTCATGGCGATGACGTTTGGCGGCCTGCTGCCCAGTTCAATCACGAATTCACGTCCTTCCCGCTGCTCGGGCTGCACATCGCAGTTCCCTGCGCGCGCTGCCACGCCGACTCGAAGTTTGCTCAAACCCCCGAGCAATGTATCGACTGCCATGCGAATCAGGACGTCCACAAAGGCAGCATGGGCAAGCAGTGCAGCGAGTGCCATTCGGCGAACGGATGGAATATGTGGCAATTCGATCACGCTGCTCGAACGAGCTTTCCATTGAGCGGCGCGCACGCAAAATTGCAATGCGAGGCTTGCCACCGCGATACGGCGCACATGTCCGCCACCGTGAGCGATTGCGCTTCGTGTCACGCTGCCGATGACATTCACCTCGGGCAATTCGGTCATCAGTGTCAGCAGTGCCATAACGCCAACACCTTCCGAGGAGCCAAGCGGCCATGAACAGTACGAAATCCTGGCTCGCTGTGCTCTCGCTGAGCGTGGGTGGCGCGCTCTTTACCGCGTTGTTGCTGCTAGCCGTGCTTGGGACGCAATCGGTCAGCGCTCAGACAGGCGTGCGTCGCTTCGATCACCTCACCACAGGATTCGAGCTCACCGGTGCGCATCGCGATGTGCCGTGCGAGTCTTGTCACGTGCAAGCAGTGTTCAAAGGCACGCCCCGCGAATGCGTCGGGTGTCACTTGCCAGGTTCGCGCGTGGGAGCGATGGCCAAGCCGGCCAATCACATCTTGAGCAGCGATGCGTGCGGTCAATGTCATTCCCCCGTCGCTTGGGCGCCGGCGAATCGATTCGATCACACCGAGGTTCGCGGCACCTGTCAAAGCTGCCACAACGGCATCCAAGCGATCGGTAAGAATCCAACGCATATCGCGACGACAGCTGATTGCGGCACCTGCCATAGCACGTTCTCTTGGAATGGCGCGAGATTCGATCACGCGGGCATCACGGCCGATTGCGCGAGCTGCCACAACGGCACGCGCGCGGCCGGTAAGACGCCGACGCATATCGCGACGAGTAACGTCTGCGAAGCCTGTCATTCGATTTCAAGTTGGCAACCGGCAACTCGTGTCGATCATCAGCAAGTGCAGGGGACCTGCTTCTCCTGTCACAACGGCACGACTGCAATGGGTAAAACGCCCGATCACATCGCCAGCGACAACACCTGCGAGAACTGTCACACGACGACCGGTTGGACCCCGGCGCGCTTCGATCACGCAGGCGTCGTGGCAGGCACCTGTTCGACTTGCCACAACGGCGTGAAAGCGACGGGCAAGAACGTCAACCACATCGCCACGACGGCGGAGTGCGATACGTGCCACAGCACCCTCGCATGGAAGCCCGCGATGTTCGATCACACTGGCGTGACGACTGGCTGCAATGCGTGTCACAACGGAACGAGTGCGACGGGCAAGACGGTGGGCCACATGACGACGGCGATGGAATGCAACGTATGTCATTCCACGACGGCCTGGACGCCGCTGACATTCCGTCACACTTCGCCTGAGTATCCCGGCGATCACCGACGTGCGCTGCAATGCACGGACTGTCACACCACGAACACCGATCAAGCGGTGTGGACGGCACCGGCCTATCGGCCGGACTGCGCCGGATGTCACGCCAACAACTACAAATCGGATCCGCATCTCAAGATTCAGAATACGAATGTTCGTTACACCGTCGCCGAGCTCAAGAACTGCACGGGCGCGTGCCACGTTTACACCGATGCCACGATGACAACGATCGCGCGCTCGCGGCCAGGGCCGCAGCATCGAGTGAATGCGGGCAGCTTCGACTAACGACATGCACTCTCGCACGCTCGAACCGGTTCGACGTCGCGTGTTGAAGAGCCTGATCTTCATCGCGAGCTTGATCGCATGGGTGAGTCGCGCTTATGCGCAAGGTGCGCCCCTGATCGAAGCTGTCGATGTGCGACAGGCGGACTCTCACGTCGATCTCATTCTGCAATTCACTTGTTCGATGCGTTATCTCGCACACGATCCGTCTTCGACCGGAGCGAGCGTACGCATACGCCTGATCCCGGGACGCGATTGCGATTCGGATGCCGGTTCGCCGTTTGCAGTGGAGCGCCCGGTCATAGCCGATCGTGACGTCATCAAATCGGTTTTGCTGGAGCAGGTGTTCGCGGGTGAGTTGGCCCTGACGATCGATTGGACTCAAGACGAGCACTTCGTATTGGCGCCAAGCGCGGACCTGCGCGGCATACGCATTCGCCTGTTACGGCCAGGTAAGCCAGAGAACAGCCGCGTGATGATTGCCGATGCCGTCCCGGAAACGACTGCTTACGCGATCAATCTCGACTCCTCGACCGAAGCGTTCGATGAGCAAACGATGGCCGACGCTCGCACGCTGTTTAGCACCGAGCCTTACGACTCGATCGTCACCTTAAATGGGCAGAGTTGGCACCGCTTACGAGTGGGGCCATTCGCCTCGCGTGCTGAAGCGCAGCGAGCGCTCGTGCTGGCGAAGACTCGTTTCTCGCGCGCCTGGCTTGCGATCGCAGATGAAACGCGAACCGAAGACGTAAGTGACGTGCTGGCGCCGGTGCCGCCGACTCGCACCAACCCGAATGCGGTGCGA
>DASTSB010000257.1:0-5232 GCA_035760885.1 Steroidobacteraceae bacterium | reverse complement strand
TGACTCGTGACTAGCGGATTGTGACTGGGGCAGAAAGAAAGGCCAGCAATGCTGGCCTTTCTTGTTCCTATCTAGTCACCAGTCAAAAGTCACCGGCAAGAAGTGCGTGGTGACGAGTGACGCATAATCTGGCGTACGACGCACCGATCGAAGAAGTCGGACGCAACGCTAAGAACGCAGAGACCAAGACACATCGGCCGGAAAACGGACGAAAGCAACCTGACCGCCCTGCCGCAGCTGAACACGACCACACTGTCGTACCCGCGCAGGCGGGTATCTATCTTTACCGGAAAACGGATGGGCTCCCGCTTATGCGGGAGTGACGAAACAATTTGCGTATCGCTGTCGATCTTTTTTGAGATTCTTTGCGTTGCGCCGAACCGGTGCCTTCAATCTTGCGTGACGCGTGACCTCTTGCCAGTCACTAGTCAGTAGTCACCAGTCACTTCTCTTTCTCTATCAACGCATACGCCGAGTGATTGTGGATCGACTCGAAATTCTCGGCTTCGACGACGTAAGCACGCACGCGAGGTTCATTGTTGAGGCGCACGGCGACGTCGCGGACGATGTCTTCGACGAACTTCGGATTGTCGTAGGCGCGCTCGGTCACGTATTTCTCGTCCGGGCGTTTTAGGATCCCGTACACCTCGCACGAAGCTTCGTCTTCTGCGATATCGATGAGTTCTTCCAGCCACATGTGACCATCGATACGCGCCTTGATCGTGATGTGCGAGCGCTGATTGTGGGCGCCGTAATCAGAGATGCGCTTGGAGCAAGGGCACAAACTCGTCGCAGCGACGACGACTTTGATCCAGAGTTCCGACTTGCCATCGTGCAGCTCGCCGATCAGGGAGGCCTGATAGTTCATCAAGCTCTCCACGCCCGAGACGGGCGCCTTCTTCATTACGAAGAACGGAAATTCCATTTCGATGTGCCCGGACTTCGCGTCCAGCCTCTGTGTCATTTCAGCGAGGATGTCCCGAAATGACTCGACGGATATCTCACGTTCATTGCGATGTAGCACTTCGACGAAGCGCGACATGTGCGTGCCTTTGAAGTCATGAGGCAGCGCGACGTACATATTGAAGTTCGCGATCGTGTGCTGCTCGCCGCTAGCCCGATCCTTCACGCGTACCGGGTGGTAGACGTCTTTGATTCCAACCTTATTGATCGGAATCCGACGCGAGTCGGCGCGGCTCTGCACATCTTCGATGACAGTCGCGGCGGGTTTTTTGAGTGTGTCTGAAGAGCTGGCCATAGCAGAGGGCGGATTGGGGCCGCCCGGCGGTAATCAAGTGCGGCGCAGTATAAGCGAAGGACCCGGGGTGCGCCGGATAGCGCGGGGAAAGAGTGAATTTCCTACGACGCCGCGGCGCGCGCGGGCACGTGCCACCAACGCGTAATCGCAAGTTCGATGGATGCTGAGTCTAGGCCAGCAGCAACCAAGCAATCCTCGCGAGAACCGTGCTCGATGAATCGATCGGGGATACCCAACTGCAGTAGCGGCAGCGCATGACCGTGCGCATTGAGCAATTCGGCGATCGCGCTGCCGGCGCCGCCTGCGACGACGTTCTCTTCGACTGTGACGAAGCTGCGATGAGTCGATGCGATTCGCAGCAGCAGCTCTTCGTCGAGAGGCTTCACGAAACGCAGATTGATGAGCGTGGCATCGAGCTTCTCGGCGATGCGTTCGCAGAATGGCACCATGGCCCCGACACCGATGATCGCTAGGCCGCTGCGACCTTCGCGACGCACCTGCGCCTTGCCGATAGGCAATGCACGCATCGATTTCTCGAGCGGCGTACCAGGGCCTTGTCCGCGCGGATAGCGGACGGCCGTGGGCACTCCGCTTTCAACCGCGGTGAACAGCATCTGCCGACATTCGTTCTCATCGGCAGGTGCCATGATGAGCATGTTTGGAATGCACCGCAGGTAGCTCAGGTCGTAGCTGCCTTGATGGGTTGCGCCGTCGCCGCCGACGAGCCCGGCTCGGTCAACCGCAAACGTGACCGGCAAGTTCTGCAAGGCGACGTCGTGGATCAACTGGTCGTAAGCGCGTTGTAAGAACGTCGAGTAAATCGCGACGACCGGCTTCAATCCGTCGCATGCCATTCCAGCAGCCAGCGTAACGGCGTGCTGTTCGGCGATCGCTACGTCGAAATAGCGATCGGGGAATCGCTTGGAGAATTCCACCATGCCCGACCCTTCGCGCATTGCAGGTGTGATGCCGACGACCTTCGAATCGGCTGCAGCCATGTCGCACAACCAATCGCCGAACACCTGCGAGTAGCTGGGGCCGCTGGTCTTTTCCTTGAAGATGACGCCGCTCTTGGGATCGAAAGGACCTGGGCCGTGCCACTTGATTGGATCCGCCTCAGCCGGCGCGTAGCCTTTGCCCTTGCGCGTGATGACGTGCAGAAACTGCGGGCCTTTCAAATCGCGCAAGTTTTTGAGCGTGGCGGTTAGCGCGTTGACATCATGACCGTCGACCGGACCGATGTAGTTGAACCCGAGTTCTTCGAAAATCGTGCCGGGGAGCACCATGCCTTTCATGTGCTCTTCGGATCGTCGCGCCAATTCCCAGACTGTCGGCATGCGGCGCAGGACTTTCTTGCCGCCTTCGCGCAGCGTGGCGTACAGCTTTCCGGAGAGAACGCGTGCGAAGTAATTTGAGAAGGCGCCGACGTTTTCTGAAATCGACATGTCGTTGTCATTGAGAATGACGAGCATGTCGACATCCAAGCTGCCGGCGTGATTGAGGGCCTCAAACGCCATGCCTGCGCTCATCGCGCCATCGCCGATGACGGCGACCACGCGACGATCAATTCCTTGGCGCGCGGCTGCGATGGCCATTCCCAGCGCCGCGCTGATCGAGGTGCTCGAGTGCCCGACGCCGAATGTGTCGTACTCGCTTTCGCTGCGCGTCGGGAACGGCGCGAGACCGTCTTTCAGCTTGATGGTGCCGAGCCGGTCGCGACGGCCCGTAAGTACCTTGTGTGGATAGGCTTGATGGCCGACGTCCCACACCAGCCGGTCGCGCGGCGTATCGAAGACATAATGCAGAGCGACGGTGAGCTCCACAGTGCCCAGGCCGGCCGCAAAGTGGCCGCCCATCTGGCTCACTGTGTCGATGAGGTACTGCCGCAGCTCGCTCGAAACAGCCGGCAAATCCGCTTCAGGCAGTTTGCGAAGATCCGCCGGAGAGTCGAGCGCCGAAAGGAGCGGGTAAGAGTGGGCGGAATTCATAAGAAGGCGCGCAGTTTACAGGAAACCTCGTGGAAGCTCGTGGCCTGTCAGAGGATTTCCGAGTTGCGCCGGATCAGGATTTTCTCAGCACCAGCCAGTTAGAAATCGCCACAAGCGGCGTGTTCTCCAAGCCTTCGCGGCGAAGCGCGTTCAAAGCTGCCTCATGCAGCTCACGCATGCGTTTGCGCGAAGCTTCCACTCCCGCAACGGCTGGGTAGGTAGGCTTGTTCAATGCGGAATCCGCTCCCGTCGCTTTGCCGATCACTGTCGGGTCGCCTTCGACATCCAGAAGATCGTCCTGAATTTGGAAGGCGAGACCGATGGCGCGTGCGTAGTCATCGAGCGCTTGCAGCCTTTCGTTGGAGAGAGCGTTCGAACAGCTGGCCGCCATCATCACGCTGGCATGAATCAATGCGCCGGTTTTGCGTGCGTGTACTTGCTCGACCTCCGCAAGGTTCAATTTGCGCCCGGTAGCGGCGAGATCCAGGGCTTGCCCGCCGGCCATCCCCTGCGTGCCGCTGGCTCGCGCCAGCAGGCTGACCAATTTCAAGCGCATCGTCGTCGACGGCGGTAAGCCGGGCCCGTCCGTCAGCAGTTCGAAAGCCAGAACCTGCAACGCATCGCCGACCAGAATCGCGGTCGCTTCGTCGAACGCTTTGTGACACGTGGGCCGACCACGGCGAAGGTCATCGTTGTCCATGGCGGGCAGATCGTCATGTACCAGCGAGTAGGCATGGATGAGTTCGACTGCACAAGCGGCGCCGTCCACCTGATCCGGTGCAATGCCGAGTGCCGCCGCCGTCGCATACACGAGTGCCGGCCGCACGCGCTTGCCGCCGCCGAGGGCGCTATATCTCAATGCTTCATGCAGACGCTGGGGCGGCTCTGCGGCAGAGGGCAATCGAGCGTCGAGTTGTTCTTCGATGCGCGTCTGCCACCCGCGCAACATGGTCGCGAACGAATCCTGGTGCATGCTGCAGCTCAGGTTTCGTCGTCGCTGTCGAATTCTGCGCGCTCGAATTGTTCGGGCTCGCCGCTGCGCCGCAGAAGAATCTCGACCTTTTGTTCGGCCTGTTTGAGGGCAGCTTGGCAGATACGGGTGAGCTGCACGCCGCGCTCGAAACATTTCAGGGATTCATCGAGCGAGAGATCGCCTTGCTCGAGTTTTTCGACCAGCGCTTCGAGTTCAGTCAACGAGCGTTCGAAATCGGCGGGCGGCGTTTGCGGTTCGGCCATGTCGGTGAGTACGGATCTGGGCGGGTACAAGGGCGCGGCAAGCTTGCATTCCTGTTTGCGACCGGTCAAATGCACAACCCGACGAAAGTTCGGTCGTTGACTTGCCTGACAGGCGGGCATAGATTCGCACCCGCATTAGACTTTGTCTAACGGCACGGTTTTTCACCAGCGGAAAGTTACTAACGGCGGCACACGCTTCCGGCAGCGGACTTTTCGTTGCGAATGGCCTACGCAATCACGCAACGATACTTAAGTGAGGATCCTGCAATGAAAAACTTGAAGGGCACCAGCACGGAAAAGAATCTGAAGGACGCTTTTGCCGGCGAATCCCAAGCTAACCGACGCTACCTGTATTTCGCAGCCAAGGCGGACGTCGAAGGTTTCAATGACGTCGCTGCCGTATTCCGCTCCACTGCGGAAGGTGAGACCGGCCACGCTCATGGTCACTTGGAATATCTGGAAGCTGTCGGCGATCCGGCCACGGGCCTGCCGATCGGCGCGACTTCCGCAAACCTGAAGGCTGCCATTGCCGGTGAGACTCACGAGTACACCGACATGTATCCGGGCATGGCCAAGCAGGCGCGCGAAGAAGGCTTCGACGAAATTGCCGATTGGTTCGAGACGCTGGCGAAGGCAGAGCGCTCGCATGCCAATCGTTTCCAGAAGGCGCTCGATACGCTTTAACTAGTGACTTGTGACTAGTGACTAGCGGATAGGTCAGAAAACTCGCGCCCGATCTCGGGCGCGAGC
>DASTSB010000256.1:0-3994 GCA_035760885.1 Steroidobacteraceae bacterium | reverse complement strand
GATTCCGCGTCGGTAGGCGGCAAGCAGTCTCGCAGTAGATAGGTCGCCGCCGGCAGCGAGCAAACCGTCGGGCTCGCGCAATGCTGCTTCGACCGGCGGAAATGCTTCCGGCGCATCGTTCTCGTGCAGCCACGCGATCGTACCTTTCACTTCAATTCCAGCGAGAGATCCATATCGCGACGAAACGGTACATGCTCTTTGACCTGTTCGGCGTACTGGTCAATCGCGTCTCGCTCGCGTTGCAGGTATTCAGCGATGGCGCGACGGAAGCGCGGATCCGCGATCCAATGCGCCGACCAAGTCGCCGTCGGCTCGAATCCACGCGGCACCTTGTGCTCTCCCTGCGTGCCGGGCTCGAAGCGTTGCAGTCCTTCGGCGATGCAGTATTCGATGCCCTGGTAGTAGCACGTCTCGAAATGCAGGCTATGGAAATCCGCAGCCGCGCCCCAGTACCGTCCATACAGCGTGTCATGGCTACGAAAAAAGATCGCGGCGGCGATTGGCGTATTTTCGACCTCCGCGATTTTCACCATGATGGTCCGAGGTAAAGCCGCGGCGACAGCGCGCAAAAACCCGACATTCAAGTAGTGCTCGTTGCCATGTGCCGCAAATGTCGCGGCCGAGAAACCGAATACGATGTTCCAAAGCTTGGCGTCCATCTCTTCGCCGTAGACGGTACGAAACTCGATTCCTTGTTCTTGGATGCGGCGTCGTTCCCGCAGCGCCTTTTTGCGCTTGTCGGCGCGGAAGGTGGCGAGGAAATCATCGAAGCTCGTGTAGCCGCGATTGGACCAGTGGAATTGGCAATCCTTACGCCAGAGGAAATCCGGCTCACTTACAGCGCCACGATCCGATTCATTCAAGAACAGCAGGTGAGCGGACGAAACATGGCCCCGCTTTGCAAATTGAATGAGCTCGGCGATGAGTTGTGTTCGCCGCTCAGCGCTTCCACCCACTAACAAATGCGGCCCCGTCGCTGGGGTGAACGGCACCATGCTCACGAGCTTGGGGTAGTACTCGATGCCCGCTTGTGCATAGGCCCGCGCCCAACTCCAGTCGAAGACAAATTCACCCCAGGAGTGGACTTTGAGATAGAGCGGAAGCGCGGCAACGATCTCGCTGCCGTCTTCGATGACGAAATGCGCGGGCTCCCATCCAGTGTCGCCACCCACGCAGCCGTGAGTCTCCAGCGCATTCAAGAACTCGTGTCTAACGAACGGCCAGCCATCCGGGACCAGCGCGTTCCACGAAGCGCGCGGAACGTCAGCAATCGAGCTGATGATCCGCGTCGTCATTTCCTTTGCGTTCGCTGAGCCACAGCGATGAGCCTATCGCTTCTGTTCGGCATCGATCTGATCGAGGTACTTGTCGGCATCCAACGCAGCCATACAGCCGGTTCCCGCGGACGTGATTGCCTGCCGATAAACGTGATCCGCCACATCGCCTGCCGCGAACACGCCCGGAACACTCGTTTGAGTCGCGTTGCCATTCAAGCCGGATTTCACAACGAGATAGCCGTTGTTCATTTCGAGCTGACCTTCGAAGAGTTGCGTGTTGGGTGCATGGCCCACCGCGATGAATACGCCTGCGACATCGAAATCCTGCTTCGTACCGCCTGCCACGGGTGCGACTCGCAGGCCCGTCACTCCGCTGTCGTCTCCAAGCACTTCATCGACGTTGTGGTTCCACACTAGCCGCACCTTGCCTTCTTTCTCGCGTTCGAAGAGGTGTTGCTGCAGGATCTTTTCGGCTCGCAACGTGTCGCGGCGATGCACGAGCGTCACGTGCGAGGCGATGTTCGTCAGATACAAAGCTTCCTCCACGGCCGTGTTGCCGCCGCCGACCACGGCGACCTTCTGATTCTTGAAGAAGAAGCCATCGCAGGTGGCGCAGGCCGAGACGCCGCGCCCGCGGAATTCTTGCTCCGACGGCAGGCCCAGGTACTTCGCCGTGGCGCCAGTTGCGATGATCAGCGCGTCGCAAGTGTAAATGCCGCGATCGCCTTCGAGCCTGAACGGACGTTGCGACAGATCGACTGCATTGATGTGATCGTTCACGATCTCGGTGTTGAATCGTTCCGCGTGCTTGCGCATGCGCTCCATCAAACCGGGCCCCGTCAAGCCATGCGGATCGCCGGGCCAATTGTCGACTTCGGTGGTCGTCATGAGCTGTCCGCCTTCCTCGAGCCCCGTGATCAGCAGCGGACTGCGATTGGCTCGCGCCGCATACACGGCGGCGGCATAGCCGGCGGGTCCGGAGCCCAAGATGACGAGACGAGAGTGACGCGGATTGCTCATGTATGATTCCTATCGATTCGAAACGTATTTGCAGCGGTTTGGGTATGCCGCCATCTCATGCGGCGACGCCGGTGCGTCGTCCTTCATGAGAGGGCGCAATGGTATGTGCACCTTAATGTGCTCGCCAAATAGATGACTTCAATGCCGCCGATCGGCACCTTGCGGCACGAGTGTCTTTCCTGAAATTTAAGTTCAGATGCAACTTCGGGGACGGACTGAGTGTCCTTTTCGATATCATGCGCTTAGCGTGCTTTCCTGATAGTTAGTCGCATCGCTGATCACACTTCGAGGCAGACCACTTGGCATCAACAGCAGAAGCTCGGACGGGCATGCGACTGGGTTCGACGGTCGTACGCTCATTGCGCGAAGGAGCGCTTTGGGTGTTCGGCGCGCTCGCACTCATCGTGCTCGCTGCCCTGATCAGCTATGACCGCAACGATCCATCGTTTGCGACGACGGGTGAGCCCGGCCCCGTTTCCAATTTAATCGGTCCTCTGGGCGCGCACTTGTCCGGCTTGCTCGTACTCTTGTTCGGCGCGCCATCGTTTCTGGTTCCAATCATGATCGGCTTGGCAGGCTGGGTCCTCTACCAACAGCGCGACCAGACCGAGGCTCAGTCGCGCGCAACACTCGTGTTTCGGGGTATCGGCTTTCTCCTGACACTGGTGACGAGCTGCGGGCTCGCGAGTTTGCATTTCACTGCGAAGACATATCCAAGCTCGGCCGGCGGTGTGCTCGGCTCTTTCATTGGCCACGGACTGCAATCAGGCTTGAGCTTCCTCGGAGCCACCTTGTTGTTGCTGGCTCTGTGGCTAGCCGGCGTGTCGCTCTTCGCGGGCGTGTCTTGGATCGAGCTGATGGATCGCACCGGCAGATGGACTCTCAGAGTGCTCGACTGGATCACCGCTCGGGTGAACACAGCGCGCGAAATCAAAGCGGGCAAGGAAGTCAAAGAGGCGCGCCAGGAAGTGATCCGCGAAGAGCAGAAGCGCGTCGCGAAGCGTCCGCCGCCGAAGATCGAGCCCATCACGCCAAAGGTGGAAAAAAGCGAACGCGTCGAGAAAGAACGCCAAGTCACGCTGTTCGAGAAACCGGCTGCGCAAGGACTACCGCCGCTGTCGTTGCTCGATGATCCGCCCAAACAGCAATTCGGCTATTCATCGGAAGCGCTCGAAGCCATGTCGCGCTTGGTTGAGCTGAAGCTGCGTGATTTCGGCGTCGAAGCGGAAGTGGTCGAGGTTCATCCCGGGCCGATCATCACGCGCTTCGAGTTGCGCCCTGCGCCGGGCGTGAAGGTGAGCCAGATCAGCAATCTCGCGAAAGATTTGGCACGAGCGCTGTCCGCGATCAGCGTTCGCATCGTCGAAGTCATTCCGGGCAAGTCGACCGTTGGTTTGGAAATCCCGAACGAGAAACGTGAGCTTGTGACGTTAGGCGAAATCATCAAATCCAAGACCTACGATGAGATGTCCTCGCCGCTGGCATTGGTGCTAGGCAAAGACATCAGCGGTGCGCCGGTCGTCGCCGATCTTGCGCGCATGCCGCACTTGTTGGTCGGTGGTACGACCGGCTCCGGTAAATCCACAGCCGTGAACGCGATGGTCCTTTCGCTGCTCTACAAGGCGACGGCCGAGCAAGTGCGCCTGATCATGATCGATCCGAAGATGCTGGAGCTTTCCGTCTATGAAGGCATTCCG
>DASTSB010000255.1:0-5648 GCA_035760885.1 Steroidobacteraceae bacterium | reverse complement strand
ATGTTGGATCTTGCCCGTAAGCACGCGGAAGAAGGTGCAGGACTCGATGCCTTATTCGTTTCTGGCCTGCGCGCAGCGCTTGCCTGCCATTGGCCTGCTTGCCGATAGGCTTGCCTGCGCGATAGCGCTTGCCTCTTTTTCATTCCGCCCGCCGTATACTTCCGCCCCTTCATCCACGTCCGCGGTCATTCGTTACAGGCGACCACTCGTTTGGGGGATCTGTGCAGTCGGTGATTTCTGTCTCGAACTTGACCAAGACGTATGCGTCCGGTTTTCAGGCGCTGAAAGGCGTCGATCTGGAAATCCGGCGCGGCGAGATCTTCGCGCTGCTCGGTCCCAACGGTGCCGGCAAGACCACGCTCATCAGCATCATTTGCGGGATCGTGAACGCCACCTCAGGCACGGTGCTCGCCGATGGTCACGACGTGGTGCGGGATTATCGAGCTGCACGTTCGAAGATTGGATTGGTGCCGCAAGAACTCGCGAGCGACGCATTTGAAACTGTTTGGGCGACGATGAAGTTCAGCCGAGGGCTCTTCGGCAAGCCACCAAATGATGCGTATATCGAAAAGGTGCTGCAGGACTTGTCGCTCTGGGAGAAGATGGACAGCTCGATCCTGGCTTTGTCAGGCGGCATGAAACGCCGCGTGATGATTGCAAAGGCGCTTTCGCACGAACCGCAGATTTTGTTTCTCGATGAACCGACAGCCGGTGTCGACGTCGAATTGCGCCGCGATATGTGGGAGATGGTGCGGCGCCTGCGCGCGAGCGGCGTGACGATCATTCTGACCACGCATTACATCGAAGAAGCCGAAGAGATGGCTGATCGCATCGGCGTCATCAACAAAGGGGAAATCATCCTCGTTGAGGACAAGAAAGTGTTGATGCGCAAGTTGGGTCGCAAGCAATTGACGTTGCACTTGCAGGCGCCTTTGCAACAGATTCCGGCGCAACTCGCAAATCGACAGGTTGAGCTGAATGCCGATGGCACGGAGCTGATCTACACGTTCGATGCGCAGGGCGAGCACACGGGCATTGCGAGCTTGCTGCGGCAGTTGAATGAGCTAGGGATCGATTTCAAAGATCTCAACACCAAGGAAAGTTCGTTGGAAGAGATCTTCGTGAGTTTGGTGAAGAAGCGATGAACACGTACGCCGTCCACGCTATCTATAAGTTCGAGTTGGCACGCTGGTTTCGCACGCTGGTGCAGAGCGTGCTCTCGCCGGTGATCTCGACGTCGCTCTATTTCGTTGTGTTCGGCGCTGCGATCGGTGCACGCATGAACCAAATCGACGGGGTGAGCTACGGCGCCTTCATCGTGCCCGGCTTGATCATGCTGTCGATCATGACGGAAAGCATCTCGAACGCCTCGTTTGGAATCTATATGCCGCGGTATTCAGGCACGATCTACGAAGTGCTCTCCGCGCCAATCTCGTACTTGGAAATCGTGATCGGATACGTCGGAGCCGCCGCGACCAAATCGATGTTGCTCGGGCTCATCATTCTGGCTACCGCGCGTCTGTTCGTACCATTTCACATCGCACACCCGCTCTGGATGATCGGATTTCTGGTGTTGATCTCGCTCGCTTTCAGCCTGTTCGGTTTCATCATCGGCATCTGGGCGAGCGGTTGGGAGAAGCTGCAGATCATCCCCATCATGATCGTCACGCCATTGAGCTTCTTGGGCGGGAGCTTCTATTCGATCAGCATGCTGCCGCCCATCTGGCAGAAGATCACGTTGTTCAATCCCGTCGTGTATCTCATCAACGGGTTTCGTTGGAGCTTTTACGGGATCTCCGACGTCAGCGTCGGTGTGAGCCTCAGCGCGACACTGCTGTTCATGGTGATCTGTCTCGGGATTGTGTGGTGGATATTTAGGACGGGGTATCGCCTCAAGGCCTGATCGATAACGACGGACTCTTTGTCATTAAGGACGGACGCTTGCGCGTCAGGAAGGCAGTCCGACCAAGAGCAAGCCGACTGCGTCGGCAGGCGAGCCTAACGGCAAGCAAGCCATTGGCAGGGAAGCGCTACGCGCAGGCCAGAACAGTAGAGTGATTGCTGACTACTGACTGGTGACTAGCAGCATTGAATTTCTTGTCCCCCGTGTTCCCCGTGGAGTTTTCTTAGCGAAGATTCGCAAGCCGACTGCATCGGCAGTCCACGCATTTCGACGGGCGAACGGGTAGGAATCCGTTCTGCACTTTCTTTCTGTCCTGACGCAAGTCCTTCCTGATGCGCGAGCATCCTTCCTGACGGATGTCCCTCCTGATTGCGAAGCAATCCGTCCATTACCTCTGTCCCGACGAAGTCCCTCTCGACTGCAAAGCAGTCTTTCCCGACGACGGTCCTTCCCGACGCGAAGCGTCCGTCATCGTGATCGGACCGGAACCCGCACCTCGACTCGCGCGCTTTGCCACAAGTAGTAGCCGACGCGAACATAAATGCCCGAAGGTCCTTCCATCGTTATCTTGCGAGAGCAGGTGCAGGAATTCGCTGGGAAGAAGATCGTCCGCGTTGCGGGCAACTCGAAAATCGATCAGCGGCGCTTGCTCGGCGAGAAGGTCTTGAGTTTGCGCAGTTGGGGCAAGCACTTCTTGATCGAGTTCGAAGCATTTTCGCTGCGGATTCACTTCCTGCTGTTCGGTACCTATCGAATCAATGAACGCAAAGAGTCCGAGCCGCGCCTGCGTTTGTCCTTTCGCAGTGGCGAACTGAATTTCTACGCATGCTCCGTGCAGTTCGTCGAAGGACCGCTCTCTGCGACGTATGACTGGCGCTTGGATGTGTTGTCGGATGAATGGGATCCGCTGCTCGCAAAGACAAAGCTGCGGGCCGAACCTCACGCATACGTGTGCGATGCTCTGTTGAATCAGAACGTGTTCGCAGGCGTGGGCAACATCATCAAGAACGAAGTGCTGTTCCGGATTCGCGTGCATCCGTTGTCGACGATCGGTGAGTTGCCGCCGCGTAAGCTCAATGAGTTGATACGCGAGGCGAGGACGTACAGCTTCGAGTTCTTGGAATGGAAGAAGGCATTCGTCCTCAAGAAGCATTGGCTCGTGCACACCCGATCGGTTTGCCCGCGATGTCACATTCCATTGCATCTGGAAATTCTCGGGCGTACGCAGCGACGCACGTTCTATTGTTCGCGTTGCCAGAAGCTGTATGCGCCGGCAAAGGCTAAGCAACTGCGTGCGCGCAAGAAGGCAGCGTCAAAGCGAGGGCGACCAAGGTCGGACGACTATGTCGTCGCGAAGGCCTTTGGCGGGAAGGATGCGACGCATCGGGAGGGACATTCGTCGGGTCAGAAAAGGCGAAAGAGGCGAGCGGCACGCGCACGTTAACAACCGGAAGAGGAGCGGAGATTGCCACCCGCCTATGCGGGTGCGACACCCAATGTTTGAACTGGTTTTCAAATTTCATCCGATCAACATTTGACACCCTCTCCCTAAACCCTCAAGCCGTCCAGGGGGAGGGAACAAGAAGAAGCCTCGTCAGGATCTACCTGTTCGCGAAGCATCCTTCCTGCGCACGCCGTCCTGATTGCGAAGCAATCCGTCCATTACCTCTGTCCCGACGAAGTCCCTCTCGACTGTGTAACAGTCCTTCTCGACGTTAGTCCCTCCCGACGCGCAGCGTCTATCCTTCTTCTATCCGCACACCGACACTGCACACGCCACACATTCCGTGACCGAGATCGGTGCGACACCTATACTGCGCCGCGGGGGATCGTGAACTGTAAGAGGCTGCCAATGAAAAACCGTATGAGGAGCGCACTCCTCGCAACTTTGGTGTTCTCCATGGGATCGCACGCTGCGCTCGGCGCAGATCGACCTTGGATGAACACATCGCTTTCGGCAGATGAACGTGCCGATCTAGTCATTCACGAAATGACGTTGGACGAGAAGGTCCAAATGGTTCACGGCACCGGCTGGGGCGTGCTCAAACCGGGATCTGAAATTCCTGCAGGATCGAATTTCGGTGCCGGATATGTCGCAGGCATCGATCGTCTCGGGATTCCCGGCATTAATCTCGCGGACTCGGCGGTCGGCGTGCGCATGGCCGCTTATCAAAGCCGGTACGCGACATTGCTGCCGTCGGTGCTCGGCGCCGCATCGAGTTGGAACCCAAAGCTGGCTGAGTTGTACGGGCAAGTGATCGGCCGCGAATTGCGCGATCAAGGCACCAACATGTCGATTGGCGGCGGCGTGAATCTCACGCGCGAGCCGCGCAATGGTCGCAATTTCGAATACGCCGGCGAAGACCCAATTCTCGCGGGCACATTCGTTGGCCACTTGATCAAAGGTGTTCAGTCGCAGCAAGTGATGGGCGACATGAAGCACTACGCGTTCAACGATCAAGAGACTGGGCGCAACATCAACAACGTGATCATCGATGAGCGCACGATGCGCGAGACGGATTTACTCGCGTTCCAAATCGCTCACTCAATCGGTCAGCCCGCTGGCGTCATGTGCTCGTACAACAAAGTGAACGGGGACTACGCCTGCGAAAACGATTACTTGCTCAATCAAGTGTTGAAGGGCGACTTCGGCTTCAAAGGGTTCGTCCTCTCGGATTGGGGCGGCACGCACAGCACCGTGAAAGCCGTTAACAACGGCCTCGACATGGAGCAAGCCGATTTCGATTACCTGGGTGCGCCGCTGAAAGCGGCGGTGGAGAAGGGCGATGTGTCGACTGCGCGCCTGAACGATATGGTTCATCGCATTCTGCGCAGCATGTTCGCGAATGGCGTGATTGATCATCCGCCGCAGCGCAAAGTCGTGAATCCGTTCGAAGGCCGCGACGACGCGCAGCGCATCGCTGAAGAGAGCATCGTGTTGTTGAAGAATGACAACGTGCTGCCGCTATCCAAGAGCGCGCATCGCATCGCCTTGATCGGCTCGCATGCCGACGTGGGTGTGTTGTCCGGCGGCGGATCAGCGCAGGTCGATGCACCTGGCGGCAATGCGATCAATCCGTCGCAAGGCGCATCGCCGTGGGGCAAGCCTGTGTACTTCCCCTCATCGCCGTTGAAGCAAATTCACGCCGCCGCGCCGAACGCGAAAGTCGAATTCAATGCGGGCGATGACGCGGCTGCTGCCGCGAATTTCGCACGCGGTGCCGATGTGGCGATCGTGTTCGTGAATCAGTACATGACGGAAGGTTGGGATTCGCCGACGTTGTCGCTGCCGGATCAGCAAGATGCATTGGTGAGCGCGGTGGCCGCCGCCAATCCGAATACGATCGTCGTGCTCGAGACCGGTGGACCGGTTTCGATGCCATGGATCGATCAGGTCAAAGGCGTGCTGGCTGCATGGTATCCGGGCATTGGCGGTGCTGAAGCCCTGGCGAACATCTTGTTCGGCGATGTGAATCCTTCGGGCCGTCTGCCGATCACGTTCGCGAAAACGGAAAACGATTTGCCATCGCCTAAGATCCAAGGCCTGAAGCCACGTTCGCAAAGCGAAGAGTTCGATCCGAAGAAGAAGCCGGAACCGTTCGATGTGCGCTATCCGGAAGGACTGCGCTACGGCTATCGCTGGTACGAATCCACTGGTAAGCAACCGCTGTTCGCATTCGGCCACGGTCTGTCGTACACGACGTTCGAATACTCGCAGTTGCAGGCGAATGGCCGTGACGTGAAG
>DASTSB010000254.1:0-6779 GCA_035760885.1 Steroidobacteraceae bacterium | reverse complement strand
AATTACTTTTTCTTCTGCGTTCCTGCGGATCCAAAGGATCCTCGGCGTCGTATATTGACCGACGTTGGAGGAGAACTCGCATGAATGCTTTGTTGCGCGTACTTGGTATCGCCGTCCTATGCTTGGCCGGTTCTGTTTCGGCCACTCCGCTGACCGCGAATCAAGAGGCTGCATTCGATCAATGGCGCGCCGAGCGCGTTGCGCGTCTTCGCAAGGAAGACGGATGGTTAACCTTGGTTGGCTTGTATTGGTTCAAGCAAGGCGAAAACACATTTGGACGCGATCCGAGCAACACGCTCGTACTCGACAATCCATCGATGCCGCCGCGTCTTGGATCGTTCGAGTTGAATGGCCGCGACGTTCGTTTCACCGCAACTTCCGGCGCGAACGTCACTCATGAAGGCAAGCCGGTGTCCTCCATCGACATGCGCCCGGACAGCGCAAGCGACACGACGGTCCTGAGCGCGGGGTCGCTGCGGTTTTTCGCGATCACTCGCTCCAACAAGATCGGTTTGCGCGTTCGCGATCTGAACAGCCCTGCGCGAACCGAGTTCAAAGGTCTCGAATATTTCCCACCGTCCCGCGAATGGATCGTCAATGCACGGTTCGAGCCCTATCGCCCTTACAAGCGGATTCCGATCGTTAACATTTTGGGTATGCGCGAATCGATGCAGTCACCTGGAGCGATCGTGTTCGAGAAGGATGGGCGCACATATCGGCTGGACACCGTGCTCGAAGATCCCGACGACAAGGAACTATTCATCATGTTCGCGGATGCGACGAGCGCACACGAAACCTATGGCGCCGGACGTTTCATGTACGTTGCATTTCCGAAGGACGGCTACATCACGGTCGATTTCAATCGCGCCTACAACCCCCCTTGCGCATTTAGCGATTTCGCAACGTGCCCGTTACCGCCGCCGCAGAATCGATTGAGCCTTCGTGTCGAGGCCGGCGAGAAGAAATATGCGGGGCATCAGTAATCGCGGGAGCGGTGATGGAGCGATGATACGAACGCGCACTCGCCGTTCATGTCTCACTGATCATTCGGGGCAAACACTCGCAGACGATGTCCGTCCGGATCCAGTGCCACGAAGGTGAATCCAAAATCCATCTGAGTGGGCGCCTGCGCCACACGAAGCTTACGAGCCCCCCATTCCTTATATAGGTCGTGCACCTTCTGAGCATCGCCCACCGGGAACGCCAGTTCTCCCGCGCCAGGTGCACCGGTCATCGCGGGCTCAACGGTATGACGCGACCAAAGTCCGAGCTTTAGACCGCTTTGCAACACGAACAGCGCGAACGTCGGCGACATTTCGACTGGCTCACAACCCAGAAGCCTTGAGTAGAACTCGGCGCTGAGCTGAGGGTTGTCGACATACAGAAGGATGTAGCTCGGTTCGACCATGACAACGTCTCCAGTGATGAGAGCTGCCATCCTAAGACGGGGTACTGTCAGAAACTGGCAGGAGCGTTAACTATCCCGGACCCCTTCCGATTTGCGCCATTCATCTAACAGCGTGCGCCGACGCCTCGGAAGCGGTTCGTGCAGTTCGGTGAACGTTTCGATTCGATCGACGCGGAAGTGGCGAAACGCGGCTCTGAGCTCGCACCATGCAACCAACAGTCGCACGTCATCGAAGAATCCGATGGCGATCGGCCACAGTACGCGTTCCTTCGCCGATTGATTCTCCGAGCTGACATAGGCGATGCGCACCTTGCGCTCATTGCGAATCGCGCGACGCAGCGATGGCAGCCACTTGTTCGCAACGTCGCGCGCAGGCGAATGCTTTCCCGGACCGACCAACATTCCGGAGCTTTGCAGCGCATCGCGGAGCTCCGTGGGTAGAACCGACTCGATCTTTGCAAGGGCATCGTTCGCTGCGACCGCAAGGCGCTCGTCAGCTCGATCCGCAACCCAGCGCGTACCTAGAATCAGTGCTTCGAGCTCCTCTTCGCGAAACATCAGCGGCGGCAGAGTGAAACCGGGCTTGAGTCGATAGCCAACTCCGGCTGCACCTTCGATGTTCGCTCCCTGCTGCTGCAGCGTGGCAATGTCGCGATACAAACTGCGGATGCTGATCCCCAGCTCTGTGGCTAGAAAATCTGCGGTCACCGGCCGACGATGGCGTCGCAGGATTTGCAGCAGTTCGAACAGCCGTTGCGTCCGCGTCATGCGTTCCGACGGGTTCGGCGTCGGCTCAGACCAACGACGTGCCGCGTGGAACGCGGACCACCACGGTACCGGCGATCTTGTCATGCCACGCTTGCTTCTCTGGATCGAATGCAATCCAGAAGAAACCAAGGAACACGAATGCCATGGAGAGGAAGCAACTTAGTGCGCGCACGATTGCAGTGGACCAGTCGATAGGTCGGCCGTCGAGTCGAGCGAGCCGCAAGTGGCAAATCGTACCGCCCACCGTAGTGCCTTTAAGCTTCCACATGATGGCCGCGTAGGTTGCAAGAAGCAGCAGGAACCCGTCGTTGATGTGGGCGACGTGTGCGATGACGGCGATGAGCACCGTGTCGATAAATAGAGCCCCCATGCGAATCCAGAAGTTCGCGCGCGGCAAGGCAGCAGCTGGCTGAGTTAGATCCGCTTGAGCACCCTCGGGTCGCGGTGTGCTGGCGTCAGCGGTCGTTCCGCTGATTGCAGCTCCGCCAACAGATGCCTGACCTCCATCTGCGGGTGCCTGCGCCGCTTTGCGTGCCTGCGAAGCGAGAATGATCGTGTAGAGCACGACGCCCAGACCCAAGATCCCGAACACCTTGAATGCAATGAATCCAAGCACTGGGATGCAGTAGAGGACCATTGCGATGAGGCCGCCCACCACCGTTGCAGCTGCGATGTGCGACATGGGGCCTGAGGGCACGTAGCGAGTCAGTCGCTTGCCGATGGCCGCGAACACGACTGCTTTGCCGAACAGCATGCCGCAGAACATGGCGAACGCGATGAACGGAATGAGCGGAATGCCCACCACCGTCACGGTCAACAGTACGAACAGGAACGGCGTGATCAGGATGCTCAAGAACGCAATGCCGAACGAAGCCCCGGGCCTCGTCTCCAGCGTTTGCACGCATTCTTCAACTCGACGCTCGAACATCAGCGCGAGCAGTGCGTAGAACACCAAGAACACGAACGCAACCGCCCAAGCCCAACCCAAGCCGGGTGCGAATGCCAACGGGCGCAGCAGGACGAGGCATTTCTCGATCCACACACGGATGCCGGTCGCTTTCCCGAATACCCCGAAGCTGACTTCGTTCGGTTGATGGCGCAAAACAGCGCTTGGTGCGCGTTTGATTTCACCGCCGACGATCGTGACATCGCCGTCGACGATCGCATTCGGCCCGAGCTCCAAGTCGCCGAACACTGCGACAGCATCTCCTTTGACGTGGCTATCGATGTACGTGCTTCCAAACACTGCGACGGCATCTTCGCCAACGGAACCGGTGACGCGAGTGTCTCCGAAGACAGAGACGACACTTTCACTGACGGTGCCAGCGCTCGTGGCGGAACCCATTACCGCGACCACTGCAGTGGCCGACTCATCTGCGCCTAGTGAGACGTTGCTGCCGATGTGAACACGGGCGTTGTCGTGATCGCCGTGGCCGTTGTCGTTCGAGCTATCGTCGTTCGAATCGGAATCGTTGACTTCGATGTCGACGGTCGCGTGGCCCGCGTCATCAGATGCTGACGCGGAGTGGTCGGTATCGACTTCGACTCTCGGTGTCGCCGTTTGCTCCTGCGTCTGATCCGCAGTGGCCTTCGGTGGGACGTCACCGGTCGATGGCGAAGTTGCCGCCGTTGCAAGCGGTAGCCACAGGCTCGCGATAATCGCGCAGAGCAGGAGGCGTGGAGAACGAGTGTTCATGTAAGCACCTTAAGCGAATGATTCGCCTGTATTAGCGCGCGTGATACAGCGTGCGATAGGCGGCCATGCCAATTCCGAAAATCATGATGTACGCGGAAGCGATGACGACGAGTCCGCCATACAGCCACAGCGGGGGCACTCGCTCGATCAACGCCGTTGTCGAGTGCGCGAGCGGATGAATCCAGTCCGTTGCGTTGGATATGAGCGAGGAAAGCGAATTGAAACCGTTGCCAACCCAATCGCCGAGCAGCATCGCAAACCGGATCAGTGCCACCGACAAAAGCGCGAAACCAACGCGTGCGGCGACCGGCCAACGCGCAAAACCGCTTTGCCACCATGCGCGCCCCATACGCTGCTCGATTGCGGCAAGAACGTTTGCCTCAAGGCTCTCCGGCGCACGCCGCGGCGGTTGCTTGCGTAGCGTTTTATCGATGAGGACTTCGAGTTGCTGATGTTTGTCCATCAACTTACTCCGCAGAAATCTCGGTGAGTTCATCGCGCGAGAGCACCTTCGCCAAAGCGAGCCGTCCGCGCAGGATGTCGGTCTTGATCTTGCCGAGCGAGACACGCAATTGAGCGGCGATCTCGTCGTACGGCAGTTCTTCAAAATGGAACAGCACCAACGGCACGCGCTGATGCTCGGGCAGATTTTTGAGCGCCATCTCGATGCGTTCGGCGCGCTCTTCTTCGGTCAGGTCAGCCAGCAAGGTATCGGGAATCGGAAACTCCGGTTCCGGGGATTCATCCTCATCGGCTGAGCTTTTCATATCGGAGAAGAAGCGCCAGCGCTTGCGATAGCGGGAGAGGTGATTCAGTGAGAGGTTCGTTGCGACCTTCTTCAACCATCCGCCGGCGGTCGTGCTGCCGCGGAGCTGATCGAAATGCTCAAACGCCTTCAAAAAGACTTCCTGGGCTATGTCTTGCGCCTGGGCATCGTTCGCGACAATGCGTGCTGAGGTAGAGAAAACCATGTCTTGATAAGCACGCATAAAGCTTGCGAATTCGTTCCGGCCTGCCGTTTCTGAAGATTGCCTTGCCACAGAAGTTGACTGCTTTAGCTCGAGAACACGGCTAGGTTCGGAAAGTTGCAAGTCCGCCCAGGGGAGGGTGCGAATCGGCGCATGATATTGAAAATCATCGCTTTGTGGCTTCAGGATGTGTCCGCTGGCTGCCTGTGCGAGCGTCCATGATTCGCCCGAAAGGCGCCAGCCATTCGCCAGGATCCTGCGCGACAGTGGCACGCCATAAGAAATAGGAGAAAAGGATGGAACAGCAGCCCGGCTCTATCGCACGCAACTTTGTCTTGCCGGTGATTCTGATCGCCGCAGTCCTGCAAGGGTGGGCTTTGTACGCCCTGCACTGGGCGTTGGACAACCAGGCGTGGCCAGCGACCAAGCCCGGCTGGCTTTTCGCGTGTTACGCGGCTGCCGTATTCGTGCCGCTCACGGCGCAAGTCTTAGCAAGCCAAGCACCGCAGCAGCTGACGTGGATCGTGGTCGCCACGCTGTTCCTGGCATTCGGCTATTTCGGTTGGCACCAAGGCTCTTGGGTTAGCGATCCAAGCCAGGCGCCCTTTTCGCAACCTCAGAGCGGATTCTTGTTGGCCTTCATCTTGGGACTGATCTGGCTCATGAGCTTGCCGTTCATTCAAGTCAGGCTCGTCACCGGGCGCTGGCAGCCCGAATACTCGCTGCTGTTTGCAACCGCCTGGCGTAACAAACTGATGCTCGCGGAGGCGGCGCTCTTCACGGGGCTGTTCTGGCTCTTGCTAGTGCTGTGGCAAGCGTTGTTTCACATGCTCGGCATCGATTTCTTTCGCGAACTGTTCGCAAAGCCGATCTTTATCTATCCCGTCACGTCCATTGTGTTTGGTATCGCACTGCATCTGATTGGCTCCGTCGAGCGGCTCACCAACTTGCTGCTCGAGCAACTCCTGAATGTACTCAAGTGGCTTGCAATCGTTGCGGGTGTGCTCTTGATCGCCTTCACGATTCCGTTGCTCTTCAAGCTGCCAGGCATGATCAGTTCTCAGGATCGGCCCATCAGCGCCGCATGGCTGCTGTGGCTGCTCGCATTCTTGGTTTTGCTCATCAATGCCGCTTATCGCGATGGCACTGTCGCACAGCCGTATCCGCGTGCGATCGGCCTCGCTCTGCGTTGCGCAATTCCGCTCACGATTGTCATTGCGCTCACGGCCTTATATGCCGTCGCTATCCGCATCAATAGATATGGCTTCACGGTCGATCGCGTGTGGGCATGTGTGGTTGCGTCGGTCGGAGTCGCCTATGCGATCGGCTATTCGGCCGCAGTTCGCAGCAAACACGCCTGGATGTCCGGCATCGCAAGGGTCAATGTGAGCGTGGCGCTGGCGTTGATTGCAGTGTTGATGCTGACGCTCACGCCGGTGCTATCGCCGTACCGGCTTGCCGCAAATAGTCAGTTCCATCTGGCAAAGACTCGTCAAGAGACTGCCACACAAAACGCGTTCGGCACGCCGCTCCAGTATCTGCGCTTCGATGCCGGGCGTTACGGAGTCGAGCGGCTTCGCGAACTCGCGAACTCTAAAGAAGCAGCGCTGGCGGAACTCGCGGCACAAGCGCAACGGTTCTTGGATTCGAAGGATCGCTGGGCGAGTGCTCCGGAGCACAGGGAAAACGCGTTGGCGAATCTCAAGGTGTATCCGGCCGGACTTTCCGTGGATGAGGTGCTGATGAAGAAGTTGCACGACGAATTGGCCACGGACACAGGACCTCGTGCTTACGTGTTGGGCGCTGCACAGCAACCGTTCGGCCTGTTCATCGACCTAAATGGCGATGACGTGCCCGAGTTCGTTCTCATCAACGAGACGCAAGCGGTCATGTACAAAAAGCAGGCAGACGATTGGTCGTTTGGTGGAATGCTGTTGCC
>DASTSB010000253.1:0-4880 GCA_035760885.1 Steroidobacteraceae bacterium | reverse complement strand
GCGGCAAGCAGCACGAATGCCAAAGCGGTGGCCGCTTTGCGGATGATCGACATAGAACCTCCCCAGGCCTAAAAACAGTTACGGCAACTGCACGAAAGGGGCTCAGTTCTTTGATGTCGTTCTCCGTGATCGATACCCCCTGGATGTGTGCAGGTGCTTCCTTATGGGTCGGGATTCTTGTTAAGCAGCGAACTTACGTTGTGAAGTTCTTCGCAATTCCTCGGCGGGTGATTCAAGTTTCTCGCTGAAGTGCCGAGTGCTTCGCGCTTTACAGAAGGATGTCAAAGCGCTGACGTTGCCAGTCCCGAGCAAGCTGAGACGCTGTTCACTTTTTGTTCGGCGGAATCGCGACTTAGCGCGATCACTTGCGCGGAGGTTCAACTGATCTGACTCCCGCTCGTGCCAGGTTGATTGGACGTGGCCACTGCACACGCGGACGAAGCAGTCGAAGTGAGGCTGAGGTCTCGATCTGGATCGAACACGGACATAAGCGCGTCAAAATGTGAACGCCTCGACGTGCGTGCAGCGAATGCCTGATTAGGCTGCGACGGCTTTATCACACGGCTGTCTGCGTCTTGATCCGATCCACGATTCGTCCGTTTGTCGTTTGCACGTTAGTGCTGATCGCGTTGTCGATCGGCAGCATCGCGCGTGCCGCGACGATCTCCGGCACAGTGTTCGAGGATCGCAACTACGGTGGCGGGGCGGGACGCTCGTTGGCGGCATCAGGCGGGGTGGGCATCCAGGGCGTGACAGTCGAGATCTACGACACGTCCGGCCGACTTCTCGCAACTCTCATTACGAATTCATCCGGCGAGTATTCATACAGTTATGGCGGCCAAGCCGCGCGATTGATTCGCGTCGTCAATAGCACGATCGAATCCACGCGAACGGGCGGCTCCAGCTGCACGGCCTGCGTGCCGGTTCAAACCTTTCGCGCCGAAGCACCCAACGGATTTGTTGTCGCGGTCCAGGATGAAGTCGGTGGCCGCTACCCCGATCGCAGCGATGCCGGACCTGCGGAATCCCCTGTCTGGTGGCAGCCGCCTATGTTCCCCAGCACCACTGCATCGCAAGCGGCGCAGTCATGGAGCGAAGCGGATCCGAACACTGGCAGCACCGATTTGACCGACATCGATTTCGGCTTCAACTTCGACACGATCGTCAACACACGCGACGCGACGAACTGCGCTGCGAACAACGAATCGTTTCCCTGCCAAGGGAGCCTGCGGCAATTCATCATCAACTCGAATGCGCTCGGCGGAGTGGCATCACTATCGCAGGATGGAAGCGGTCAACTGGATGGACTGACGACGAGTCTTCCTAGCGGCTACGAAAGCAGCATCTTCATGATTCCCAACGCCGCGTTAACCAATGGCGTCGCGGTGATCACACTCGCCGGCACTTTGCCGAGTCTCACGGCGACAAATACTCGGTTAGATGCAACCACACAGACGATCAACATCGGCAACACGAATAGCGGTAGCGAAGGCACCGGCGGCACTGTCGGGGTAGACGCGATTTCGCTGCCCACTATTTCGCGCCCGGAAGTGCAGCTGAATTGTGCAGCGAGCGCATCGCCCATCACTCTCGCAGCGAGCAATCAGTCCGTCATCGGTTTCGCATTGAATCAGGGTTATGTGCTGCTAGCCGGCGCGAATGGAACGGTTCGCAATAATCTCGTCGGCATGACCGCGCGCGGATCGAGCGCTGCAAGCGCCTCCGCGTTTTACGGCATCAAGTTCTCGGGGATGAATGCGACGATCCGCAACAACTACGTTACGGTGAACAACTCCGCGATCCGTAGCGATGGCGGTGCAACAGGATCGGTCGTGACCTTG
Organism: Steroidobacteraceae bacterium; assembly: GCA_035760885.1. GTDB lineage: Bacteria > Pseudomonadota > Gammaproteobacteria > Steroidobacterales > Steroidobacteraceae > Steroidobacter. Next base: position 3,039 of record DASTSB010000253.1, on the reverse strand, counting down.
AACGAAGTGGCGCGACCGAGTTCAGGCCACACGAACACCTTCGATGGCATTCTGTTGATCGGCGGCGCGGCCAACATTCAGATCACTGCAAACTTAGTGCGCAACCAAGCAGGCGGCGGCATCGAGCTTGGGTTCGGCGCCGCAAGCGACAGCTTCATGAACATCACTGTTGCGAATAACACCGTGACCAACAATGGCTTCACGTCCGGGAGCACAGCCTCGACTGAGCCCGTAGGAATGGTTGCTTACAATCTCTCCGGCACCAATGTCGTCTTCTATCGCAATCGATCGGTCAACAACGGCGGCCCCGGCCTGCTGGTGATGTCGGCTACCGGAGTGAGCGCGTCGCAGAACAGCTTCGGCAACAACGGCGGCCTCGCGATCGATTTGGATCCCAACACGCGCGATCCAAACACCATGGGCGCGCCGAACGGCGTCAGCCTGAACGACAACGGCGATACGGACACTGGTCCGAACGGATTGCTGAATTATCCCGTGATCACCTCTGCCGTGATCGCCAACGGAGAACTCAACATCGCCGGTTTCGCGCGCCCCAATAGCGCGATCGAGCTGTATCTCGCACAAGCCGATCCTTCAGGTTTTGGCGAAGGACAGACCTACGTGACGCTTCTGACGGAAGGCAGCCCCAACGATGTGGATGCGACGACCGGGACGTATGGGCCCGCCAACATCAATGGACGCGCACAAGGCACCGATACGACGAATCGATTTGCGTTTCGCATGAGCGTGCCAAGCGGCGTTGCGATCGGCTCCGTTCTCACTGCGACCGCAACGCTGAACGGCCAGACGTCCGAATTCGGCGGCAACGTTGTCGTTACGTCAGGGCCGAGCCTGGTGCACGCAAAAACTGTTGCGGTGCTTTCCGATCCGCTGAACAACACCATCAATCCCAAAAGCATCCCCGGCGCGATCGAGGTCTATACCGTTCGCGTGACCAACCAAGGTCAAGGTGCCGTCGACAACAACACGCTGCGCGTGGTCGATGCGATCCCGACGAACACGGCAATGTACGTGCTCGATATCGGCGGCAGCGGCTCCGGGCCGGTCGCATTCTCGAATGGTTCGCCCAGCAGCGCGCTCGCTTATATATACAGTGGGCTCAACAGCGAATCCGATGGCCTCGACTTCTCCAACGACGGCGGCGCTACGTGGACGTACATACCCAGCGCCAATGCGAACGGCTGCGATCCCGCCATCACCAATATCCGAGTCAAGCCGCAAGGCGCCATGGCGGCGAATACGGGATCGGGGAATCCGTATTTCGAGATTAGATTTAGGGTGAGGGTGAATTGAGTGGTAATGGAGTGATGGAGTGAAGGCGCGAAGCGCGCGTTTCCGAAGAATGTACGGGTTGCGATTACGCCAGATCTGAAATCCAATCCCACAAAGCACAGCTGGTTCCGCCGTTCACCTCATCACTCCATCACTTCATCACCTCATCACCCTTCTCACCGCCGCCTTCGGCGGCTCCTCACTTCCCCCCCGCTGCTACTAGGTATAGGCTTCTGCACTCGTTGTGCAACCGAGAGACAACGCATACGCATGTTGTCCAATCCGGTAGGGGGCTAAGTAACGGTGGAACCAACCGATACTGGAAATCCTGACTATTTCCATCGCGTCGTCGATTGCCAATGGGCATGCCCCGCACACACCGACGTTCCTGAATACATCCGGCTCATCGCGCTCGGCGAGTTCACCGAAGCGTATTTGGTGAACCGCGAATCCAATGTATTTCCCGGCATTCTCGGTCGCGTGTGCGATCGGCCCTGCGAGCCGGCGTGCCGACGCGGTCGCGTCGAAGCCGAACCAGTTGCGATCTGTCGATTGAAGCGCGTCGCCGCAGATCATCGCGATGATGTCAGCGATCGGCTACCTCGCGCACCCAATCAAAAGAATGGCAAACGCATTGCTTGCATCGGCGCGGGCCCGGCATCGCTCACGGTCGCGAACGATCTGATGCCGCTGGGCTATAACGTAACGATCTTCGAAAAGTGGGGCTCGCCAGGCGGGCTCATGCGCACCAACATTCCGTCGTTCCGTTTGCCTGCGGGCGTGTTGGACGAAGAGATCGGCTACATCGTGAATATGGGGGTGGACCTGCGTCTGGGCACGCCGGTGACGAGCCTAAAAGAACTGCTCGCATGCGGTGAATTCGACGCGGTCTTCGTCGGAAGCGGCGCGCCGAAAGGCAAGGACTTGGACTTGCCCGGCCGCCGCGATTTTCCGGCAGTGGAAGAACACATTCACATCGGCATCGATTGGCTCGAGTCGGTTGCCTTTCAGCACATCAAGTCCATCGGACGGCGTGTATTGATCATCGGGGTCGGCAACACCGCGATGGACTGTTGCCGCACTTCGCTGCGCTTGGGCGCAAACGACGTGAAGGTCATGGCACGCAAGCCGCGTGCATTCTTCAAAGCTTCGGAATGGGAGCTTGAAGATGCCGAGGAAGAGAACGTCGAAATCGTCGTGAATCATTCGCCGAAAGCGTTCGTCGTTCAGGGCGGCATGCTCGCGGGCATGCTCTTCGACAAGATGGAATACGAGTTCGATGCGTCCGGCCGGATCACTGCCGAGCGCATCGTCGGCGAACAATTCTTCCCGTGCGACGACGTGATCCTCGCCATCGGACAAGAGAATGCATTCCCCTGGATAGAAGACGGCCTGGGGATCGAGTTCGACAAATGGCATGTGCCGAAGGTGGACAAGCGCACCTTCCAGTCCACGTTGCCCAACGTTTTTTTCGGCGGTGACGCCGCATTTGGCCCGAAGAACATCATCTGGGCCGTCGAGCACGGTCACCAAGCGGCCATTTCGATTCACCACCATTGCCAGGGAAGATCGGTCACCGAGCGCTTGCCGCCGTTGATGAAGCTATCCAGCCGCAAAATGGGCATTCACGAGTGGGCTTACAAGAACGACTACAACCCCGTGGAACGCCGGTTGATGCCGCACGTGGATCTCAAGGAGCGATTCAAGAAGGTCAACATCGAAGTCGAACTTGGCTTCACTGCAGAA
>DASTSB010000252.1:0-11739 GCA_035760885.1 Steroidobacteraceae bacterium | reverse complement strand
CACCGCCGTGCTTCTCCGCCATCACCTTCGTCAAGGCAGCCGTCAGCGTCGTCTTGCCATGGTCCACGTGACCAATCGTGCCTACGTTCACATGCGGCTTCGTACGTTCAAACTTCTCTTTGGCCACAGCAGCGGTCCTCTACATCAGTTGTCGGTTGGCAGTTGACAGTTGACGGCCAGATTGCGCATCCGCCAACTCACCCTAAAAACAAAACCCTTCTCTTCTTACCGTCAACTCTCAACGGTCAACGGTCATCATCTCTGCGTAATCACCTGAGCAACATTGCTCGGGACTTCCTGATACTTCGCAAACTCCATCGTGTACGTCGCACGGCCTTGGCTCATCGAGCGCATGGACGTCGAGTATTGAAACATCTCAGCCAGTGGCACCTCTGCAGTCACCACTTTGCCCGACACGGAATCTTCCATACCGACGATCTGTCCGCGGCGGCGATTCAAATCGCCCACGATGTCGCCGTAGTAGTCTTCCGGCGTCACCACTTCGACCTTCATGATCGGCTCGAGAATGATCGGCTTGGCATTCGACATCGCGTCTTTGAATGCCATCGAGCCTGCAATCTTGAATGCCATTTCGTTCGAGTCGACATCGTGGTACGAACCATCGAACAACGTGATTTTCACGTCGACAACCGGATAGCCGGCGAGCACACCATTTTCGGTCGCCTCGCGCACACCCTTTTCCACGGCAGGAATGAATTCCTTCGGAATTGAACCGCCGACGATTCCGTTCACGAATTCGAACCCTTTGCCCGCAGGCAGCGGCTCGAGCTTGATCCACACGTGACCGTATTGACCGCGGCCACCAGACTGTCGGACGAACTTGCCTTCTTGCTCCACCGAACCGCGGATCGTTTCGCGATAAGCGACTTGCGGTTTACCGACGTTCGCCTCGACCTTGAACTCGCGCTTCATGCGATCGACGATGATTTCTAGGTGTAGCTCACCCATGCCGGCGATGATCGTCTGACCAGACTCAGGATCCGTCGACAAACGGAATGAAGGATCTTCCTTCGCCAATCGCTGCAAAGCCATGCCCATCTTTTCTTGGTCAATCTTGGTCTTGGGTTCTACCGCGACCGAAATGACAGGCTCTGGGAAATCCATCTTTTCGAGCTGAATGGGATGCTCTGGATCGCACAACGTGTCGCCCGTGATCACATCCTTTAGCCCCACAGCGGCCGCAATATCGCCGGCGCGCACTTCCTTGATCTCACTACGCTCGTTCGCGTGCATCTGCAGCAAACGGCCGATACGCTCTTTCTTGTCCTTACCGGGATTGCTAACCGTGTCGCCGGAATTCAGCACGCCCGAGTAGACGCGGAAAAACGTGAGATTGCCGACGAAGGGGTCATTTAAAATCTTGAATGCCAATGCCGAGAATCGCTCGTCATCGCTCGCCTTGCGAGTGGCTTCGGTGCCGTTCGGCAGCTGCCCCTTCACAGGTGGCATTTCAACAGGCGATGGCATGTACTCGATGATCGCATCGAGCATCGCCTGAACGCCCTTGTTCTTAAAGGCAGAGCCACACATACACACGACGATCTCATTGCGAATCGAGCGCTCGCGCAGGCCGCGCTTGATCTCAGCTTCGGTCAGCTCGCCCGTTTCGAGATACTTGTTCAGCAGTTCCTCGTTGGCCTCCGCAGCAGCCTCGATCATCTTGGCGCGCCACTCCTCGCACTCATCGACCATGTCGGCCGGAATGTCACGATGTTCAAAGCGCGTCCCTTGCGTGGAGTCGTCCCACCAGATCTCCTTCATCCGAATGAGATCGATGACGCCCACGAATTTGTCTTCGGCCCCGATCGGCAACTGGATCGGCACCGCCACTCCGCGTAGACGGGTCTTGATCTGATCGACACACCGCAGAAAGTTCGCACCAGCACGGTCCATCTTATTGACGAACGCGATGCGCGGAACTTTGTACTTGTTCATCTGCCGCCAGACCGTTTCGGACTGCGGTTGCACGCCGGCTACTGCACAGAAGACTGCAACTGCGCTGTCGAGCACCCGCAAGCTGCGTTCGACTTCAATCGTAAAGTCGACGTGACCGGGCGTGTCGATGATGTTGATGCGATGTTCGGGGAAGTTATTTTCCATCCCCTTCCAGAAACAGGTGGTGGCGGCAGCGGTGATGGTGATTCCGCGCTCTTGTTCCTGCTCCATGTAATCCATGACAGCAGCGCCGTCATGCACTTCGCCGATTTTGTGGGATACGCCCGTGTAAAACAGAATACGCTCGGTCGTCGTCGTCTTGCCCGCATCAATGTGAGCAGAGATGCCGATATTCCGGTAGCGTTCTATTGGCGTAGTTCGAGCCACTCTTCTCTCTTAGATACCGTTTCGATTCCGATTGTCTTTCGCGGGGTTCCCCAGGAAATCGCACCACTGAACTCACAATCCAGGACGAGCTCACGTGATTTCCTGGGGTGCGTGCTTTACCAGCGGTAGTGCGCGAACGCCTTGTTCGCATCCGCCATGCGGTGCGTATCTTCGCGCTTACGAACTGCTGCGCCACGATTCTCAGAGGCGTCCAGCAATTCGGCCGCGAGGCGCTGTGCCATCGACTTCTCGGAGCGAGCCTGGGCTGCCTCGATCACCCAACGCATCGCCAGTGTCTGGCGACGAGCAGAACGCACTTCAACCGGGACCTGATATGTGGCACCGCCGACACGACGGCTCTTCACTTCCACCGTCGGCTTGACGTTGTCGAGCGCCTGAGACAGCAACTCGATCGATGCATCGGACTGCTTGCCTGTCTTCTCGGCGATTCGGTCGACGGCGCCATAGACGATCTTCTCCGCCACGGATTTCTTGCCGCGTTCCATGACCATGTTGACGAACTTCGCCAACAGCAGGCTGTTAAAGCGCGGATCGGGAAGAATCGTGCGGGTCGGTGCGGAAGCTCTACGAGACATAGGGATACCAGTGAATAGTGACTAGTGATTGGTGACTAGAAGACGTAGCTGCAGTCACTTATTTCTTAGGACGTTTCGCGCCGTACTTCGAACGGCCCTGGCGCCGATCGTTCACGCCTGCACAGTCGAGTGTGCCGCGCACCGTGTGATAACGAACACCAGGAAGATCTTTAACGCGGCCGCCACGGATTAGCACAACGGAGTGCTCTTGGAGGTTGTGGCCTTCGCCGCCGATATAACTAATCACCTCGAATCCATTGGTGAGGCGAACCTTCGCCACTTTGCGCAGCGCGGAGTTCGGCTTCTTCGGGGTGGTCGTGTAAACGCGCGTGCAAACGCCGCGCTTTTGAGGGCACGCTGCCAACGCCGGGACCTTTGTCTTGTAGTTCGGCGAGGTCCGTGGTTTGCGCACGAGCTGACTAATGCTGGCCATAAAACGTAAGAGTTCCCGAAGATGTTTAAAGAGAAACCTTCGATCCTTGAAGAAACACGGGCCGCCTAAACAGGCGGCCCGGTTGGAAAAATTGCTTGATGGCAGGCGGGCTTGCTAGGTGCCGGCCAATCAAAGGCGCGGGATTGTAGGAACGAGGGCTGAGTGTGTCAACCGCGCTGCAGGCACGATTGACACCTTGGTGACCCTTGTCGGTTGACGGTTGACAGCCGGGGCTCACTAGGCCCGGCCGTAAAACCCTCCGCAACCGCTCGGCGCCATGCTGACGGTTGTCCATTGGCTGTCGACAGCGAGAGAAGGTACGGCCCGCTGATCCTCAACCGACTACTCTCAACTGACCACCGCTACTCTGCCGCGGCACCCGCCTCGTCGGAGACCGACTCCTCGCCCTCGGTCGCGCCACCGCCCATATCCATGAAGCCGCGACCTGAACCTGCATCCGTACGTTTGCGGCGACGCGCATGGTAGAAGGAGCCCGTACCCGCCGGGATCAGCCGGCCGACAATGACATTTTCCTTCAAGCCACGCAGATCGTCCTTGAGACCGCGGACCGCCGCTTCCGTCAGCACGCGGGTTGTCTCTTGGAACGAAGCCGCCGAAATGAACGACTCGGTCGCCAACGACGCCTTGGTGATACCGAGCAGAACCGGCTCGATTCGAGCCTCGATCTTGCCCTGCTCCGCGATGCGTTCGTTCACGTCGGTCACGCGAGCGCGGTCCAACTGTTCGCCACGCAGCAAAGCCGTGTCGCCCGTGTGAGCGATTTCGACTTTACGCAACATCTGGCGAATGATCACTTCGATGTGCTTGTCATTGATTTTCACGCCCTGCAGACGATAGACGTCCTGAATTTCGCGGACCAAATAGTTGGCCAACGACTCGACGCCTTGCAGACGCAGAATGTCGTGCGGATTCGGTTCGCCGTCCGCAATGACTTCGCCGCGTTCCACCTGTTCACCTTCGAACACGTTCAGGTGACGCCACTTCGGAATCAGCTCCTCGTGCTTCTCACCTTGCTCATCGGTAATGACGAGCCGACGCTTGCCCTTTGTTTCCTTGCCGTAGCTCACCGTGCCTGAGTACTCGGCGAGAATCGCGGAATCCTTCGGCTTGCGTGCTTCGAACAAGTCCGCCACGCGAGGCAGACCGCCGGTGATGTCGCGAGTCTTGGAAGACTCCTGCGGGATACGCGCAATGACGTCGCCAACCGACACCTTCGCACCGTCTTCCAGGCTCACGATCGCGCCGGCAGGCAACGCGTACACGGCCGGAATATCGGTGTTTGCGAACGTAACTTCCTTGCCCTTGGCATTTACCAGCCGCACGACAGGACGCAAGTCTTTGCCGCTGGAGCTGCGCTGCTTCGGATCCATTACCACCGTGCTGGACAACCCGGTCACTTCGTCGACCTGGCTCTGCACCGTCACGCCATCGATGAAGTCTTGGAATTTGATGAAGCCCGCCACTTCCGTGACCACCGGGTGAGTGTGCGGATCCCACGTTGCCAGGATCTGTCCGGGCTCGATCGAATCGCCGTCCTTGATCGTGATCACAGCACCGTACGGGATTTTGTAACGCTCACGCTCGCGGCCGAATTCGTCGATGACACCGAGTTCGCCGGAACGCGAAGTTGCGACCCAGTGGCCTTTCTCGTGATGCACCGTCTTCAAGTTGTGAAGACGCGCTGCACCCTTGCCCTTCGCTTCCACGGAGTTCGCTGCAGCAGCTCGAGATGCGGCACCACCGATGTGGAACGTACGCATCGTAAGCTGCGTACCGGGCTCACCGATCGATTGCGCCGCGATAACGCCGACTGCTTCGCCCAAATTGATGCGATGACCACGTGCAAGGTCGCGGCCGTAGCACTGCGAGCACACCCCATAACGCGTCTGGCAAGTGATCGGCGAACGCACCTTCACCTGATCGACACCTTCTTGCTCCAGCACCTTCACCAATTTTTCATCGATGAGGACGCCGGCTTCGATCACGACAGCTTCGCCGCTTGGCTTCATCACATCTTCCGCCACCACGCGTCCGAGGACACGCTCGCCGAGACCTTCGACGACATCGCCGCCTTCGACAATCGGAGCCATCGTCAGGCCATTTGTCGTGCCGCAATCTTCTTCGGTGACCACCAAGTCTTGTGCGACGTCGACCAGACGGCGCGTCAAATAACCGGAGTTCGCCGTCTTCAACGCGGTATCGGCCAAGCCCTTACGAGCGCCGTGCGTCGAGATGAAGTACTGCATCGCATTCAAGCCTTCACGGAAGTTGGCCGTGATCGGCGTTTCGATGATCGACCCGTCCGGCTTCGCCATCAGACCGCGCATACCGGCGAGCTGACGGATCTGGGCGGCGCTACCACGCGCGCCCGAGTCGGCCATCATGTAGATCGAGTTAAACGACTTCTGCTGGACTGCTTCGCCCTTGGCGTTCTTGGCTTCTTCAACGCCGAGCTTGTCCATCATGGCTTTCGCCACTTGGTCGTTCGTACGCGACCAAATGTCGACAACCTTGTTGTAGCGCTCGCCATTGGTGACGAGACCCGAAGCGTATTGCTCCTGAATCTCTTTCACTTCGCGCTCAGCAGAAGCAAGGATCTTGTTCTTCTGCTGCGGTACAACCATGTCATCGACGCCGATCGACACGCCTGCGCGAGTCGCATAGTGAAATCCGGTGTACATGAGCTGGTCGGCGAACACGACGGTCTCTTTCAGGCCAACTGTGCGATAGCAAACATTGATCACGCCGGAAATCGCCTTCTTCGTCATGTCGCGATTGACGAGATCGAACGACATGCCTTTCGGCAGGATGTCCGACAGCAACGCACGGCCGATCGTTGTATCGACAACACGCTTGCGAGGCTGGAAGCTACCGTCTTCGATACGGACGAACTCCTGAATTCGAACCTTAACCTTAGCCTGCAAGTCGGCAACGCGACCTTCATAGGCACGGTGTACTTCCTGCACGTCCGCGAACATCATGCCCTCGCCTCGAGCACCGACGCGCTCGCGAGTCATGAAATACAGACCGAGCACGACGTCTTGCGACGGCACGATGATCGGATCGCCGTTCGCAGGCGAGAGAATGTTATTGGAGGACATCATCAGCGCGCGTGCTTCGAGCTGTGCTTCCAGCGACAGCGGCACGTGAACCGCCATCTGGTCGCCGTCGAAGTCGGCGTTGAAAGCCGTACAGACGAGCGGATGGAGCTGGATCGCTTTACCTTCGATCAGCACTGGCTCGAATGCCTGAATGCCCAAGCGGTGGAGCGTCGGAGCGCGGTTCAGCAGGACAGGATGTTCGCGAATGACTTCTTCGAGAATGTCCCACACTTCCGGACCTTCGCGTTCGACCATGCGCTTGGCAGCCTTGATCGTCGAAGCTTCGCCGCGTAGCTGAAGCTTCGAGAAGATGAACGGCTTGAACAATTCGAGTGCCATCTTTTTCGGCAGACCGCACTGATGCAGGCGCAACGTCGGACCGACCACGATGACCGAACGGCCAGAGTAGTCGACGCGCTTACCGAGCAGATTCTGACGGAAGCGGCCTTGCTTGCCCTTGATCATGTCGGCGAGCGACTTCAGCGGACGCTTGTTCGTGCCCGTGATGGCGCGACCGCGGCGGCCGTTGTCGAGCAACGCATCGACTGCTTCCTGCAGCATCCGCTTTTCGTTACGGACGATGATGTCCGGAGCGTTCAGTTCGAGCAGACGACGCAGCCGGTTGTTGCGGTTAATGACGCGGCGATACAGATCGTTCAAATCTGAAGTCGCAAAGCGGCCGCCGTCCAGCGGGACCAACGGACGCAGATCCGGCGGCAACACCGGCAACACCGTCATCACCATCCACTCAGGCTTGTTACCCGATTCGATGAACGACTCGAGTAGCTTCAAACGCTTCGACAAGCGCTTGATCTTCGTTTCGGAATTCGTGCCTGTGATCTCTTCACGAACTCGTAGCACTTCAGCTTGCAGGTCGAGCGACTTGAGCAACTCGAACACCGCTTCGGCGCCCATACGAGCGTCGAATTCATCGCCGTGCTTCTCGATCGCTTCGAGATACATTTCGTCGGTCAGCAACTGGCCGCGCTGCAGCTCTGTCATGCCCGGTTCGATGACGACGAACGCTTCGAAATACAACACGCGCTCGATCTCGCGCAGCGTCATGTCCAACATGAGGCCGATTCGGGACGGAAGCGACTTCAAGAACCAGATATGTGCCGTCGGGCTCGCGAGTTCGATGTGGCCCATGCGTTCACGACGCACTTTCGATTGTGTAACTTCGACGCCGCACTTTTCGCAGACGACGCCGCGGTGCTTCAGGCGCTTGTACTTACCGCACAAGCACTCGTAGTCCTTCACTGGTCCGAAGATCTTGGCGCAGAACAAGCCATCACGCTCTGGCTTGAACGTGCGGTAGTTGATGGTCTCCGGCTTCTTCACTTCGCCGAACGACCAGGAGCGAATCATTTCCGGCGAGGCCAACCCAATTCGAATCGAGTCAAAGTTCTCGACCGGGGTCTGCTGCTTGAACAACTTCAGTAAATCTTTCATCTCTGTCACCTGCGTTAGGTGTTCGATCGATCAGTTGGTGAGGAAGTGAGAAGGTGAGAAAGTGAACTGCGTAACTCGCAACTCGCCTCGACCTACACCTTTCACTTCATCACTCCATCACTTCCTCACAAGTAAGCGCGCTTACTTGTCGCCCTCTTGCTCCAACTCCATGTTGATGCCCAGCGAGCGGATTTCTTTGACCAACACATTGAAGGATTCGGGCATACCCGCCTTCATTTCGTGGTTGCCATCGACGATCGCCTTGTACATCTGGGTACGTCCGTTCACGTCGTCCGACTTGACGGTCAGCATTTCTTGCAGCGTGTAAGAGGCACCGTAAGCCTCAAGTGCCCACACTTCCATCTCGCCGAAGCGCTGACCACCGAACTGGGCCTTGCCACCTAACGGCTGCTGCGTGACCAACGAATACGGACCCGTTGAGCGCGCGTGCATCTTGTCGTCGACCAAGTGGTTCAACTTCAGCATGTACATGTACCCGACTGTAACTTCGCGCTCGAAGCGCTCGCCCGTACGACCGTCGTACAACACTGTCTGACCACTCAGCGGCAGATCAGCGAGCGCAAGCATGTGCTTGATCTCTTCTTCAGCTGCACCGTCGAACACTGGCGTTGCCATCGGCACACCGTGACGCAGGTTGCCAGCTAATGTGACGATCTCTTCGTCAGTGAGCGAGGCCACATCTGCCTTCTGTCCGCCCGTCTTGTTGTAGACCTCATCCAAGAAGCCACGGATCTGAGCAACACCGCGACCTTCTTGCATCGCATCGAGCATGCGACCGATCTTGTGACCGATGCCCTTTGCAGCCCAGCCCAAGTGGGTCTCGAGGATCTGACCGATGTTCATTCGCGAAGGCACGCCCAGCGGATTGAGAACGATGTCTACCGGCGTACCGTTTTCATCGAACGGCATGTCCTCGACTGGAATGATGGTGGAGACCACACCCTTGTTACCGTGGCGACCAGCCATCTTGTCGCCGGGTTGAATGCGGCGCTTCACGGCCAGATAGACCTTCACCATCTTAAGCACGCCAGGCGCGAGGTCATCGCCCGCAGTGATCTTGGCGCGCTTCTCTTCGTAGCGCTTCTCGAACTCTTTACGCTGTGCCTTCAGGCGCTCTGCAGCACCTTCGACCGCAGCATTACCTTCTTCGTCCTGCAGACGAATTTCGAGCCACTGTTCGCGTGGGAGGTCTGCGAGGTAGGCCTCGTCGATGGCCGTGCCAGGTCGAACCTTCTTCGGGCCCGCTTCGGCAGCTTTGCCGAGCAATACCGCCCTGACGCGTTCGAACAAGTCGTCTTCGAGAATGCGGCGTTGATCTTCGAGGTCCTTGCGAACCTTCTCGAGTTCCGCCTTCTCGATCGACAGTGCGCGCGTGTCCTTTTCGACGCCATCGCGTGTGAACACGCGAACATCGATGACGGTGCCGTCCATTCCCGGAGGAACGCGCAGCGACGTGTCTTTCACATCCGAGGCCTTCTCGCCGAAGATCGCGCGCAGCAGCTTCTCTTCGGGAGTGAGCTGCGTTTCGCCCTTCGGCGTGACCTTACCAACGAGGATGTCGCCCGCACGGACTTCCGCACCGATGAACGCGATGCCCGCTTCATCAAGCTTCGCGAGCGCGATGTCGCCGACGTTTGGGATGTCAGCGGTAATTTCTTCGGGACCGAGCTTCGTATCGCGAGCAACGCAGGTCAGCTCTTCGATGTGAATCGTCGTGAAGCGATCGTCGTGAACGACGCGTTCAGAGATCAGAATCGAGTCCTCGAAGTTGTAGCCGTTCCAAGGCATGAAGGCGACGAGTAGGTTCTGACCCAGCGCCAACTCACCCAGATGAGTTGAAGGACCGTCAGCCAGTACGTCACCGCGAGCGATCACATCGCCTGCCTTCACCAGCGGACGCTGATTGATACAGGTGTTCTGGTTAGACCGCGTGTACTTCGTGAGCGAGTAAATATCGACACCGGCTTCCGACGCTGACGTTTCGGCATCGTGCACGCGCACGACGATGCGCGAGGCATCGACGGAATCGACCACGCCGCCGCGGCGCGCAACCACGGTCACGCCTGAGTCGATGGCCACGGCGCGTTCCATACCGGTTCCGACCAGCGGCGTTTCGGCTCGCAGGGTCGGCACGGCCTGGCGCTGCATGTTCGAGCCCATCAACGCGCGGTTCGCGTCGTCGTGCTCCAGGAACGGGATCAGCGACGCAGCGACCGACACGATCTGCTTCGGCGAAACGTCCATGTATTGGATCTTGTCCGGCGAGGACAACATGAATTCATTCAAATGACGGCACGAGACTAAGTCGTCAGCGAATTCATTGCTCGCATTCAACGTAGCATTCGCTTGCGCGATCACGTACTGACTCTCCTCAATTGCGGAGAGATAGTCGATTTCGTCGGACACTTTGCCGTCAATCACTTTGCGGTACGGCGTCTCGAGGAAGCCGTAATCATTGGTGCGCGCATAGACGGACAGCGAGTTGATAAGACCGATGTTTGGGCCTTCCGGCGTTTCAATCGGGCACACGCGACCGTAGTGCGTCGGGTGCACGTCGCGCACTTCGAAGCCCGCGCGCTCGCGAGTCAGACCGCCTGGTCCAAGTGCGGAAACGCGACGCTTGTGCGTGACTTCCGAAAGTGGATTGTTCTGATCCATGAACTGCGAGAGCTGCGAGGAACCGAAGAATTCTTTGACGGCAGCCGCTACCGGCTTGGCATTGATCATTTCTTGCGGCATGAGTCCTTCCGACTCGGCGAGCGTCAGACGCTCCTTCACCGCGCGCTCAACACGCACGAGACCGATGCGGAATGCGTTCTCAGCCATTTCGCCGACGGAACGCACGCGACGGTTGCCCAGGTGATCGATATCGTCGACCTGTCCATTGCCGTTGCGAATGTCGCAAAGCTCTTTAATCACAGCAATGATGTCCGAGCTTTCGCCGAGTTCTTCGACAAGCTTCTTCGAGAAGTCATCCGTGCGCTTTGCGAAGTGCGCGTGGTCGTAGAGGATTCCGGGACCGGTGATCGCGTCGCGATGCACGCGCCGGTTGAACTTCATGCGACCCACAGCGGACAAATCGTAGCGCTCCGGGTTGAAGAACAAATTCTGGAACAGATTTTCCGCGGCATCCTTCGTCGGCGGCTCGCCCGGACGCATCATTCGATAGATTTCGACCAAGGCTTCGAGCCGCGTGCGAGTCGGATCGATGCGCAATGTATCGGAAATGTACGGGCCACGATCCAGATCGTTGACGTACAGAGCACGGATTTGCTGCACGCCTGCTTCGATAAGCTTATCGACTACGGCAACCGTGAGGATCTCGTTCGCCTTCGCCAAAATCTCGCCTGTATCGGTATTGAACACATCGTGCGCGAGGACCTTGCCGATCAAGTATTCCTTCGGCACTTCCAAACGGGAAATACCCTTCTGCTCGAGGACGCGCACGTGACGCGCAGTGACGCGACGACCTTCCTCAACGATGACTTCATCGCCGATCTTGATGGTGAACGTCGCCGTCTCACCGCGTAGGCGCGCCGGGATCAGATCGAACTCAATCTTCTCCTTGGAGATGAAGTAGGTGTTCTTGTCGAAGAACATGTCGAGCATCTGCTCCTCGGTGTAGCCGAGAGCGCGCAGGATGATCGTGACCGGCAACTTGCGACGACGGTCGATACGCGAGAATACGCAGTCTTTCGGATCGAACTCGAAGTCGAGCCAAGAGCCGCGATAAGGAATGATGCGAGCGGAGAACAAGAGCTTGCCGGAGCTA
>DASTSB010000251.1:0-5296 GCA_035760885.1 Steroidobacteraceae bacterium | reverse complement strand
TGTCACGATGAGACTGACGAAGTACACGCCGCCAATCGGTGCGTATGCAGCAAGCGGGGTATCGATTGGCGTGTAGCCAAGCGCGAGCCAAGGAAAGCCGCTCAAGAACCAGCCGCGAAACCATTCGAGCAGCACGTACGCAGCGGGCATGACTAGCAACACGAACCAGAACGAGCTCTTCCCTAGCCTCGGCCGACAAAATCTTGCGAGCAGATATCCGAGCAGTGCTGTGTACCCACCCATGATCGCGACTAATCCCACCATCGCAATCAAGGTGAGCACAATCGGCGCGTGGCCGATCTCGTAGATGCTGTGATAAAGCCAATACGTGCCGGCAAGGTAGTTGCCTGCGGTAAAAAGAAAACCGACCTTCGCCGCGCGCTTCGGTGAAGCATCTTCCCACATCAAAAATAGATAGGCCGGACACACAATCCCCAGCGGCCACCACTCGAACGGCGCAAACGCGAGCGCGAGCGCAGCGCCAACCGGTAACGAAAGCCAGAGCGCTGTTTTGGTACTTAGGAAATGAGGCACGTTAGACGAGAAAGATAATTTGCCGCAGAGAACGCAAAAAAGAATGAGGACAAAAAAAGTCAGATCAAATGCGCATTCTTTAAGTTGGCTGGCACGGGCTGTCCTTCAATATTGGGAGCTTGCACTGCACTCCGACGATACAGTGCGTTGCCGATTCGAGACGACGGCGCGCAAACGTATTTATCTCACTCTTTTCTGCGTTCTCCGCGGCCAACTATTCTTCTTCCCTCGGGACGATATCCGTCGGCGTGATCACGCGAAGAATATCTAGGCGTCGCCGATCGGCGCGCATCACTTTGAACTCCAGTCCACTCATCACGAACGTTTCACCGCGGCGAGGCAGGCGGCCCAGGAAATTGATCGCGAGACCGCCGATAGTGTCGAACTCTTCATCGCTGAATTCGGTCCCGAAGAAGGAATTGAATTCATCGATGCGAGTCTGTGCCTTGACCGTGAACTGACGCTCGCCCTCGCGGCGAATATCCAAATCCTCATCGGTGTCGTATTCATCGCCGATGTCGCCCACGATTTGTTCGAGCACGTCTTCGATCGTCACAAGACCGGACACGCCGCCGTACTCATCCACAACAATCGCCATGTGATGATGGCTCGCGCGGAATTCCTTTAGCAGCACGTTGAGACGTTTGCTCTCCGGAATGAACACGACGGGACGCAGACATTCTTTGATATCGAAGTCGTCTTTGCCGCCTTCCGAAAAATAACGAAGCAGATCCTTCGCGAGCAGGATGCCGACGATTTGATCGCGATCCTCGCCAATGACAGGAAAGCGCGAGTGACCGGACTCGATGACGACAGGCAGGATTTCTTCCGGCGGCGCATCGCGATCGATGATCACCATCTGCGAACGGGCGACCATGATGTCTCGCACCTGCAATTCGACGACGCGCAACACGCCTTCGAGCATCTCGAACGCATCATGATTGATGATGCCGCGCTCGCGTGCGTGTGCGAGCACCTCATTCAGATCTTCGAGATCGCGCGGCTCACCACTCAAGGTCTCCGTGATGCGACGTAGCCAGCGACTCGTCGAACTGGATTCTTCAGACATAAGGGTTGGGATAACCGAATTGCGCGAGGATCGAGATCTCGCAACTTTCCATACGCTCGGCATCGCGATCGTTCTCGTGGTCGTAGCCTAAGAGATGAAGAATGCCGCGAACTACCATGTGAGCCCAATGAGCCTGCAACAACTTGCCTTGCTCCCGCGCCTCACGCGCCACGACGGGTGCGCAGATAGCGAGGTCGCCGAGCGACAACGGCTCATCCGCGAAGCCTGCTGGCAGGCCTGCGCTCAGTATCTCACTGGGAAATGACAGCACGTTGGTGGATTTGTCTTTGCCTCTCCAGAGGCGATTTAGCTTACGACTTTCTGCGCTGCCGACAACTCGCAGGCTGACATCCCATGCACGGGCAGCCGTTTTCGGCGTCGCTGCTGCGGCAACTGCTGCGTTTGCCCAACGCCTAAAGGACCTTGATTGCGGCACACCGCGGCGTCCTGTTGCGAATTGGACGCTCACTTGCACCGAGTCGTGCGACGTCCGAGAACGCGCTGCTGAGCGACGCCGCGCAGAGGCAGGCCGCGCACGCGAAGCGACTGTGCTCACTCGGTGCGATCCTCGCCCGCATTGCGTTGATTGCGCGGATCGGCATCCCGAGCGCGGGCCTCACCCCTTTCATACGCCTCGACAATGCGCTGCACGAGAGGATGCCGCACCACGTCTTTCGAGCTGAAAAACGTGAACGCAACGCTCTCCACGCCCTGAAGAACCTTCATGACGTGTTTGAGGCCCGAAGTCTGCTGGCGCGGCAAATCGGTCTGGGTGATATCCCCGGTCACGACCGCTTTCGAGCCGAAGCCGATGCGGGTTAGAAACATCTTCATCTGTTCGACCGAGGTGTTCTGACCTTCGTCCAAGATGATGAAGGAATCGTTCAAGGAACGCCCGCGCATGAACGCCAACGGCGCGATTTCGATCACCTGCCGCTCGATCGCACGCGCGACTCGATCGAATCCCATCATGTCGTACAAAGCGTCGTACATCGGCCGCAAATACGGATCTACTTTTTGCCCGATATCGCCGGGCAAGAAGCCCAGCCGCTCGCCCGCTTCCACGGCAGGTCGGACCAGTACGATGCGTCGCACACGATCCGTTTGCAGCGCCTCAACCGCGCACGCGACGGCCAAGTACGTTTTACCGGTTCCGGCGGGACCGATACCGAACGTCAAATCGTGAGTACGAATGTTCTGCAGATACTGACGCTGATTCGGGCCGCGGCCGCGAATTCCGCCGCGTTGCGTATGAATCGTGACTTCATCGGCTGAGCGCGCGACCACGCTCGGAGCTGTTTCCATTCGGGCCTCTTGCACCACGAGGTGCACTCGATCGGGAGTAAGCGATTCGACCGCGGATAACTCGAAGAGCCGCCGCAGGATGTGTTCAGCAGTGACAGTCGCTTCAGGCGAGCCGGATATTTCTACCCAGCCGCCACGACGACGGACTTGGACGTTCAGACGATCTTCGACGTGACGGAGATTTTCGTCCATGGGCCCGACGAAATTCGCGAGCCGGTTATTGTCCACCGCTTCGAAGGCGAGGTCTCGAGTTGCAACGGGGGTATTCAAAGCTTGAGCCCCGCAGAGAAGCTCTCCACTGGGAACACGGGGAGCATGGGGGGCAGAAAACAGTGCGATGAGTCTTTCATTCGCTCCAGCATGTATCAGTACGACAGTACTCTCTGGGTTTCTGTATCAAACCCGGTGTTCCCCGCGTACCCCGTGGAACTCTTGCCTCCCTGCACCAGCCGCCCTCGCAGCGAATTGGGCAATGCCTCAGTGATCAGCACATCTGCAAACTGATTGATCAACGTTTGCGGTCCATCGAAGTTCACCCATCGCATGTTTTCCGTGCGGCCTGCGAGTTGTCGGTGATCTTTGCGCGAAGGCCGCTCGACCAAAACGCGCTGCACAGTGCCGATCATCTTTTGGCTAATCGCCATCGCTTGTTGATTGATGCGCGCTTGCAGAATTGCAAGGCGTTGCTGCTTTTCGTCGTACGTCACGTCATCCGGCAGGGAGGCCGCAGGCGTTCCGGGCCGTCGGCTGTAGATGAA
Organism: Steroidobacteraceae bacterium; assembly: GCA_035760885.1. Lineage (GTDB taxonomy): Bacteria > Pseudomonadota > Gammaproteobacteria > Steroidobacterales > Steroidobacteraceae > Steroidobacter. The sequence goes on along the minus strand of DASTSB010000251.1, from coordinate 1,630 downwards.
ACTAAAGGACTGATCGAAGCCGACATCGGCGATCAAATTCATCGTCGCTTCGAAATCCTTCTCGGTCTCGCCCGGAAATCCGACGATGAAGTCGGACGAGATGCTGATATCGGGACGCACTGCACGGAGCTTGCGAATCTTTTGCTTGTATTCGAGCGAGGTGTAGCCGCGCTTCATCGCGGCGAGGATCCGATCTGAGCCTGCTTGCACTGGCAAATGCAGGTAGTTAGCGAGCTTCGCTACGTCGCGATAGGCCTCGATCAGCGAGTCTTTGAACTCCACCGGATGCGATGTCGTGAAGCGAATGCGCTCGATCCCATTCACTTCGGCGACGGCGTAAATCAACGTACCGAGATCGCAGTGCGTGCCATCGTCCATGACGCCGTTGTATGCGTTGACGTTTTGCCCGAGCAAGTTGATCTCTTTGACACCCTGATCGGCGAGCGCACGGATTTCATCCATCACCGATTCAAAAGGGCGACTCACTTCATCGCCGCGCGTGTACGGCACCACGCAGAACGTGCAGTACTTGCTGCAGCCTTCCATGATGGAGACAAACGCCGTCGCACCTTCCGCGCGCGGGGCAGGAAGCGCATCGAATTTCTCGATTTCAGGGAAGCTGATATCGACGACCGACCGGCCAGTCTCTTGCAGCTCGCGAATCATCTCCGGCAAGCGATGCAGCGTCTGCGGCCCGAATACTAGATCGACGTAAGGAGCACGTTGGGTGATCCCCTCGCCTTCTTGGCTGGCCACGCAACCGCCAACGCCGATGAGCAGGTGCGGCTTCGCCTTCTTGAGCTGGCGCCAACCTCCCAATTGCGAAAACACTTTCTCCTGCGCCTTCTCGCGCACGGAACACGTGTTCAACAGCAGCAGATCCGCTTCTTCGGGATTTTCCGTCGGCTCGTAGCCGCCCGACTCACGAAGGACATCCACCATCTTGGCGGAGTCGTATTCGTTCATCTGGCAACCGAATGTGCGGATAAAGACGCGAGGCATGGGAAAGAGGAGTGACTGGTGACTAGCGGATCGTGACTGGGGAAGAGAGTGACTGGTGACTAGCGGATCGTGGCCAGAGAGAACCAAGACGCGAGGTAAGTCGCGTCGTTCTGACTATCCTCTATCCGCAATCCCCTATCCCCTTTCTTAGAACGGAATGTCGTCATCGAACTCCTCTTCCCCGGCCGGTGCCGGAGCGCGATCTTCAGCGGGCGAAGAGCGGGGGGCGCGAGACTCACCGCCACCACTTCCACCACCGCCAGCTGCGCCGCCGCGACCGCCGAGCATCTGCATGTCCCGGGCGACGATCTCGGTCGTGTAGCGATCTTTACCTTCCTTATCCTGCCACTTGCGGGTGCGAAGGCTTCCCTCGATGTAGACCTGCGAACCTTTGCGCAGGTACTCCGCGGCGATCTCCCCGAGCTTGTCGAACAGCACGACGCTGTGCCATTCGGTGCGCTCCTGGGTGTCGCCCGTTTGCTTGTCTTTCCAGCTATCGCTCGTGGCGATGCGGATGTTGGTCACCGCCTTGCCGCTCGGCATGTAGCGCGTGTCCGGGTCCGCCCCGAGATTACCGACCAAGATCACTTTGTTGATACCGCGAGCCATGGAAGCCCCCTATTGAAGA
>DASTSB010000250.1:0-19514 GCA_035760885.1 Steroidobacteraceae bacterium | reverse complement strand
GCTTCAATGAGGCCGCAGCGATTAGCTGCGGATCACCGAAAGACGGCAGCGAGAACACCGCCTTCGATCTGCTGCTTCAATGAGGCCGCAGCGATTAGCTGCGGATCACTCGTGCTCGATAACGCGGTGGACATCATCCCCGACTGCTTCAATGAGGCCGCAGCGATTAGCTGCGGATCACTAAAGCCGGGATGATGTGGGGCGATGCGCTGCCTGAGCTTCAATGAGGCCGCAGCGATTAGCTGCGGATCACCAGTGGATGGATCACATGCTCGACCTGTGCGACGAAGCTTCAATGAGGCCGCAGCGATTAGCTGCGGATCACTGATTGCGAACGCGGTGTTATTCGTGACCGTGATAGTGCTTCAATGAGGCCGCAGCGATTAGCTGCGGATCACTGCGGGAACGGCGCGCCGCACGCGGCAGATCTACGTGCTTCAATGAGGCCGCAGCGATTAGCTGCGGATCACTGGATAGCCAAGACGAGGATTTGTTGTTCTTCGTGCTTCAATGAGGCCGCAGCGATTAGCTGCGGATCACCAGATCATGGAATCCATCTACGAATACGTCCTCGATGCTTCAATGAGGCCGCAGCGATTAGCTGCGGATCACGGTAACGACGCAGAAGACAAACCGTGAGCCCTTGCGCTTCAATGAGGCCGCAGCGATTAGCTGCGGATCACAACTCAGGAGAAAATCATGAATCCAGTCATCACCACAGCTTCAATGAGGCCGCAGCGATTAGCTGCGGATCACCAGACCGATGTCGTCGCCTGGAGCCGGAGCCGTAACCTGCTTCAATGAGGCCGCAGCGATTAGCTGCGGATCACGTGCGACCTTGAGGCGCGATCCTTCGTATTCGCTGTGCTTCAATGAGGCCGCAGCGATTAGCTGCGGATCACCGCGACGCTGTTGTCTATTCATCGGCTCGTTTATCTGCTTCAATGAGGCCGCAGCGATTAGCTGCGGATCACGAGCAGGCGATGAACACGCGCAGTGCGTGGACGACGCTTCAATGAGGCCGCAGCGATTAGCTGCGGATCACAGTCGAACCCTAGGCTTGTGCATGAGGTGCTCCTTGGCTTCAATGAGGCCGCAGCGATTAGCTGCGGATCACCTCACACCGGGCCAATACATCGAATTCGATTCGAGGCTTCAATGAGGCCGCAGCGATTAGCTGCGGATCACAGCGCTTCACTCTCTGAGATGCCGCGAGTATCCAAGGCTTCAATGAGGCCGCAGCGATTAGCTGCGGATCACGTGTCATCGGTCGCGCCGTCGCCTTGCGCACCGTAGCGCTTCAATGAGGCCGCAGCGATTAGCTGCGGATCACAGGTCGATTGGCTGATTGACGCGCTCTACCGAATCAAGCTTCAATGAGGCCGCAGCGATTAGCTGCGGATCACAGCCATGCGCGAATACGCCCGTAACTGGTATGCGAAGCTTCAATGAGGCCGCAGCGATTAGCTGCGGATCACCGCCGGGCGGCGCCACCGTCACACGCAAGATGTCTCTCGCTTCAATGAGGCCGCAGCGATTAGCTGCGGATCACGTAGCCCCGCCATGGCGTCGGCAAGTTCCTTTTGAGTGCTTCAATGAGGCCGCAGCGATTAGCTGCGGATCACCGACCAGGACGCGTTTTCGATCTCGTCCGACCTAAGCTTCAATGAGGCCGCAGCGATTAGCTGCGGATCACCTCTCTATCGCGCCATCGATATCGATCCGGGCTCGGGCTTCAATGAGGCCGCAGCGATTAGCTGCGGATCACGACCACATGGAGTTCGGTTTCGACAGCGTGCTCGGGCTTCAATGAGGCCGCAGCGATTAGCTGCGGATCACACGGTAGCCAGAACGCGCTAAAGCTGCAGAGTGAGAAGCTTCAATGAGGCCGCAGCGATTAGCTGCGGATCACCGCGATTTCAGCGAAGTCAGTGATCGAGCCTGGTCGCTTCAATGAGGCCGCAGCGATTAGCTGCGGATCACAGCCCGGCCGCAACCCTGCGCAGGCGTTCGGATTTTGTCCGAGCTTGCGAGCGCTGTTTGTTTTACCGGGTGTTTAAACATAAAAATGAGTTCGGAAACGTGGTTCCGAACAAGAGTCTCCATATTTTCAAAGAGCTATGAATTGCGAGCGCTGTCCGGGGTTTTGATCATCACCTCAGCGCTCGCGCGGCGCGGCGATTAAATGACGATCGGTTCGCGTGCAACAGGCTGGAAATCCTTGCCCAAGCTTACCACCCGAGGTACGACCCGGTCAGCGGGGCCGACATCGACAAACACAATATGGTCCGCATCGTGGTGAATGATTCCATCGAGCAGCGCGATCAGCTCCGCTTGTCGTTGGCGGCTCAACCGGCACTGGAATACCGACAGCTGTAACCATTCGCCGTAGCCGTTCATGATCTTAAAGACGCGCCGCCACCGCTTCTGGTCGGCGATGTCGTAAGTCACGATGTACAGATGTTCCTCGTTCATGCTCATCGTGTCGTGAAGTTGGGGTATTCGGATATTTCGCCGAGCAGATGTCGAGCAAGCAGCCGCGCCTGCAGCTCCAGTAGTCGCCGATAGTTGATTCGATAGCCGAACACCGGATGCGTGATCTCGTGGGTCATGCGGCGCTCGAACGCGGTGATGAATCGTTTGCGGCCATCGTCAGTCAGCGCCACGCTTCCAGCTACATTCAGGAAGTCGGAAGGCCTCACTTCGCCATTGTTGATCGCTTGAATAACACTCGAATCGGCAATTAACGGTCGAAACGGTTCCATCATGTCCAACGCCAATGCCGGGCGTCCGTATCGAGGTTGATGATAAAAGCCGCGGTATGCATCGAAGCCGACTGCCGTGAGTGCCGTTGTCCATGCCCGCGTGAGAAGCGAGTAGCCGTAAGAAAGCAGCGCATTCACTGGATCAGTCGGCGGACGGCGATTGCGCTTCTCGAAATCGAACTGTAAGGACTCGTCATCTTTGCGGCTGATCATCGCCGAGAAGTTGCGGAAGTATCGAGCGGCTGCCTGCCCTTCAGCGCCCAGCAGCTCCTGCAAATTTTCTGCCCGTTGCACGCCACGAAGATCTTGCTGGAAACCTTCGATGATCGGCTCGGATGATTCGCTGCTTTTCCAGTTGCGCCGCAGAAAAGTTCGCTGATTCTGGATCTTCGCCGTGACAAGTCCTTTCGCTATTCGCAGGCATGCTTGTGGGTCGAAGCTCGTCCGATATTGGGCGGTACGGACTTCGACATTCTTATGTCCCGTACCGACCGTATGACCCATGAACCACCCTCCGAACGAGTGCCATGAGACGGGAACTTCGCGGTTCATCAGCTCGTGCAGAGTTGGCGTGGTCACATACACCTGCCCCATCAGCACCAGTTGCGACACTTCGACAAGCCGAACTGTTTGCACGACTTTGTCTTCCACACTGACTTCGAGTGTTTCGCCGCGTTTGGCGACTTTAGCTCCCCTCGCTTGCACATAAAGAGGCAGGGCCTCCTCTCGAGCAATCGCCAACGGCCGAGGCGAGACGTTCTCTTTCGATAGGGAATGAACTTCATCCGGAAGGCAAATGCCTACGAGCGAGCATCGTGGACATTTGGGGCTGTCTTCGAGCGGAGTGGGAATGCGCCCGCCGATCGCGATGAGCCTGAGTCCATCGATGGCGTTCTGGGTCAAGACCCTAAGCTCCTCGTCGAACGCCACGCGCACTCTTTCGCGACTCTCTGCGAAGTACAGCACGCCCTCTTCGCACACGTAGCCGTGCTCTTCGAGAATCAATCCTTGAACGCACAATTGCACGCGCTCTGGATCGTAGGCTCCGCGCGGCACATGAGGTCGCTTGCCGCGTTTGTAGTCGACAGGAGTAACGCGATTACCTTCCGCTTCGACGAGATCCATTCGAGCGATGAGACCGAGACGGTTGGAAGAAAGCGTGATCGAACGCGCGTGAATGCGCTCTTCATCTTCGCTGTCGACAGGAGGTAGATCGCCGCTCGGACGGTCGACACGACGGTGCGCGTAACGTCCCTCTACCGTATCGGACGATTCAGCCCACTCGCCCTGAACCCATTCGAGATACGCAAGTCGCGGGCAATATTGATATTCATTGACCATGCGTGCCGGCAACAACGGCACGTCGCCCGAAAGCTCGGGAAAAGGCAGCGGCAATTCCTGCTGCGAAGACGCTTCCTCCGTCATACACCGAAGCCCTGTGCTTGTTCACTGGAGCAGCAAACTTCCTGCACGAGAAGGCCGGGATCTGCGACCTGGATAGCAAAACAGCGACATCAGCGGGCCGAATCTGCACGCGCACGAGAATTTTGAGAAGTCGGTTCAGGAGAAGATAAAGCCGTGAAACGGCGGCGACCATGGGGTACGCCTCCGATGCAGCGCGCATGCCTCTGCAGCTCGAATCACGATAAGATCCGGCCATGATCAGAATGGACCGCCAACGAACACTGAATGCAGCTTGCGAAGCGCTAGCTGCCGCACTGCCGCACGCGTGGGCTATTTATGTCTACGGTAGCTTCGCGCGCGGCGAGGAGAGCGCATCGAGCGATCTTGATGTGGCCGTGCTACAACCTCCTGCCGAGACAATCGCTGACAGACTCGGCCTGATGTCTGCCGTCTCGCGCGCCACAAAACGAGAGGTGGATCTCGTCGATTTGCGCACGGCCAACCTTGATCTGGTGTATCAACTCCTGCGAGAAGGGAAGCCTCTATTGGTTCGAAACAAGGATGACGTGCTCGCGTGGGAGGCGGAACGCATGACGGACTATGCCCTGTTCAATCAGCGCAGACGGGAAATACTTTCCGGATATCTCAACGAGCCGCTGCAATGAATGAGAGGAATGCCGTAGCCGCTAGAAAGATCGCCACCATCGTGCGTAGCATTGAACGTGCGCGTTTCGAATACACGCAAGCAGAGGGTCGCTTTAAAGAAGACTTCACGCGACAGGACGCAGCCGTTCTCAACGTGACTCGCGCGTGCGAGGCAGCGATTGATCTTGCGAACATGGTTATTCGCCAGCGCAGGCTGGGTGTGACGGCGGATGCCAGAGAGAGTTTTTCGCTCCTGGAAAGAAACCATCTTCTTCCTTCAGATCTGAGCGGCCACCTACAAAGGATGATCGGGTTTCGCAACATTGCGGTACATCAATACCAAGACCTCGATATCCAAATCGTCGAGTCGGTTATACGCAATCAGCTCGATGAGCTGTTGAAGTTTGCAGAGATCGCTCGATCCCATCTGCAAAGCAATTGACGAGCGATCATTGCATCATCGACTGCTCTAACTTCCGGTTCAGCGCGCGCTCAAGCTTCTCCATCTCCCGCTCCGAATCCGTCCACCAATCGGTGGACCAGATTCGATGCAAGTGCCACCCTAATCCTTCGAGCACGAATTGCCGCAATCGATCACGATCGCGTGCCGTCGGTAGCGAATGATACGTCGCCCCATCGCACTCGATTCCCAACAGATACCGACCTGGTTCGTTTGGGTGCACGACGGCCATATCCACTCGATAACCCGAACATCCCACTTGTGGGTGCACTATCCAGCCCTTGTCTCTAAGTGCTTGGATGACCTCCAGTTCCAAAGGACTCTCGGGCTCTAGTCCTGTCGGAGCGGACTGTTCGACAAGTGCCCGTGGCCCCTTCGCGGCAAACTCCAGATAGTTCTTTAGGTCTGTAACTCCGGCGGCGCGCGTCCGAGAAAGATCGATTTCCTCCGGGCGAATGGAGCTGAAAATGGTGACGCCGACACGAGCTCGCGTGATCGCAACATTGAGTCGACGATGACCGCCCTCTTGATTCAAAGGTCCGAAGTTCATCGGCATGCGACCGGCTGCATCCTTGCCATACGTAATCGAAAACAAAATCACATCACGTTCGTCGCCTTGAACGTTCTCGAGATTCTTGATGAACAAGCGTTCTGCACCGTGTTCGACGATTCGTTGTTCCAAGTCGCTCGATTTCCCCAATTCCTGATCCAGCAGCGATTCGATCAATCGCTGCTGGGTTTGATTAAAAGTGACAACGCCCAAAGTCAGCTTGCGACGCGCATCATCAGAGAAGTGTTCCACGATTTCTTTCACGATGGCCTCTGCCTCGACTCGATTGGTCCGGCTCCCGCCGCGATCGTAAACTCCAGGCAATGCGACGAACCTCACCGCCATGTCTTGCGTAACGGGGGATGGGAATGTCACCAGCCTCGATTCGTAGTAGCGGTGATTCGAGAAGGTGATGAGACTTTCGTGCTTGCTGCGGTAGTGCCACTCCAGACGCAACGTCGGTAATCCGGCACCCAGGCATTCGTCGAGGATGCTTTCCAGATCCTTGACCGGCGCATCCTCTTGCGATTGCTCTTCGAACTCGTCTTCGCTATCCGCACGATTGAAGAAGTTTGTCGGCGGCAGCTGTTTTGGATCGCCCACGACGATGAGCTGCCTGCCGCGGGCAATGGCACCGACCGCGTCCCATACAGGTATTTGCGACGCCTCATCGAACACGACGACATCGAAATTAGCGTGCTCCGCATCAAGGTACTGTGCAACCGAAAGCGGCGACATCAACAGGCACGGCTTCAGTTTGGGCAATAGACTCGGCATGCCACGCACCAGTTTTCGAACCGGCAAATGTGCTCGCTGTTTGGCGAGCTCCCGCAATACCAATGCCAACTCAGGATCCGGCTTTTGTCCGTTCGCAACGCGCGGGACTTTTCCGCCGAGCACCGCGGCAATGTACTTCTCTGTGAGCCGCTGAAACTTCTCGTCCGCCTGACGGAATTCGAGAATTTTTCTCTCATGATCCGCGCTCGAAAAGCTGCGCAATACAGGCTCTCGATCGATCATGGCTTTCAGCCACCACACTTGATACGAGTAATCCGTGTAAGCAGCGAGATCAGTCGGGGCAATTGTTCCGCTCTCGACTTCTTGAATTACCGAGCTCAAGCCGACACTCGTCGCCTGCTGCCGCAAATCTCGCCAGCGACACCACACGCGCAGCCAACGCTTCGCGCCGCTCCACTGCACGACGAGCGACCGTAATCGCGCGATCAATCCAGGTGAACGCTCATTTCCCTCCAGCCACGCAGCGGTACCTGCGTCGCTCGACAGCGCTTTCACTTGTTCCGACAAGGCCCGCCAACGATCACGGAAGCTGACGAGTTGCGAGCACAGGGCGCCGCCGTTCTGGAACGCTGTCCGATTGTCAGCCATGAGCTTGCGCAGTTTCTGCCCGAGTGCCGTCACGAGATCCGGATTGCGCTCGGACGCGAAATATCCGAGCGCCACTTCAAGTCTGCGGCTCCACTGCTCGTAGCGTTTGATTGCACTCCAATCGGTGGCAGCACCCTGGTACTGCGATCCGAACCACGTAACCGCTTGCTGTTCGGTCCGTTTCAGCTCCTGATCTTCTGCTTTGACTGCGCATAAGGCATCAAGGATCGCCGGCAGTCTTTGGGTATTCAGTTTGTTGCCGTTCGTATATGCCGCCAATTGCCTCGCGATTGCCCGTTGCGACAACCATCGCTTCAGCCACCACGCACCCAGTGCGGCATTCAATTCCTGTCTCAATCGCGGCGCATCGAGATCCACCGCCTGCGGACGAAATTCATCCGCCAACTGTCGCCAGCTCTCTTGGCGGCGTTCACCGTGCGCTCTCATCGATTGCACGTCGGCACACACTTTGGGATCGCCCGAATGAGCGATGAATTCAATGGGAATCTGCGGCGACTCCAGTAGGACATCGATCAGGCCGTCGATTCCACCCAGTACGGCCGCGGAAGCAGAATCCAATTTGATCCCGAGCATCGAGCCGACTTCTTTCGCACTCTCCTGCATCTGGCGCGCCGCCGCATCCAGCGCGGTACAGCCTTTGAGGAAGCGATCTTCCCAAGCGTTGGTCCATTCAGAATGTTGAATCAATGCGAGCGGATGACCTTTGAGTGCACCGAGCTCGCTACTAACGGATTGCAACGAGCGCGACAGTTGCCCCAAGTTCTCCAGCGCTTGTTCGTCATGGATATTCGGATCGGCCCATGGCATCGCGCTGGGCGTCCAGTGTCGATACCGAATCGCGGTATCCATCGCCTCACGGATCGTGAGACCGTTCGCGTGTCTGCGATGCAGCGCGCGAACACAATCGTTGAGATCGTTGCGCAATGAGGCTAGTCGTTGCGCCTCTCGTTCCCATTCCGCTGTCGAATGCCGCTGCGCCGCATCCATCGCGGTTCGAAGTTGTGCGAGGACTTCTGTTTTCCGCGCCTTTGCCGAGTGCAACTCTAAACAAAACGGCCCCAAGCCAATCGAATTCAGTCTTCGCTGCACAACATCCAGCGCCGCCATCTTCTCCGAGACGAACAGAACCGTCTTGCCCTGCCCGAGAAAGTGAGCGATGAGATTCGTAATCGTCTGAGATTTGCCGGTGCCAGGAGGACCTTCCAGCGCGAAATTGTGTCCTGCACCCGCGCGACTCACAGCGTTCAGCTGAGACGAATCGGCAAGCAGTGGCGTCAACAGCGAGGCAGGAGAATGCCGCTCATCCAAGTCCTCACGGGGCGCCAGATCCTCAGCGGATCCAATCGCCTCGCGCGGGCGTTCGATCAAATGCTCGACAACAGCATTCTTCTTCAGCTGCTCGGTGCGATCCTGCAGATCCTTCCACATCAGATACTTGGTGAAAGAGAAGATGCCCAGATATACCTGCTCTTCCACTTCCCAACGCGGGATGTCTTTCACCGCCAGACGAAAGATCTGCCAGATCTTCTTCACGTCCACGCCGCTCTCATCGGTCGGCAGCGTCTCCAATCCTTTCAGTGTCAACCGATAGTTTTCACGTAGCAGTTGCAGCAGCGTCGGATTGATGATCGTTTCATCGTCGTGCCGCTTTATTGCGTAGCCCGCTTTGACGGATTGGCGCGTCAGCGTGACCGGCACGAGCAGCAGCGGGGCCAAATGCGTCTTCTCCGCGCGCTCATCTTCAGCCCAGCGCAAGAAGCCGATTGCAAGATACAGCGTGTTCGCTCCGCCTTCTTCAAGCCCGAGTCGTGCGGAGCTGTACAGCTCGTAGAGTCTCGACTCGAGCCCTTTTGGATCGACAGTGGCCAGCAGCTCGTTGTGTTCCATGGCTTGCCGAGCTAGTGCATCCAAGGGATCTTCTTCGGCACGCCGCGTCGCGATAGCCGCCACGCGCGGATCGCCGCCTTGCATGATTTGAGGGAGCGCGCGGAACTTCCATTCCTCGCCGTCGGATAGCGCATCCTCGAGATGTGCCGGATCGGGAACTCTAAGCGGCAGCGTAGTCTTCGTAGGCTTGAAGTTGATGAGCCGATTACGCAGCGTCAGATCCAACAGCTTCGATTTCCATCGAGCCAATCGTCCTTCCGGCGTTTCAGGACGAGCTTCTTCATCGATGAGAATCGCTTCGCCATCCAAGGGCGGCAGCTGCGGTGGCGCTTCGATCTGAGCGGGCGCCGATTCGCGAACGCCGGCGACGGATGACTCGATGCCACCTTCCGCTCTGATCGGCAACGGTCGGATCTGTTCGATGCGGCAACGCTTTACGTCGACTGCACACAGAAACTCGTCTTCATTCTGCAGATGCTGCAAACCCAACTCGCACGCGAATCGCAGCGAGGGCGATGATGGATCGGTCAGCACCGTCGTCTCGAATACCAGCAGCTCGCCACTGGCAACGCGCTTTCTCAACGCCTGCGCGTCATCGAATACGGACGTAGGCAGTGTCGTATTGATCAGCCAGCAGCCTGCCCATGCGTGTCCATTCTTCATCAGGACGAGCGGATGCAATCCCGCCTGTTCAAGACACGAGACGATGAGCATCGTCAGATCGAGGCACGTCGCTATCCCGCCAGCCATGATGCGGTCCGGCGTGCGGATCTTCTGACCGTCCGTGCCGAATGATGCGGGAGGCTCGCTGTAATGAAGCTTTGTCGCGGCAATCGCGCTGTAGATCGCCGACATTTGCGCCCACACATCGTCACGATTCTTCGACTGATAGCCGTTCATGCTGCGACCACGTGCTGATTTGGACAGCAGCTCGCTCGCCGAATAGATCAATCGATCGATCGCTGGATTGTTTGGCAATGAGAATGCAGCGAGCAGCTCCGGCAATGAGCGTGTGCCTGCCCATTGATCGTACGCAAGCACATCCACTGCTCTACTTTCACTCGCAATCAGCTCGCCACCTGCCGTGATGTCGACGACGATGCGACCGCGCTCCGCTTCCGTGAGCTCCGCGAGATATTGATGTTTGAACTTCAGATCCAACGCATTCAACGCACGCACCTCGCGTGCGTTGAGCCGCTCGAAACGCAGCTTCACCGACTCGACAAAATCCGGCTCGCACCGAATTGAAACTTCAATATCTCGCAACTGATCATCCGTGCTGTTCGTCAGCGCGAGATTGCGAATCAGCGGGACATTATTCTGGTAAGAGGCGTAACTGACGGCGGGGTCGGAGAGAAGATCGATCTTGATCTTGACGTCCTCAAGTACAGCAACGGTGTCTGTGGGATCAGTAGCCATCTTCTATCTCCGCTGAAGCACATGTTCCTGTGCTTGGGTGCCGTCTTCGAACTCTAGTATCCGTGCTCCCTTCTGCATCCTTCGTTGCAGTGGTTCAATGGGGTCATGATCACCCCTTCTCCAAGGGCAGAGCACGAGTGAAATTGTTATATCGACTCGGCGCTATTCGCCGCGTGACCATGACTTGCTGCACACCGAGATGCCCCAGACCATCAACTTTCCACAAATTTTCATGTGTCAACATCGCACGTATCGCCGCGAGCGATGCGGGTGGCTTCCATATCGGCCAAGCGAAAACAAAGACCTCTTTACGTCTATCACCGCCAACAACATGCAAACGCACAGATGCACCGTGTTGCCGTGGAACGACTGTCAGAACCGGCAGAGCTATGGCGGCCAAAATATTGGCCCCTCTCTCGACCTTTTGCTTATCGTCACTTGGTGCAAACGCCCGATATGCGTGCCTGGTATCTTCGATCGGGTCCCACCTGAACGACCGTGTTTCGTCAGACCAGCGCCACGACTGAAATAGGGCCTTTTCAATTGCTTCTTGTCGCCGATCGCTAGCTCTGACAACAGAGGCAAGTGTCTTCAGAAAACTGGTTTGCGCAACATCGAGCAGACAAAAAGGCGTGCGCTCGACACTCTTGTCCTTGGCAGCAGCATCGCTGATTAATGCGGCCCATAGCGCTGCGCATTCCACGTCTTTCTCTTTCGAAACATTGATCAGTTGGTCGCGCGCCTGCTCGGGAGTCAGCTTGAGTTTTGTATAGCCATTGAACTGGTATGCGGTCACCAGAGTAGCCACGCCGCGCGCTACATGTCTTGAAATATCTTCTTGCGACACAGCGGTACTCAAATGCAAGCAGGGGCGAAGCGGTGAACCATCTGTGTCCCAAGATACTCGTGCCCTTAGCCTCGATTGTGCGTCGCTTACGCAGTTATCAGCTGCGTCCAGCGAGCGCAACAAGCCCAGTAGAGCCAGAAATGCCAACAGGTTATCGGGCTCCAGACCTTCGAGGCGATGCACGTTCTTCGCGATCATTTGTCATCCCTTTCTTTCGCGGCAGCCTCAGAAGCGCGGTGATCAGCCAGACGCAAGATCGCTTCCATGCGCGCCAGTTCCCACACTCCGTAACGCGCCTTTAACGATTGGAACAGTGTCGGCCAGTCAAGGCCATTCCAGTCGAAGGCCAACGATTGCGGGCCGACTTCATTCCCAGATTCGTTCGGGTCGGCATGTGGAAATAACGGACGGCCGTGTCCGTGGTGCGTGCCGACAAGCCAAAGGACAAGGTCTTTGTCCCGTGCATCCTGCAAGCGCGCATGTACGCGCGCCAAGCGCACCGACTGTGCCTCGTGCCTCCAGTGTGGCGGCAAACCCGCCTTGTCCCGTGCATCGCGCGGTAGTGAACGGCCCGACTTCGCCAACACCGTATTTTCATCGTGCGGGTCAGCACCCAGCGGATCGCCGTGATGCAGCCACCGTTGGAAGCGTGGATCTCGTTTGCCTTCGTCGTGCAAGAAGCCTGCGAGTTTCAGATCAAGGACCCGATCGTTCGGCAATCCAGCAGCGCGAGCGAAGGCTTCCGATCTGGCTTCCACCTCCATGCTGTGCTGTGCCAACGATTGTGCAAAGCCAGGAAGCGAGCCGCTAACATCGTCTTCGGTTGCGTTAGGCCGGCCTTCTTCTTCGCTGGCCTCGCCGTGAAGCCCCTTTGGGGCAACGAACACGAGGCCGCGTGGTTCATCATCTGCGTTCACGCCATACAAATCAAAGTGCAATTCGACGGCGGATCGCCCGCGTTTGCCACGCGCCTGTGCGAGCAATTTGATCTGTCCTTTCACATCATCCGGCAAAGCAAGTCTCGCGACAGCGTCGCGCACGACCTCCCAGCGTTCGCCTTGCACACTAGCTAGCACGTTGCTCAGGTGATCAGATTCAACATCGTCGCCTAACAGACCTGGGGCGATACGCAGCGTGAAACGGCGGCCACGATAGGCTAATGCAGCAGTATCCGCGAGATCGATTGCACGATTCTTAGACAGCGGATGCCAGCCATATTCATCCACGCCGCCGTAAGTAACAGGCACGATAATAGTGTCGCCCGCACGTAGCTTATCGGGCGTAACCCATTCCGAACGCTCGTTCAATCCTTTCCAGCGGAACACAAGGCGGCTTTTGCCATCGCGTTCTTGCACCTCTGGCGACATGGATGGGACATCGGCCAGCTCGTCGAGGGCATGCCCCTCTTGTGTCAACCAGCGCCGCACTGCCCACACGGGAAGTTCGATAGCCTCGCTACTGCGTGGCGGAAGCAGCGCGAGCAAGCGTGGCAGGTCCTGATCTTTCCATTCTGGGTTGATGTCCGCGCGCCAAATTACTGTGATGCCGTCGGGCTGACGGGACGGGCCGTGCAGATACAAGGCAACTTCGGGATCGGCAGCAGGGACCGGCGAAGTCTGGCTCAGCAGGTCAACGTGCGCGGCCATCAGCACTGGCGCGTTAGACTTTGGCGAGAGTGCCTCCATTGGCGCCGGCGTGACAGGAAAGTTGTTCAACCCGAAATCAACTGACTTCTGCTTGTTCTTGCCCTTTCCGGTTGTGGTGGCATTCGTGTCGAGCACCTTCCATGTATGAACGATGGCCTCCCGATAGACCGGATCGCTGCTGCGTGCCCCGACTTCTTCGTTGATTGCCACAATCGCGGCGGAGGGCGTTATGTCCCGTCCATTACGATTGAGGCGCCCGAACCGCTGCCGTAGCGCATCCAGCGGAGCAACTTCGGTGAACAACGCATCGAGGTCAATGTCCACCCCAACTTCGATGGTCTGTGTGGCAACGATGATCAGCGGCTTTTCGAGCGATTTGCGCGCATTCTCCGCGCCAGTGCGTATGGGTTCTAGCCGCTGCGCAATTTGATCGCGCTGCGCCGGACGCGCCGGACCGATCAGTAACATCAAATCGATGTGTTCTTGGGACAATTCAGTGCGCAACTTCTCGAACAAGGAACGGGCACGCGCCACACGGTTAACGACGAAGCCGACGGCTTTGATTTTTCCTTCCGAATTCTCCAGCGCCTGTCTCACTTCCGTAACAAAGGTTTGCTGCCGCGCGTCTTCGTTCTCCACTCTCAGGAGCTTGACAGGCTTGCTCGCTTCAAGCCGTCTTTTCAGAATGGGATGCGCTTTGTCGTCCTGCTCAAGCGTAAATGGATCGATTACCCCTGCACCTGGCGTCGCAGTTAGCGACGCAACGCCGAATGGCGCGCTGTAAGTGCTATGCCGCCATTTGTCACTGCGGTAAAGCTGCACCCATTCCAGGGTTTGACGGAACGGCTCGGCCAGGTGCGCCTCGTCCAGCAGAATTAGGCAGTCCGAGCCGATCAACCCGGCATGAACCGGCTTCATTGAATCCGAAACGCCGTAGGCGCGAAACAATAGCCGAGAGCCGATTTGATCTACCGTCGAACACAGCACCGTGGGTTGTGATGGCGTGCGTGCCCAATCGTCCTCGCGAGGAAGGCCGCCACGCAAACGGCGGGCAATCAATGGTGGGCCATCCAGCGACCACTTCTTCAAGCAGGCAGCCACCTCTTCTGTTACCGAGCCCGCCGCGGGATTCTGCAAAGCCTTTTCCAGCTTGCCCGCCCGCACATAAGCGTCATCCACAACTAAACGCCGATCGACAACGAAGACAATGCGAACCGGCGCTTTGCGTTCGATGTGCAGATTAGCCTGCAAAGCAAGATGAAAAACCGCGATATCCAAGGTCGCCGTTTTCCCTGAACTCGTCGGCAGATCCAGCGTGGCGGGCCATGCACCTTCCCGTGCCACTTTTTCCAGCAAGCGCTTCTGCCACGGAAAAGGCTCAACCCCATGTACTTCTCGGAAGAACTTCGAAAAATCGTGCGACTCCAGCACTAGCGCTTCTCCTGGCCAAGTGGACGACACAGACCGTTGCCGATGAACCGCCCTGCGCCCAATATCACCGGGCCTTCAACCGGCTCGGCGAACTCGATGACCGCGTGCGTCAATTGCCGATCCGCAAGCGCGCCAGGCAAACGCCAGTTCAACCACGCTGGCCCACGTCCCGATGGATAGGTTGAGACGGCGCCCTGTAACGCGGAATGCTTGTCCGGAAACACCGCCGACGGACGCGGCAGGCCGATGCGTTCGCACGCTACCGCGACCAACTCTGAGATTTCCTCGATACGCGCTTCGCCCTGCTTTTTCAGAAAGCGGTCAAGCACGATGGGTGTAACAGTGGCGAAACGATGAGCCGCACGCGTGTAAAGCATAGGATCGAGCGAACGCAATGCAGCCGAGGGCTCAAACGATGGCGAAAATTTGACCGCAAAGGCTTGATTGGTCGCTGCACCGTAGGGCGATTTCACTTCTAAGACACGCCGCCCATAGCCGTCGTGTAACGGAGCGAGTTTGCGTAGCACCTTGCGGAAGGTTTCATCTTCGAGCAGATCCGAGCCTGTGGGCGGAACCAATGCAAAGCCGAGCACTCGCCCGTCTGCGTGTGGAAAACCGATGAAGCTCAACGGCACAACGGCCATGTGCGGATCGCGCGCCGCGCTACCATCAGCTTCATGGCCGCAAACGACGGTAGGAATCGGCGCGCCGATCTGCCCATAGCCGCTCATCAAGGCAGTGCGGATTCCGCGTGCGACGATGGCTGCAGCGCGAATATCTGGGATCTCGCCATCGACATGCTCCAGTATCAGCCAGCGGTCGGAAAATACATTGCGGCGCGCGTATGGCGGCTTCGGTTTTGTCGCGACCGGATCTCCGGGACGTGGGCGATCTTTCTTGTCCGTCGATTGCCTGAAGCGTGTGTAGCACTCGCTTAACTCTCGCAAGCGGCCCGGGTAGACGCGGCGTTTTGGCTCCTGTGCTGCTTCCACAGGCGGTGATTCCATTCGCATGAAACGACACCGCGTTAAGCTGGCCGAGTGGCCAATATAAGCGGTATCACGCGCCAACTTGTCGAGCGCGCTAAACGCAGCGTCGTCTGGTTCGTCGCTCCAAACATAGCGCACGATCGAGCTGTATGGACGAGAGGCAGGAAAGTAACGTTCCTTTAGACCAGAGCGTTTCCGCTCGTCGGGCAGAACACTCCACGCCGTTTTCCAGGCTTTTAGATGCCCGCCTTCTTTGGGCGGAGAAATGCCTAACGATAGATAGTCGCGAAACCATGGAACGGCAGTAAGTTCGCGGCCTGGAACCTCATAATCATTTGGGGGTACGAAAACTGAGTGCGCGGTACGCGCATTGGCGTCCGACGCCGCACACATCGGAGCGGCTTGACTTTCTAACCACTGCAATGCTTCTTGCTCATCACTCGGTTCATCGTGCACTCCCCAAGTCGCCACAAGAGCCGAAAAGATGCGATCTGGCTGGGGTGGCCAATCGGGTGCTTCGCTGTCTGGGCCAATAGCCGCGAAGCACACGCCGCCGAGGTACTCAATCTCAAGAGCCAGCGCCATCGTCATCTCCTTCTTCGCCTGCGCCGCTCAATGCCAGTTCCTGGCTCTTACGAACGATCTCGACCAATTTTTCCTGCGGCCTCAGTTCGGTTTTGGCGGATAACGAGAACCCTTTCTTCTTCGCCACGTCGACTGCCTCTTCGTAGAGTTCACGCGCGGTCTTACTGTCGAGATTCACAGACTGTTTGGGGTCAACAGAACCGTCCGCATGAACCAACTCCAGCGGGCTTGCACCATCGCACACAAGATCGCAGCGCGAACGCAGGGCGTAGCCGCGCGCGTCCTGTTCCGTAAGCGCTAATAAACCTAGTGCGGCTAACAAGGCACGACCCGCCGCGTCCTTCTCGAGGCTGCCGCCGAAACGCAAGCGACGCAAGGCGGCGAAGCTCAAAACGAAAGTGTGTTCGAGGTGATTGCAAGTGATGCCGAGTTGCTGAAAGTTGGGAGTGACATTTCCATGATTGATGATGGATGGTCGGCCAGGCTTACCGCTCTTCGTAGGCAACAGGATGGCGTTGCCTCTATCGTCCTTTGCTGCCTTGGCTTCAATCGGCGTCCACTCATTTTCATTCTCGGCACTTCTGTAGATCTTCACATCTTTCATCACGCCGAGCGGATCAACGCGACTGCCTGTGCGTCTCCCAGAAGTCGAGACTGAAACTTCTCCAGTGCGCCGATTCACAACCTCCTCGATCGGTACCTCGATCGCGACTATCTCCGAAATCAAGACACGCGCGAACTTTGCGCCTAACCCACCGCCTTGACCGGTTGAATGCCATGCACCGAAGAGCAGTGCATTAGGGGAGATTTCCAGTAGTGCGGAGGCGTCTTTCAAGCTGGCCGCGGCGAGCTTTTTCCCATTCTCGCTCTCCATGAATTTTTGAGGCTGAGTGCCTGTCGTAAGGCTATCGCGCAGAATGGCATCGTACACGCGGTGCGGCGCGTCGAGCGAAGTGATCTGAGTCACTCCAGCCAAATTGCTACCCGAAAAGTCCACAACCACATGCGGGATCGTCACTCCATTGCGGACAGCATCCAGCAGTGATTCTTCGAGCCGATTGGCTTGGGATTGCACGCTGTCCACGAGCACGCACCAGACTTCCCGGTCGGCTATACGCCGCTTTTCGAACACATGTCGAGGCGGTGCATTTTTTCCGTCTCCGGGATAAGTCGGCGGAAAAATCTTGTCACCCTTGCCACCGACTGGTTGTAGGATCTGGCGACGGCGTATGGCCGCGTGTTTCGAAACTGCATCGATCAAATCATTCAGGTTCATGATTTCCTCTCTGTTGATCCGAGTCATACAAGTCACGCCAGCGGCGTTTCACACACGCCAACGCAGCGGCGCCGCTTTTGTCCATACCAGTCGGCACGTCGAGCAAGTCGGGCCATGAATTGACGGCCAGTCAATGCAGATACGCGTAAGGCTGCGGCAACTTCGTCGCTGCAAGGCCAAGTCGGACGCAGAAAACAAGAACGGGAGTTTGGCAATTCAGCATCATGCACCGGCTTCCAACTCCCTCGCCGCCATCTCCTCCGCCTGCAACATCCTCGGCGTCGTCTCGACCGGCTGCAGGTCTTCGATCTCTGCATCATCAGCACTGACTTTCAGATCACGCAATCGACGAGCAGAACGCAGGACGCTGTTCTCCAGCGAGCCGGTGGATTTGTTGTAGGCCTCGACGGTTCTTCCCAGGCGCTCGCCGACTTTGTTCCAGTGCTCTGCGAGCGTGGCGATGCGCGCATAGAGATCCTTTCCGAGCAGTGCGATCTCTTTCGCATTCTGCGCGAGTGCTTCCTGGCGCCAGCCGTATGCGACCGCGCGAAGCAGTGCAATCAGCGTCGTAGGCGTCGCGACGATCACCTTCTCGTCCACGCCGAATTCAATGAGTGAAGGATCTTCTTGGAGTGCGGCGCTGAAGAAAACTTCACCTGGCAGGAACATCACGACGAATTCGGGCGAGGGTTCGAATTGATCCCAGTATGCTTTGCGGCCCAATGCAGCCATGTGATTGCGTACTTGCTTAGCGTGATTGGCGAGATGCAGCCGCTGTGTCCCCTCTTCAGTTGCTTCCACTGCTTCGAGATACGCTGCTACGGGTGCTTTCGCATCGACGATGATGTTGCGGCCACCGGGAAGCTTGATGACCAGGTCGGGACGGAGCTTCCCTTCTTCAGTAGTGCGATTTTCCTGCTCCTGAAAATCGCAGTGGTCGAGCATGCCTGCCATCTCGACGACCCGTTTCAACTGCAATTCACCCCAGCGCCCGCGAGTTGTCGGCTGTCTCAGCGCTTTCACGAGATTGGCGGTTTCGTTGCGCAGTACCGGCAAATGCGTTTCGACGAGGCTCTTGAGTTGTTCGTTCAGTGCCGAGTACGACGAGAGCCGCGCCTTCTCGATATCGCCAAGCTTGCCATCCACTTTTTCGAGTGATTCTTTGAGCGGCTTGACGAGTTGGTCGACCGCCTTCTGCCGAGCTTCGAGATCACCGCGCGCGCCTTCCTGGAATTTCTCCAGTGTGGCTTTGGCTAGTTCAATGAAAGCTTGATTGTTGCTCTTGAGCGCATCCGCGGAGAGCGCTTTGAATGAGTCGGAAAGAGCCGATTGCGCCTGCTCTAAGAGCTTGCGCTGTTCTTCAAATGCGTTGCGCTGCTCGGCGAGTTGGGTTTCGAGGGTTGCAATCTTGGCTTGATGCCGGATGAGCAACTGATCGCGTTGCTCTAGCTTTACCGTTAGATCCGGTAGCCGCCCCGCTCGTTCCTCCGCAGCTGCGCGCCGCTCGGATTCCTGTCGATGCTGCTCGACCACACGCCCATTAGCACTTCTGAGTGCTTCGAATTCGGCGGTACGCTCAGCATGCTGCTGCGCAATTGCCGAGAGGCGCGCCTCGGATGCAGCTTGAGAAGCCGCGGCGCGCATGCCTCGCAAATGCCACGCTGCAAACGCAGCAACGACCGCCGCAATAGCGGCGACAATGATCGTTGTCATTCCGTTCCCCTCTTCCACTCGTCAATAGTTTCAGATGAAAGCTATTGAACCCGCTGCGAGTCTCAAAACTCGATACTGCTCGCGATTTTTCTTGCGCTGTACTTATGTCATCAGTGTGTTCAGCGCTTCGCGTGGGGTCGAGACTACTCCTCAGTCTCGGTAGGAATCTAGTGTTCTGTGCAGTTGATCAACGACCTCCGCTCTCAGAGAAGGGGGCGCAAGCACTTCAACTTCAGGTCCGTGTCGCAATATGTCCATCAAGAGTTCACGCGAGTCGCGATACGGAATTCTCAGTTCATATCGTCCATCCTCGAGATGGGAGCCTTGCTGCTGCGGATGCCATTGCTCGTCGGCAACCCAACGTGCGCGTTCCTTCGAAAACAACAGCACTGCCGTTTTGTCTGCAACCCCGCCAAAAATTCCGTACGCGCTCGCGTAGTGAGCGTCCAATTCAAACTCAGCGATATCCGCCGCCGTTTCGTCAAGAACT
>DASTSB010000249.1:0-7466 GCA_035760885.1 Steroidobacteraceae bacterium | reverse complement strand
GAGCCATGTGATGATTGCTGTTCTTCGTACCAGGCATGCAAGGCTGCGAGACCATTGGCCGCTGAGGTCTGCGCACGCCAACCCGTTGCAGCGCTGAATGCACTCGTATCGGAGACGTAATAACGTTGATCGCCCACGCGCCACTCGGCGAACGAACGCTCCAAAGGCTGGCCCGTGATGCGCTCGATATGTTCGAGTACTTCCAGCACGCTGACGGTGTTAGCCGTTCCTCCTCCCATGTTGAAAGCGCGCCCGTTCAATCGATCGATGTTGCGACGTGCGAGCTCAAACGCATCGACTAGATCTTCGACGAACAGCACATCTCGTACCTGCATGCCATCGCCGTAGATCGTCACGGCCTCATCGGCCATCGCACGACGCAAGAAGTGTGCAACCCAGCCTTGATCCTCGTTACCGTGCTGGTGCGGTCCGTAGATGCAGCTCATCCGGAACACGACGGTGCGCAAACCAAAGCTGCGCGAATAGTCGAGGACGTATTGCTCCGCGGCACCCTTGGAGCAGCCATACGGGCTGTGAAACTCCAGACAGCGCGCCTCATCGATACCGCTGCTTCTCACTCGATCGCTTTCGGGCATGTAGCGAGTGTCACTCGCGACGACGTGCAAGTCTGCGAGCGCGCCATAGACCTTGTTCGTCGATGAAAACAGCAAAGAGGGCTTGGTTGCGCTCTGGCGTGCGGCCTCAAGGACGTTCACGGTTCCTTGTGCGTTTACTTCGAAGTCGTTTTGCGGGTCGACCAAGCTCGTGGTCACCGCCACTTGTGCTGCAAGGTGATAGATATGTTGCACGCCTTCAACGGCCCGGGCGACCGCTTTGCGGTCGCGAACATCGCCGCGATGAAACTCAGTTTGCTGCGGAAAACGTTCCAACAGCCAATCGATGTTCGACTCGCTGCCTGCACGCGCGAGCGAATCGAGAATCCGCACGCGCCACCCTTGCGTCGCCAATCGCTTCGCCACGTTGGTGCCGACGAAGCCCGCACCGCCAGTCACGAGAATGGTTCCTCGGGCTTCGGTTGGATGGATGGCCTGATTCACAGCGTCAGCCCTCGACGATCTAGTTCCGCACTCATGTGCAGGAAATTGTCGCTGGCGTTGGCCTCCGCCAACCATTCCGCCAGTTCGACGAGTCCGTCTTCGAACTTCACCTGCGGCTGATATCCCAACTGCGCTTTGGCTTTGTCGATGTCGGCAAAGCAGTGGCGAATATCGCCGACGCGATACTTGCCGGTGACGACCGGTTCGATCGACACGTTCAACGCTTTGACGACGCTGGCGGCAATGTCGAGCACGGTGCGCGGCTCGCCCGAGCCGATGTTGAACACTTGCCCGATCGCGTCCGTAGTCATCGCAAGGCGACACGCCTGTGCGATGTCCCACACGCTGACAAAGTCGCGGCGTTGCAAACCGTCTTCGAAAATCAGCGGCGGATTGCCGTTCAAACAGCGCGAGGCAAAGATTGCCAGCACGCCGGTGTACGGATTGGAGAGCGACTGATGGGGTCCGTAAACATTGAAGAAGCGCAGTGCGACGGTCGGAATGTTGTAGGCGCTGCCGAACATCAAGCACAGCTGCTCTTGATCGTATTTGGAAAGCGCATACACGGACGCCGGGGCGGTGTGCTTCGTCTCCGGTGTGGGCACAGGCTGCAAGGGCGTCGAATCTTGCAGTACTTCCCACTGCGCACGCGCAAGCTGGTCGCGCGAACGCGGCACGGGTTCCAGCAGTTCAGATCCGCGCCGATACAGCCCTTCGCCATACACGCTCATGCTGGAGGCGACGACCAGTCGCTGAACCGGTTTCTGGATCAGCGCTTCGAGCAGTACAGCGGTCCCGCGATTGTTCACGTCCGTGTAATGATCGATCTCGTACATGCTCTGGCCGACACCGACAGCCGCGGCGAAGTGATAGACGTGAGTCACACCTGCGAGAGCTTTACGAACCGCATCGCGATCGCGAACGTCGCCGACTTGCCGTTCGATCTGCGGATGCAAGTAGGCGGGAAAGCTTGCATCGGGGCCGTGCACTTGCTCTTTCAAGACATCGAGCACACGCACTCGATAACCCTGCTCTGCGAGCGTGTTCGCCAGATGCGAGCCGATGAAGCCCGCCCCACCAGTAATCAAAATACGACTGTCACGATCGATCCAAGCGCTCATAGAGCATTTGCTCCTACCAAAGTAGTGGTGGTTCTGACGGTGCCGAGTTCCAGTTCAACCAGCGATTCATCGCCGCGCTCGAGTCGGCGCTCCACGTCACGGATCGTGAGGGCGAGGCCGGCTTCCAAGTCCGTGCGAGGCTTCCAGCCGAGCTTCTCGGCAGCGAGCGAAATGTCGGGCCGGCGACGAGGCGGATCGTCGATCGGTAACGGATGCAAAATGATTTGCGACCGCGACCGCGTGATTCCCACGATGCGCTCTGCGAGTTCGCGCACGGGCACTTCCAGCGGATTGCCCAAATTGACCGGCCCCGTGAATCCATCCTTGTTGCGCATCAACGTCACGATGCCGTCGATCAAATCATCGACGTAGCAGAAGGAGCGCGTCTGCGAGCCATCGCCATATACGGTGATGGGCTCATCGCGTAATGCTTGCACGATGAAGTTGATGACGACGCGCCCGTCTTTCAGACGCATGCCTGGCCCATACGTGTTGAAAATGCGCGCAATACGCACCGGCACGCCGAACTCTTCTCTATATATGAAGCACAGCGTTTCCGCGCAGCGCTTGCCCTCGTCGTAGCACGCGCGAGGCCCCACGGTGTTGACGTGTCCCCAGTACTTTTCGGTCTGCGGATGCACCGTCGGGTGTCCGTAGATCTCGCTCGTCGACGCCTGAAACAGCGGTATGTCCTGGCGTTTGGCGATGCGAAGCAAATTGTTCGTGCCGTTTACGCTCGCAAACAAAGTGCCGAGCGGATCGCGTTGATAATGGATGGGCGATGCCGCACAGGCCATGTTGTAGATCGCAGTCAATTCGCCGCATTCGGCTTCATCGATCGTCGCGACGTCGCGCCGCATGAGCTCGAAGCGCGGATGGGACAGAAGGTGATCGATGCCGTCTTCATCGCTCGTACAGAAGTTGTCGACACAGATGACGCGCTGGCCTTCGCTCAACAACTTCGCGCATAAGTGCGAGCCGAGAAATCCCGCGCCCCCGCAGACGAGCACAGCTTTATTGGCTGGCTCGATGCGCCGCGCGGCGCCGCGCAGTTTCCCGTTACCTTTCGTTGCCATACCCACTACCGCTCTCCTTCGGTGAGTCTCGCCACGAAGAGACCACCTTGATGTCGTGGAAATCGAGAAGGTAAGTAGCAACAACCGTGCCGCGCGGCGCCGACGCGAGACTGTCGCTGGTTTCGCTACAGTCCTAAGCGCTCACAACGTCATTACATTTTTAGTGACCTGTCTTGCGATCACCCGCAATGTCGTGGGTTTGTGGCGCGCAACGCGCCACGCTCGAGGTACTTAGATGATCGTGATCCGATGTGATACGCGAGTCGCTATCCGTCACGCGCTTCTATACACACCGGGCAGAATATTTACACGCAGCGCGCGTCGCTTACACAGTTCTGAACAAATCGCTCCAAGTGCGTGATCCAGCGCGACAACGTTTGTACGTTTGTTTGCTCGACCCTTTGTACGTTTGCATGCTTCATGCATGAGGGTGCTTAGCCGCCGTCGAATCGCATTGCACATCGATTGCGATTGGACGGCGAATCGGTTCGACGTTTCAGATCGTGACCGTCACGATTGCAAGGAGACTGCATTGAACTCCAATACCGTACGCGTGGGCATTGTCGGCGCCGGCAATTGCGCATCATCGTTCGTGCAAGGGCTGACGTACTACAAAGACGTGGCACCTGACGAGACCATTCCCGGTCTGATGAATCCCGTCATCGATGGGTATCACATCGCGGATATCGAAATCTCCGCCGCTTTCGACGTGAATGCACGCAAGGTCGGTCGCGATCTTTCTGAGGCGTTACTCGCCGAGCCCAATAACACGCGCATTTTCTCGAAGGTCCCGCATTTGGGCGTGAACGTCGAACGAGGACGCACCCTAGATGGTCTTGGGACGTATCTGCGTGAAGACATCTGCGAGTCCGATCGAGAGGAGTGCGACGTCACCGAAATCCTCAAACGCACGGGCACGCAAGTTCTCGTGTCGTATTTACCGGTCGGATCGCAGCGAGCGACGGAGTACTACGCACTGCGCGCACTCGAAGCCGGATGCGCATTCGTCAATTGCATTCCGGTATTTATTGCGTCCGATGCCGATTGGCGCCGGCGGTTCGAACAAGCGCGACTGCCCATCATCGGTGATGACATCAAGAGTCAGGTCGGCGCCACCATCGTGCACCGCGTGCTTGCGAATCTGTTCAAAGACCGCGGCGTGCAATTGGATCAAACCTACCAACTGAATTTCGGCGGCAACTCCGATTTCAAGAACATGCTCGAGCGCGAACGGCTGGTATCGAAGAAGCTTTCCAAAACTCGCTCCGTGACGAGCCAAGTCGAAGTCGCGCCGCAGAACATTCACGTAGGACCTAGCGATCACGTGAGCTGGCTCACCGACCGGAAATGGGCCTACATCCGCATGGAGGGCACCGGATTCGGCGGCTCGCCTCTGAATGTCGAGCTCAAACTCGAAGTGTGGGACTCGCCCAACTCGGCCGGCGTCGTCATCGACGCAGTCCGCTGCGCCAAACTCGCTTTGGATCGGGGCATCGGCGGCGCACTCGTCGGACCCTCCAGCTACTTCATGAAATCTCCGCCGCAACAGTTCGCGGACCACATCGCGCGAGAGCTGACCATGCAGTTCATCGACGCCCGTCCAGTTGCCAGAGGACCCGCCAAGAATGAGTCACCAGTTCGTACTCGTGCGCCACGGGATGTGCGAGCAAACGGATAGCCGTCTGTTCGGCAGGCTCATAGACGCGCCATTGAGTTCGCAGGGTGAACTCGAGGCGGCCGCAGTCGCACGACGCTTATCGAGTTTCGATCGAGTTCACATCGAAAGCAGCCCACGGCTGCGGACGCGACAGACCGCCGCTGCGATCGCGGAAGTTTGCGGGCGCAAAGATGTCGCGATTGCGGCCGCGATCGATGAGCTCGACTTCGGAGAATGGAGTGGCCATACCTTCGCCGAATTGGACACGGACGCTCGTTGGCGAGCGTGGAACTCGCAGCGTAGCGAACACGCCACGCCGGCCGGCGAGACGATGCAGGCCGTCTATGCGCGTGCGATCGCGCACATGCACTTACTTGCGAGTTCGCACGGTGACTGCACGAATGTGCTTGTTACGCATGCGGACGTAATTCGAGCGATCGTGTTGATTGGACTGGGAGCATCTGTGGACGCGTTTTGGAAGCTTTCCATCTCACCGGCGTCCATCACGCGCCTGACGCTCGAAGATGGGATCGTGAAGTTCGAGAGCATCAATGAGTATCCAGAAGAGCGTGCCGAACGTTCCCATGCGGAGTGCATCCCGGCATGAAGATCACGATCTTCGGTCTGTCGATCAGCTCCTCCTGGGGCAACGGCCACGCCACACTCTGGCGAGGCTTGTGCAAAGCGCTTGCACAGCTCGGGCATCGAGTCGTGTTCTTCGAACGCGATGTGCCCTATTACGCGAACAACCGCGATGCGCACTCGTTCGATGACATCGATCTGGTGCTGTATGCGTCGTGGGATGCCATCGAGCACCGAGCGTGGCGAGAACTCGCGACCTCAGATGCTGCAATCGTCACCTCCTACTGCCCCGATGCCATCGCTGCGGGCGAATCCATCTTCGAATCCTCACGCCCCATATCCGTTTTCTACGATCTCGACACACCCGTCACGCTGAGCCAGATGCGCAAGGGAATCCTCGTCCCGTACATCGGCCCGCGCGGGCTGCGCGACTACGAAATGGTTTTGAGCTACACAGGTGGCGCAGCACTCGAACAACTGCGTCGCTACTTGGGCGCGAAACGCGCACGGCCGCTCTACGGCCATGTCGATCCCGATCTTCATCATCGTGCCCCGATCGATTCCCGCTTTCGCTCGCATCTCTCCTATCTCGGCACGTATGCGGCCGACCGACAGCATCTCGTCGATGAGTTTTTCATTGAAGCCGCACGCGCACGGCCCCAATCGAGCTTTCTCCTCGGCGGTGCGCAGTACCCCACCGCAATCGATTGGCCGAACAATGTCTCGTTCGTAGAACATGTCCCACCCTCGGCACACGCCGCTTTCTTCTCTTCCTCGCAACTGACACTCAACGTCACGCGAGCAGCGATGGCCGAAATGGGCTGGTGCCCCTCGGGGCGCTTGTTCGAAGCCGCCGCATGCGGCGCCACGCTGGTTTCCGACACGTGGGAAGGACTCGAGGAGTTCTACTCGCCGGGCCACGAAATTCTGCTCGCGGAGAATCGCTCCGATGTACTCGCGGCGCTCGACATGGATGCAGCGGAGATTCAACGCATTGGCGCGGCCGCGCGCGAACGCACGCTCGATGAACATACTTGCCATGACCGTGCGCGCGTACTCATCCACGCGTTGGAGGATGCGCGGCGGCTACACAAGGTCACGGCAATTCATCCTCCCGCATCCATTGCGGCTCACGGATCGGCGAGCGAACTGCATGGCTGAGGAAACGCGAACCACTGCGCCGAGCATCGTCGCAAATTGTTTTCAAAACGTCGCAACACAGGAGCGTTTTTCTACGAGCTTACAGGGATGTACTTGCAGCGCTTTTGAAAACAACTTGCGGCGGGGCTCGGCCACATAAGACAGGAGCGAGAACTATGTGGGGCATCATCCCAGCAGCAGGGCGCGGCAGTCGCATTCAACCGCTCGCGTTCTCGAAAGAACTGTTGCCGGTCGGTAGTCGCGTTCTGAACGACACGCAACGACCGTGCGCCGTCAGCGAATACTTGCTCGAACGCATGATTCGCGGCGGCGCGGACAAACTGTGCTTCGTCATTGGCGCGGGTAAGTCAGACATCATGGAGTACTTCGGCGGCCAATTTGGCACCGCTGATTTGGTGTATGTCGTGCAACCGCAACCGGCAGGTCTGTGCGATGCGATATTCCGCTCGCATCCGCTGATACGCGAGGAAGAACCCGTCTGCGTCGGCTTACCGGATACCGTCTGGTTCCCCGACGATGGATTGGCTGCGTTGCCCAACGATCAGTTGTCCTTCCTGCTATTCCCAGTGGAACGTCCGGAAGTATTCGATGCAGTGGTGCTCGATCACGACGATCGCGTGCTCGAGATCCGCGTGAAACAACCTCACCCAGGCACGAATTGGATCTGGGGTGCATTCAAGATGCCCGGCCGCGTCTTCCATGCACTGCGGCAACTTTGGCTGCAACGCGAATGCCGCGACGAGTACTTCGGCACTTTGGTGAACGAATACCTGAAACGTGGCGGCACTGCACTTGGATGCAAAGCCGGCCA
>DASTSB010000248.1:0-5946 GCA_035760885.1 Steroidobacteraceae bacterium | reverse complement strand
GGGTTGCAGCCGGCTCACTCCGCGCGCGTCGTGCGTGCGGAAGGGACTAAGGTGCGTATCACCGATGGGCCATATGCCGAGGCGAAGGAATATGTGGGTGGCTTCACGATCGTCGATGTGAAGCAAGAAGAGGAGGCCTTGAAATGGGCGGGCAAGTTTTCGGCCGCAACCGGTCTCGCTGTGGAAGTCCGCGCGTTTCAACCCGATTCACGATCGTGAGCTGAGCCCATGAGCGATCTATTACATTTAGCGACGTGTAGCTGCGGCCAACTCAAGGCAGAAGCACGCGGCGAGCCCGTTCGTGTCTCGGTGTGTCATTGCCTAGCATGTCAGCAGCGCACCGGCAGTGCATTCGGGTATCAAGCGCGCTTTCCGCGCGACAAGGTTCGCATCACCGGCACAGCAACTGAATACATTCGCACCGCAGACAGCGGCAATCGCGTCCGCTCTTACTTCTGTCCTGTGTGCGGCACCACCGTTCACTATCACCTAGAACATGTCCCGGATCTCGTTGCGATTCCGGTTGGCGCGTTTGCCGATCCTAAGTTCTATCCGCCGAAGTTCACGGTGTATGAGTCTCGACAACACGCGTGGGTGTCGATCACTTCGCCGGTGGAGCACTTCGATTGACGAGGGGCGCTAAGAGGAGATGTTTCCGCCGGGTACGCGCAAATTACGAGGCTGCGGGAGTGTGAAGTGTCGGGTGTGAGCTTCGCAGTGTGACGGCAGGATCGTCGCACTCGTCCACGCGGGGTGCCATCTTTTCTGAATGTCGAATGAGATAGCCTCCCGCCTTCGCGGGAGCGACGGAATTGACTTGACGTACACGTTGGACCGCGAATCCTTTTGCACGTCACACGTCACACGTCACACGTCACACGTCACACGTCACCCGTCACACGTCACATGCCGCACATGGATGTGCCAATGCCGCGGACGCAGGACGCCGAGAGCGGCCGTCACCCGTGCGTTGTTCCTGCACTCTCATCTCTAGAGTGACGCCAGTGTTCACCGCGAGCTAGAGCGTACTGCGGCGGGGCATGGACTTTCGCACCGAGCTTGTCGGCGGCATGCCAACCCCAACGCGGATCGTCCAAGAACGCGCGAGCGAGTGCGATGAGATCTGCTTGACCGCTGCGGATGATTTCGTTCGCCTGATGTGCATCCGTGATCAAGCCAACCGCACGGGTGATCACACCCGTCGCTTTGCGAATCTCCTGCGCAAAAGGAACTTGATAGTTCGGCTTCGTCGGCACGGAAACATTGGCGCGAATGCCGCCGCTTGATGCGCACACGTAGACGACACCGAGTTGCTTGGCGCGCTTCACAAGCTCGATGGTTTGTGACACGTCCCAGCCGCCCTCAACCCAATCGGTCGCTGAGACACGCAGTCCCACTGCGACGGAAGCCGGTACTGCTTCGCGTACGGCCCGAATGATTTCGAGCGGAAGTCGCATTCGATTCTCGAGCGATCCGCCGAATTCATCCGTGCGATTGTTGACTAGTGGCGAGAGGAATTGATGAATCAGATAACCGTGAGCGCCGTGAACTTCGATGACATCGAAGCCGATACGAACGGCGCGCTGAGCGGCTTGCACGAATGCGGCGACGGTCGATTCGATGTCCGTTTTCGAGAGGGCTTTCGGTACATGCCAGTTCTCGCCGAACGGCACCGCACTCGATGAAACAGTTTGCCAAGCATCTTCCTGTTCAGTGAGCGGCACACCGCCGTCCCAAGGTGCGCGCGTGGATGCTTTGCGTCCGGCGTGAGCGAGTTGAATTCCAAACTTGGCAGGGCCGCCGAGGCGCCGCGCGGCATCAATGACGCGCTTCAAGCAGGCCTCGTTTTCGTCGCTGTATAGGCCCAGATCGCCGTGAGTGATGCGTCCGCGCCGCTCCACCGCAGTCGCTTCGACCATAACGAGTGCAGCGCCCGAATAGGCGAGCTGAGATAGATGCTGCAGGTGCCAGTCCGTAGCGGATCCATCGCTCGCGCTGTACTGACACATCGGCGCGACCACGATGCGGTTCGCCAACTTGACAGGGCCTACGTTCAAACCTTCGAACAATTCAGCAGCCATTCCCAACTCCAAGTCAAAACGTGTGGTGGATCTTAGTCGTTCACCGGCTTTCTATCTGCGGCCTCAGGGAATGACATTCATGCACACAAAGATCCAATCAAGCATGCATCCAAGCTGCAATCAGCGCCGCCGTTTTAACTTACCGTGGAATTGAAACACGTCCTCCACAGACACGCCGAATGCCGCGGCAATGCGAAAGGCAACTTCCAACGACGGGGAATTTTTCCCCAGTTCCATCGCATTGAGCTTCTGCCACATCCTCGTACCATCCCGTTAATCCTGTTCATCCTGTCCAAAGTGCTTTTTCTGTCCTTTACGCGCATTGCGTTGCGTTCGGATTCAGTGCATCCATTCTGGCTCGTGACCCGTGACCCGTGGCTGTGACCCGTGACCTGTGACCTGTGACCCGTGACCCGTGACGTGACCCGTGATCCGTGATTCGTGACCAGATTGAGAGCTCACCCATAGCTCACAGAGCACACGCTCCGCCATCGCTGCCAGCAGCTGTCTTGTTCTTCACTTATCAAGCCACACATATTTCGCACGAACACGCGCAAGGCGCATAGGTAATTTCGCACGATGCTGTCGGTGAAGAGTTGACGTTGATCACCACTACCGAGAACGGTCTGTATTGTCCGGCGGGAGACTTCTACATCGATCCTTGGCGTCCTGTGCCGAAGGCGGTGCTGACGCACGCGCATGGAGATCATGCGCGACCCGGCAGCGCACACTACTTTGCCGAAGTGAGCAGCGAGGGTGTGCTGCGTCAGCGATTGGGTGCGGAGTTGCCTCTCACGGCGGTGCGTTACGCAGAGCGAGTTCAACTCGGGTCGACGACGGTCTCATTGCACTCGGCAGGTCACGTGCTCGGATCGGCACAGATCCGCATTCAAGGCGAGAACGAAGTGTGGGTCGTCACGGGTGACTACAAGCGCGCTGCCGATCCGACGTGCATGCCTTTCGAGCCGATCGCATGCGATGTGCTGATCAGCGAAGCCACGTTCGCATTGCCGTGTTACCGATGGCCCGACACGCAGAGCGTCATCCGCGACATCTGGCAATGGTGGCAAGGCAATCGCGACCTTGGCCGTGCCTCAGTGCTGTTCTGTTACGCGTTCGGCAAGGCGCAGCGTGTGTTGTCGGAACTCATGGCGCACACCGATGAAACCGTGTTGGCTCATGGCGCCGTCCTTCCGCTCATCGAGCAGTACCGCAACGCAGGCGTGCGGATGTTGCCCACTGAGCCGGTGATTCGCGACAAGAAGGCCGAATACCGCGGTGCCCTGGTGATCGCGCCACCCAGCGCGGCGGGTACACCGTGGATGCGGCGATTCGGTAATGCATCGACAGGATTTTGCTCGGGTTGGATGCGCATACGCGGTGCGCGCCGGCGTCGCGGCTACGATCGCGGCTTCGTGCTATCCGATCACGCGGACTGGCCTGCGCTCATTCAAACGATAGAAGAGACCCGCGCCAAAAAGGTCTTGCTCACCCACGGTTACAGCGATGCGCTCGTTCGCTACTTGCGCGAGCGCGGAATAGATGCCGCATCGTTACGCACATCGTTCGGGGATGCATAGCGATGCGTGCGTTCGGCGAATTGTTCGAGAGTCTCGACACCACCACTTCCACGAACGAGAAGCTCGCCGCGCTCATTCGCTATTTCCGTATCGCTCCGGCCGCCGATGCCGCATGGGCGGTGTACTTCTTATCGGGTCGTAGACTGAAACGGCTCATCGGCGGGGCGACACTCCGCCAGTGGCTTTTAGTCGAGACCGGATTGCCTGAATGGTTGCTCGAAGAGACGTACTCCCACGTTGGAGACCTCGCGGAAACAATCGCGCTGCTGGTCGACAATGCGAACAGCGGACATGAAGTAGACCTGCCGCTTGCGGATTGGATCAACCGCTTGCTGGCTCTTAAAGATCTTCCCGATTCAAAGGGACGTGAGCAGGTCGCGAGCTGGTGGCGAGCACTCGATGCACGCGGTTGCTTCTTGCTCAACAAGTTGCTGACGGGAGAATTGCGAGTCGGCGTCTCCTCGGGACTGGTCGAACGTGCGCTCGCTGAGTTCACCGGTCATACGCGCTCGGTCATTGCGCATCGACTCATGGGGAATTGGCAACCGACTGCAGAATTTTGGAATTTTCTTGTGGGCCATTCGGATGATGCCGGCGATCGCAGTCGTCCGTATCCATTCTGTTTGGCATCGCCGCTCGAGAACGAGCCTGAGTCTCTCGGCTCGCCGGACCAGTGGCTGGCCGAGTGGAAGTGGGACGGCATTCGCGCGCAGGTCTTGCGCCGGCCTGGCGGTGTTCATATTTGGTCGCGAGGCGAAGAGTTGATCACCGAACGTTTTCCAGAAATCGTCCAGTACGCACAACGGCTGCCGATGGATACGGTCATCGACGGTGAAATCGTGGCATGGCGCGATGGGCGGGTGCGTCCGTTCGGCGAACTGCAGCAGCGAATCGGCCGAAAAAAATTGAGTCAGAAGATCCTGAGCGACACGCCAGCGCATTTGATCGCGTACGACTTGCTCGAAGAACAAGGCGAAGATATCCGCACGTTGCCGTTGAACGAAAGACGCAATCGACTCGAGCGGCTGCTGGCCGACCAGCCTTGGGCGGAAGTTTCCGCTCGGGTGGAGGCGACTAGTTGGGGCGAGTTGAACGAGCTGCGAGCATCCTCGCGTTCTCGCGCGGTCGAAGGGTTGATGCTCAAACGCATGGATTCTGCGTATGGCTCGGGCAGGCAGCGTGGCGTGTGGTGGAAGTGGAAGATCGAGCCGTACAGCTTCGATGGTGTATTGGTCTACGCGCAACCTGGGCACGGACGGCGCGCGAATCTTCTAACCGACTATACGTTTGCGGTTCGCGATGGCGAGGATCTAGTCGCGGTGGCTAAAGCGTATTCCGGGCTCACCGATCAGGAAATCGTGAGTGTCGATCGCTGGATTCGGCAGAACACGGTTGAGCGATTCGGTCCAGTTAGAGCCGTGAAGCCCGAGTTGGTGTTCGAAATCGCATTCGATGCCATCAATGAGTCGAGTCGCCACAAGTCGGGTATCGCGGTCCGCTTTCCGCGAATCGCTCGCTGGCGAACCGACAAACCGGCGACCGAAGCCGACACGATCGACACGCTGCGTGCCTTGCTCCGAGTGCATCGCGAGCCGGCTCACGCCGAGACGCTCACCTAATGCACGCCGCAGTCCGCGAGTATCGAAGCGCGCGCGAAAAGATCGAGCAATGGTTCGCGGTGCGCGGCTGGTCGTTTGCGCCATTTCAGGCGCAAGCACTCGAAGCATATCTACGCGGTGAATCTGGCCTGATTCATTCTCCGACCGGCACCGGCAAAACGCTTGCGGCTTGGTTGGGTCCGCTCGCCGAAGCGCTTCAAACGTCAAGCTCGTGGAATGGATTGCGCGTGCTTTGGATTACTCCGCTTCGCGCGCTCGCGAATGACATTCAGCGCAATTTGACTGCCGCTGCAAGCGCCTTGGAGATCAGGTGGGACATTGGCCTTCGCACCGGCGACACCAGCAGTACGTTGCGTAAGAAGCAGCGAACCTCGCCGCCGCATTGCCTCGTTACGACTCCCGAAAGTTTGTCGATCATGATGAGTTTCTCCGATTCGCACGATGCGCTGCGGTCGGTGCAGGCCGTCATCGTCGATGAGTGGCATGAGCTGTTGGGCACCAAGCGCGGCGTGCAGCTGGAGTTGTGCTTGGCGCATCTTCGTGCCCTGAATCCGTCGCTGCGGGTGTGGGGATTGTCTGCAACGCTCGGCAACCTTCAAGAAGCTCTGCAAGTGTTGATGGGCTCTACGGGCGGCACTCTCATCAACGGCCCGGCGGCCAAAGAGG
>DASTSB010000247.1:0-4100 GCA_035760885.1 Steroidobacteraceae bacterium | reverse complement strand
ACTAAAGAATAAACGGCCCTGGCGAGAACGCGAGTGAACGGAAACGATTCCTCTTCTATACGTACCCTGCGCGGTAAGTGCCTATGCGGAGCCGTGCAATATGAAGTCGCGGATGCCTTCGTATTCGGCCTTTCCGCCTCGGGCGTTTGCGCACGTCACATTCGGGACGCTGATGGATTCGCCGTCGTTGCATCCAACAGCACACATCTTCGTCGGCTCGAAAGCGCCATGGTTCGCCATTGCAGACGATCTGCCGCAGCACGATGAATTCCCGCCGTAGATAAACTCCGGCAGGGAAACCCCTACCCAGAATCCGCACCGCAGTAGGCGGAGCTCCGAACTCGCACATTCCCCAACGCGGCCTTACGTTTAGGCGGTCGCAAACGTTGGAGATCGTCGATGCAATGGCGCAGTACTCTCACACGATACGGGATCGTTGCCAAAGCGCTTCACTGGAGCATCGTGATTGGGATCATCGCGCAGTACTTTCTGGCCGAAGCCGGTGAAGATGACGAAGGTGCCGGGCCTTTCAGCGCTGTAGGTCTGCACGCATCGATCGGGCTGCTCATATTGATTTTGGCTGTCGTGAGATTGGCGTGGCGTGCGGTCGACCCGCATCCCGCTTGGCCGGACACGATGAAACGGCGCGATGTCGTGATCGCGCGATCCGTCCACGTCCTCTTTTATGGCCTGCTGTTCGCTTTACCGCTAACGGGATGGATGCTGTCGTCGACCGAGGGCGACACCATCAGCTTCTTCGGCTTGTTCAACGTGCCGCCGATTGTCGTGGGGAACGAAGACCTGCTCGAGGACACGCACGAAGCGATGTTCAATGTACTAGTAGGTTTAGCAGCCCTGCACGTACTCGCCGCCCTGAAGCATCACTTCATCGACCGCGACAATGTCCTTCGCAGCATGCTGATGCGCTCATAGGTTCGATTCGCACGGCTGATCGCTCGCGCCTCATTGTGCGTGCATTCTTGTCAAATCGTCACGGCCACAACGTGTAGGAGTGAGAACTCCTGCTGGTACGAATTGCCAGCTCACTATAGAGTGAGCGCCCCTCACTCACGCCTGCGCTACCTCGGACGGCCGGGGGCTCTCGGGCGAATAAACGGCATGTCGGACCCGAGGAGCTCAACAGCGCAGGTCGCAGACGCACCGCCCTCCGGCGGCGATCCGCTGCTGCCCTTCGATTCCATCGACATCACCTCGACGCTAGCCTCTCGTCCTGCACGCGCGCCGAACTACGCTGCCGAGAACGCAGCGCTCGGTCGCTTGATTAAGGAGGTGAGTGGTTCCTCCGCATCGGTATTGCAAAGCCTTGTCGATGCAACGCTGGCATTGTCGGGGGCGCACTCTGCCGGAATCAGTTTGTTGGAATCCGTCGATGGCGAACAGTGCTTCGTGTGGCGGGCCGTCAGCGGCAGGTGGGCGCGCTTGACCGGATCAACGATGGCGCGAAATGCGAGCCCGTGCGGGGATGTTCTGAATCGCAAAGCGGCGCTGCTGTTGCTGCATCCGGAGCGGCACTACCCGATTCCACCCTCTATCTCCCCGCCGATTTTCGAGTGTCTACTCGTACCGTTTTATAGCGGTGATGAAGTCGTCGGTACCGTATGGGCGCTTTCCCATGACGACTCGAAGTTGTTCGATCGAGAAGATTTGCGCGTCCTAGAGAGCATGGCGCACTTCGCCGCGACCGCCTACCAAGTCCTCGACGCTCACGAGTCAGAACGGACGGCATCACGCCGCCTGCAAACAAAAACGATCGAACTACAACGCCTCGCCGAGACGGCAGCAGTGGGCCTCACGCGCATTCGCCGCGATCTCGTGTACCGCACCGTCAATCGTGCGTATGCAGAACTCGTGGGCCGGCCTGCCAGCGACATCATCGGCAAATCGATGCTCGAGGTATTGGGGCCGCGTGCATGCGAAACCATCCGACCGTACGTCGAGCGGACGCTACAGGGCGAGGCCGTGGAATACGAAACGGTGTTGCCGCTGCCGACGGGTGCGCGATTCGCGCACATCAACTACACACCCGATATCGAAGCGGGAGAAATCGTCGGCTGGACGGCCTCGATCATGGACATCACCGGCCGCAGGATTTCCGAACAGAACGCACAGCACGCCGCGCGCGAGAAGGATGCGCTGTATCGTCTCGCCGATCGATTGCAGCGTGCCCGCAATCTAAATGAAGTTTACGAAGCAGCGTTGCGGGCCATCTTGAGCGCCGTGCAATGCGACCGCGCGTCCATCTTGCTGTTCGATCCCGCGAACGTCATGCGGTTCGTGGCCTGGCATGGGTTGTCAGACACCTATCGCGCAGCCACAGAGGGCCATTCTCCCTGGACTATCCGCGATTCGCATCCGGAACCCATTGCGATGAACGATGCCGCAACTGCCGGGCTCGAAGCATGGCTGGAGAAAATCGTTCGTGGCGAGGGAATCGGTGCGCTGGCATTCATTCCGTTGACGTTCAACGGCCGGCTGATCGGTAAGTTCATGACTTACTACAACCGGCCGCATGAATTCACCGCGGATGAAATCGATCTGAGTTTGACGATCGCGCGCCAGCTGGCATTCGCCGTCGATCATCAACGCGCTCAAGCGGAGCTCGAGGCCCAAGCGTCTCAGCTCGATCTGATCACCAACACGGCACCGGTCTTCATCGCCTACTGTGACCAGCAAACTCGCTTCAAATTCGTCAATCATGCCTATGCGAAGCGCCTTGGTTTGACGGCCACGGACTGTCTCGGCAAACGCATCGACGAAGTGATCGGCGAACGTGCGTACGAGAGTTTGCGTCCGTATATCGACGAAGTGCTGAGCGGGACGCCGGTCGAGTTCGAATTGACGATCCCTTACCCGACGTTGGGCGAGCGATTCATGCATTGCTCGTACGCGCCGGAACGCAACGACGCAGGCGTTGTAGTCGGGCTCGTGGCGGCGATCACAGATATCACCGAACGCAAGCACGCCGAGGAAGCGCTCCGACGCAGCGAAGAGAAGCTGCGCGAAGCGGACCGGCGCAAAGATGAATTCCTGGCGATGCTGGCCCACGAGCTGCGCAATCCGCTCGCACCGATTGCGAATGCACTGAGTCTCATGCAGCGCGAAGGCACCGCATCAGCCTTGCACGAACAATCGCGCGCAATCATGGAAAGACAAATCGGCCGGCTCTCGCGGCTCGTAGACGACTTGCTTGAAGTGTCGCGCATCACAACGGGCCGCATTCAACTACACATGGAGCCGGTTCCCATCTCGGACGTGATCGCACGCGCCGTGGAGACGGCCCGTCCGCTCATTCACCAGCACAATCATGACCTGCAAGTTGGTGCTCCCGAACAGCCCGTTTGGATCCGCGGCGACAGCGCGCGGCTGGAGCAAGTGCTGGTGAACCTGCTGAACAACGCCGCGAAGTACACCGACGACGGGGGTCGCATCGAACTGAAGACTGAACGCGACGGCAACGACGTCCTCATCCGAGTCATCGATTCGGGAATCGGCATCGCTCCAGACCTGCTGCCGCGGATGTTCGACCTATTCACCCAAGGCGAACGGTCTCTGGATCGTTCGCGCGGCGGATTGGGGATTGGTTTATCGCTCGTGCAGCGCCTCGTGACGAAGCACGGCGGCACCGTCGAAGCGCGCAGCACGCCGGGCGAAGGCAGCGAATTCATCGTGCGCTTGCCCACAGTCGACCTTCCTGCGCCCGTGAGCGACACACAGGAACGCGAAGAATCTCAGCCCGCAGCCGGATCGGTGCGGGTTCTCATCGTCGATGACAATGCGGATGCCGCCGAATCTCTCGCGCTGCTGCTCGAAACCAGCGGCCACACCGTCGCGACCGCACACACGGGTACCGCGGCGCTTGCGGCGGTCGAAGCACATCGACCTGAAATCATTTTCTTGGATATCGGGCTGCCCGAGTTGGACGGCTACGAAGTTGCCAAGCGAGTTCGCATCCACCATCCGCCAGATGAGCTCGTCTTGGTCGCGATGACCGGTTACGGCCAACAATCCGATCGCGATCGATCCCATGCCGCGGGGTTCGATCATCACTTAGTGAAGCCGGCGGCGTTTGAGGATATCGA
>DASTSB010000246.1:0-2505 GCA_035760885.1 Steroidobacteraceae bacterium | reverse complement strand
TTGGTCTGCCGAATGGCGCGACACACGGACTCATCGACGATCACTCGCTCCGAATGCATTCGATGTTGATTCAAGTCTTCGACACGAATGTTCTGGAACGTGCCCGCGCCGACATGAAGGGTCACGTGCGCGAGATTCACGCCGAGTTCGCGGCAGCGCTGCAAGGTGCGCTCATCGAAATGCAATCCGGCTGTGGGCGCAGCAACGGCGCCAGGTGCCCGCGCATAAACCGTTTGATACCGCGAGCGGTCTTCATCTTCTGATTGGCGTTCGATGTACGGCGGCAAGGGCATCGCGCCGTGCTGTTCGAAAAAGTCAAGTGGGTCCGCCGTGAGTTCGAGCTCGAACAGATCTTCGCGACGGCCGATGAAAAGCGCTTGGACATTGCCGGGCAGTTCAATCGGAATCCCGGATCGCAGTGGCTTGCTTGCATGCACGTGCGCAAGAATGCGGCGATCCTGAAGCACACGCTCGAGCAAAATCTCGACTTGCCCCCCGGTAGGTTTGGCGCCGATGACGCGCGCGGGGATCACGCGTGTGTCATTGAATACGAGCAAGTCGTCCTTTTTGAGTAAGGACGGGAAATCAGTAAAGCGTAAATCTTTGAGGGAGTTCTCTGATAAATGCAGCAGGCGGCTGCCGTTGCGCTCTGGCGTGGGCCGCTGCGCAATCAGTTCTTCAGGGAGGTCGTAATGGAAATCGCCGCGTTTCATCGGGCGCGCACGGTATCACCGTGGCGCCCCGGACGAAATGATCGTGATGCTCGGGGCTGAGAATTCTTGGTGGCTTCGGGACCGCCGTGTACTTAAGTGGAAATGTCTTCGACACCGAACTCGCCCATCAGCATCTCAGGATCGGGAATCTCGAACTCAAAGGTCGCGCCTTCCAATCCCGGCTGGACGTGCAACCCCGGCGGTGGGGGTGCGCCTGGGATCGCTTGCTCGAACATCATGTCGTCGCCGCTTTCAGGCGCCGCGGTTTCTACACTCAGACGCTTGTGGTCGCGCAGAATGCTGAGCTTGATCTTCTCGCCGGGCTGGTACGAACCGAGGATCCGCATTGCGTGGGAAGGCGAACTGGGCTTGCGCCCATCGATGTCGAGCAGCACATCGCCTTCTTCGATCTGCAGCTTCGATTCTTGTGGAACGCGTACGACGAGCAATCCTTGATCGGCTCCAAAGTACTTCCCTAACTTCGGCGTAAGCGAAACCATTTCCACTTCACCAAACGGCCCCATCCGGTGCGTGAAGAAATGGAACGTTCCGGCGCCCGGCGGCAGCGGCGGCATTGGCATCGCCGGTCCTCGGCCCATCAGCATGTCACGCACGGGTTCTGCTTTCACGTTCGCGGTCGAGACTTTCCCCGCCCGGCGATATTCCAGCTTGACGCTCTGCCCCGGTTTGACCTCGTGCATCCGCTGCAACAATTTATCTCGGCCAGATTGCCCGTCTGCGCCCGCCAACGATTGCCCGTCGATCTTCGTTAAGACATCGCCGGCTTTGATGCCTGCCTGTTCGGCTGGGCCGCCGGGACTTACGCTCACGACCTCAACACCATCTTGCCGGGTCGATGCGCGCTGCGGCCCTAAGTTGATACCCAACATCGCGCGATGCTGGAATCCTTGAAAGCGCATGACATCTGGCATCATCCCCTCAGACAACGATTGACTGAGCTGCGCCACCTCTCGCGCAGCGGCGTCGAGACGCTTCTGTGCGGCCTCCAAGTTTCGCTGCATCTCTTCGCGCGTCGGCTCGTTTTTAGGCGTTGCAGATTCGGCGCCGATTGCGAATTGAGCGACCAGCGCACATGCACCGATGCCGACAAGCAGCCGTGACAACTTGGTTCTTAACATTTGCATCTCCGATCGATCTAGAGCTGTGCAGTACGTGCTTCGGCGTAACGAAGCTTGACGAGCGAATCCATCAAATTGACGCGCTCTTGCCAGAGCTGCTGCGTTTGCGCCTGGTCCAACGCGTCATTCGCGGCAGTCAGATGAAAGTCGAGCCACTGAATGCGCTGCTCGATCCCATCGATGTTTGCGGCGGTAG
Organism: Steroidobacteraceae bacterium; assembly: GCA_035760885.1. Taxonomy (GTDB): domain Bacteria; phylum Pseudomonadota; class Gammaproteobacteria; order Steroidobacterales; family Steroidobacteraceae; genus Steroidobacter. Next base: position 457 of record DASTSB010000246.1, on the reverse strand, counting down.
CAACACGCTCCACGCTGGGCCGCTGTGGCAGCAACTCCAGTGCTGCCTCGAGTTGCTGAGACCGCTCCACCAATGCAGTGAGTTCAGATCCCGATGAGTTGTTCGTAGGTTGCAATGCGATCTTCGCTGGTCGAGGCGAATGAAAGAATGTGATCGCGACCAACAACGCAACTGCCGCCGCGCTCGCTGCAATCCAGACCGGACACACCATCGAGCGACGCGCATCGCCTTGCGAAATGCGTTGCGATATTTCCTCCCAAAGCGCTTGCGGCGGATCCAACATCGGAAGCGACCGCAGGTGCTCACGAGTCGTCGTGATCTGCGCCAAATTTGCGGCACATGATGAGCACGCTGCTACATGCTCGGATATCGATGCGTCGACGGGATCGCCGTCACGCAAGCTCAGCAATTGGTCGATACGGGCGTGCATGGGACTGACTCAGCTTTAGGATCGAGC
>DASTSB010000245.1:0-2359 GCA_035760885.1 Steroidobacteraceae bacterium | reverse complement strand
CCACCTGTTTCGAACTCACCGACCCCCACGCCATCGCCAACTCCAACGCCGACTCCGGCACCTACTCCAACGCCAAGTCCCTCTCCCTCGATCAGCGATGAGCAAGCCGCGCGCTTCTTGTTGCAGGCGCAGTTTAGTGCGCCCGATACGGATATCGCCGCTGTGAAGTCACAAGGCTTTGCGCAATGGCTGAAGTCGAACTACGCCGCCGCGCAAGGTCAGACCGGAGTCGCTTGGCTCGACTCTCGTGGCTACGACGCGATCAAAGAGGACCAGAGCTATTTCTGGCCGCAGTTCGGCGATTTCATGATCTGGAATCAACTGCTCACTGCGCCGGATCAACTTCGCAAACGATTGGCGCTCGCGCTCTCCGAGCTGTTTGTCGTGTCGCTCACTCCGATCGATGGCTTCTATCCGCCGTACATGATTGCTGCGTACTGGGATTTGCTCGTTGCTAACGCGTTCGGCAACTTCAGAACGCTGCTCGAGAAGATCACGCTCAATGCAGCCATGGGTTTCTTCCTCAACACCAAAGGCAATCTAAAAGAGGACACGAACACAGGCAGGCAGCCCGACGAAAACTATGCGCGCGAAGTGATGCAGCTCTTCACGATCGGGCTATACGAACTCAATCTCGACGGCTCGCTGAAACTCGATTCATCGGGCAACCCGATCGAAACATACGGGCAGAGCGACATCACGAATTTGGCGCGAGTCTTCACTGGCTATGACTATGACTTATCGCGCGTCACGTGGACGCCTGTGTCATGGGCCAGCTATCCCATTCCCAGCAACGAGTTCGCGATCGATCCCATGGCGTTCAATCCCGCCGCCCATTCGAATTTGGCTGTCGACTTCTTGGGCACGCACATCCCCGCAAACACGCCTGGACCTGACGCCTTGCGGACCGCATTGGATGCATTGTTCAACCATTCGAACGTTGCGCCGTTCTTCGCACGTCAGATGATTCAGCGATTGGTCACGAGCAATCCTTCACCTGACTACATTCAAAGGGTCGCCGCCGCGTTCGAGAATAATGGAGCTGGTGTACGTGGAGATCTGCAAGCGGTTTGGACCGCGATCTTGACCGACACCGAGGCGCGCACCGATCCGCAGAACGGCGAAGCACTCAGAGGCAAGTTGCGTGAACCCATCGTTCGTTTCGTGCAATGGGCCCGCACCGTAGGGATCCAATCCACGAATGGCGCATTCGAGATCTACGATTTGTCATCCAGCAATGAGGCGTTGGGACAAAGCCCCCTGCGATCGCCTTCGGTGTTCAACTTCTTTCGTCCGGGATATGTGCCGCCGAATACCCCGATCGCAGATGCAGAGAAGCAGGCACCGGAATTCCAAATTCACAACGAAACCACGACGGCCGGCTACATCAACTTCTTGGAATGGGTGACTCGCTTTGGTTACTCAGACGTGAAGCCGACGTATCAAGAATTGCTGCCTATCGCCCATGACATTCCTGCGGTGATCGCTTGGCTCAATCTACGTCTGTGTGCGAATCAACTGTCGACAGAGACGACTGCGCAAATCGCGGCTGCGCTCACCTCGCTACACGTGACCTCGTCCAGCACGGATGAATTCAAATTGCATCAGGTTGCGTGTGCTACTTGGTTGATCTTGTGTTCGCCCGAATACCTCATCCAGAAGTAGCCCGGAGAGCGACGTGAAGAACAAGACTGTTGAATCCTGGAACCGCCGCGTCTTCCTACAGCGAGCCGCCCAAATCGGAGCGATGGGAATTGCCGCGCCCTTCGCGATCAATTTGACGTCGATCGGCGAAGCGGCTGCGTTCGCTGCGGACGACTACAAAGCATTGGTCTGCGTGTTTCTATTTGGTGGCAACGACTACGCGAATACGGTCGTGCCGTACGACACCGCGAACTACGATTTGTATAGCGCGATTCGTGGCGGCGGTCCGGGCAGAACGTCGGGCGGTATTGCGATCGGTCGCGATCAGCTCACGGCTACCGCACTGACGCCGGTCGGCGGGCAAGTGCTCACCGACGATCTTCAATACGCGCTCGCACCGGAACTGGTCGGATTGAAGTCGCTCTTCGATCAAGGCCGGCTCGCGATTCAGCTCAACGTCGGCCCGCTCTTGGTGCCAACCACGCTCGCACAATATCAAGCGCAATCTGTGCCGCTGCCGCCGAAATTGTTTTCGCACAATGACCAGCAGTCCGTGTGGCAATCGCTGGGCAGCGAAGGTGCGACGCAAGGCTGGGGCGGTCGGTGCGGCGATCTCGCCATGTCGAGTAATGGTCAAGCACTCCTCACCTGCATTTCCGCATCCGGCAATGCAGTGTTCGTTTCAGGTAAAGATGCTTTGCAGTATCAAATCAGC
>DASTSB010000244.1:0-4868 GCA_035760885.1 Steroidobacteraceae bacterium | reverse complement strand
GAAAGCGGTATCGGCGCGCCAGTGATAATCGACGCCGACCAAAGAGCGGTTCGGGAAATCGATGCTGCCGTTCTTGCCGCCGAGCGCGAAGTCTTGCGATGCGCGCAGCGTGATCAGATCGCGGAATAGATCGATGCTGCCATTGACGAATGCTTGCTGGGATTGCGTGTCACCTTGCGCAAGGCCCGTGTCCTCGACGTGGCGCCCACCGAAGCCGAGCTTGTAATCGTCTTGCTCGTACCGAGCTTCGGCACTGACGAGATCGCGTTGGGCTCCGGTATCCAGCACTTGCTGCCGATACGTTTCACCCTCGAGCGCTAAGTGCTCGCTCAAGCGATAGCGACCGTCCAACCCGTACTTGCGAGTACCTGCTTCGGTCGTGAGTTGCTGACCAACACCGAACCCGGCCTCTTGCTCGCGCACGTAAACGCGTGCGTCGACCTTGTCGCTGACATGCGTGAGTTCGGTGAGATAAGCGTCGGCGCTCTGCACCGACGCAGGATTGTCCGATGAGCTACGTGCGAGTTCTGCCTTCAGCTCAGTAGATGGCGCAATCTGCCAACGCAAGTCGGTTCCTGCCACTCGAGTGTCGCCTGCAGTCGCGCCCTCGCTGATGTAGCTGGCGCCGATCTCGACCTTATCGTCGGCGAGCTTCACCGAAGTGCGGCCACCCGCGGTCAGTTGCGAGTCGCCACCGTTGATCACTTCGTATTCCGCAATGATGAAGACGGGATTGAAGTTCTCATCGCGGCTCGGCACCGGTTGCTTGAAGAAGATCGTGCCGTTCAAGTAGTCGAGGTCGTAATCGATGAAGCGCGTGAGCGGACGGCTCTCGACGACGATTTCGCTGCGGAAGCGATCGCGCACTTCGAGGCGAACTTTGTCGCTATTCAAGATGATCGGACGACGCGTGAGTCGATAGAGACCGGATGTGCCATCGCCCTGCAGTTCGTCTTTCACGTAGCCCTGATCCGATTCCGCGGCGAACGCGCTGTAGCCGAAGTGTTCGCCCGCATAGTCCGATTTAAACCCCGTCAGCGTGCGGCTGTAACGGGACAGTTCGGTGATCGTGAGTCCAGTTTCGAAGTCGCCGAACATCGCGGCGAACTGGCGGCGCTCGACCTTCACGTACAGCTTGCGGGACGTGGCCGCTTCGAAACGTTGCTCGGTCGCATCGCCGTACAGGGTGTAGAAGCGATCGGGTTCCACGCCGCCGAGCAATTTGTCTTTCGCTTGCGAGTGCTCGCGGGCCGAATCGTAGGCTGCGGTCAACAAGTACTCACCCTTGATCGCACCCTTGGCGAAGAACGCAAGTCGACCATCCTTTTCGTAGCCTTCTTCGATCCCTGCATCTGCTGCCGACTGCATGTTGTCGCTGATCTTGTTGTACGCGGCCGAGCCTTCTGCAAGGCCGACCAAGATCCAATCGCGTGCTTGCGGCTCGAGCCATACGCGGATTTCTTGTTGTTGCCGCTCATTCAAGCGCAAGCGAATGATGGCGGTACCCGCCTGGGTGGTCGGCTCGAGTTCGAGCCGCGCCAACCCATCGGCATCCACTTTGAACGTGGGCTCGCGTGTTTCCAGCGCGACGAGCTTGTTCTCATCGAGGGAATCGACCTCCCACCATGAACGATAAGGCGCCTGCACTTTGAACGCGCCCGTCGTACCGGGACGCGCTGGTTTGCCGGATGCGTCGATCATGCGCAGCGCGATAACCGGATGGGTGCGTCCGTCCGCGATGAGCGTCGATGCTTCACGCACGAGTTCACCTCGCACCGCGCCGCCGGAATAGTGAACCGCGCGCGTGAGGCGCTGAATCTCTTTGCCTTCACGATCGCGAACGACGGCAGTCAACGTGTTGTCGCCGTTCTTTAGATCGATGGCGCGCCAACGACTCACGGCGACCGTGTTGTTCTCGTTCGTCGATGTGCCATCGAAGTTGAGCGGGCTGACAGCAGACCCGTTGTTCAACAGCTCGACCTTCTGCTCCGGCAGATGTTGAACCGCCACTTTGATGCTTGGGATGGTGGGCACGTCGTCAATCCCAGGCGTGAGCCACTCGACTGCCGGCGCCAGCTTCTCGATGTCGATTGCAGGAACATGGCTTGACGCAGGTAACGACGCTTGATGCTTCACCTCCTGCGTTCTAGCGCTCAACAGCCCCAGTGTCTTCACCGGTGCCGATACCGCAGATCCCTTCTTTATGCTCAGATCACCGGCAGCCACGACTCGCAGTCCTTCGATGTAGATGTCTACACGACGATTGAGCGCGAGGCTTTGCGCATCGTGTCCTTTTGCGATCGGCTCGGAAGATCCACGCCCTTCGACGGTGATACGCGATGCGTCGATATTGAGCCCTGCCGCCAAATAGTCCGCAACGGCACGAGCCCGCGCCTCGGACAGTGAGCGGTTGTCCGGATAGAGGCTCTGGCTGCGAGAGGCGATCAGCGTGTCATCGGTATGCCCGATCGCTTTCAATTTCAGCTGCGTTACGCCGTGCCACGCAGCAATGATCTTGTCTAGCTGCGCGCGGTCGCTCGCCTGGATGGTGGTATCGAGCACATCGAACTTGGGCGAAAAGCGGTACGAAGCGCTCTCGTACAACATGTCACCGCGAATCAGCACATTGTCGATCGCTTCTGTGCGCAGACCTTTCTGTCCGGCGGAATCGAACATCGCAACGGCTTTGACGCTCACGCCGCCGCTCGCTGACGCTTGTGGATCTGAATCGAACGCGAGCGTTACGGGATGGCCCGCCTGCACCTTGCCGATCGCGAATGAGAGTAAGCCATCGGAGATCGCAGGTTCATCCACGTGGCCGCCGTTTGCCGTTGCGGAACCCGCCCGATATTTGAACGCGTCCGGCATCATGACCATCACTCGCGCGTTCTCAAGTTCGAGTCGCTGCGCATCCAGCACTAGCGTGTGGTGAATGCCGGCGCTTGCCAACTCGCTCTGCAGCTGCAATGTCGCAGTGCCTTCTGGAGTCGGCTTGCGAGCGATGACGAAGTCGCTGCGCCACAATGCACCCCCGCGAACATCGACGAACTGCGAGTACGCACTGCCCGCGTTGCGGACGCGATCAGGGCACTGCAGTCGCTGATGCGTGTCCGGGATCGTGATCGTATCCATCTGCACGACGTGCGATCCGGGCGTGACATCTTCGAAGTGATATTTGCCGTTCTCATCGGTTACCGAGTAGCGGCCGTCTTCGAGATAGACACGCACTCCGTCGATGCCTTTCAGGTTCTGCGTCGACGTCTGGCAATCTCCCTCAACGACACGACCCATGAGAATTGCGCGCTCGCGAAACAATTCGTCGCGAAGTTGGATGATCGCCTGCGCATCGTTGGAGGCAACATCGTCGGGACCCAGCGCGTGAGCGTGATTCACTAACTGCTTGCCGTGAGCACCCGCGGTGATCTCGACGACATAGCGGATCTCGCGGCGCTGTCCTGCTCGCAATGCCGGCGTCGCAAATGTGAGCGTCTGACCGTCAGCCGAAATTTGTGGATCGGCCCCTTTCACGCCGTCGATGCGCGTCGAGCCCTCGCGATAGCGCGCACCGAGCGGCAAATGATCCACCGCACGCACCGAAGCGATTGCCCCGCTCGTGGCAGTGTTCTCGATCAGCAGTGTGTACTGAACGAAGTCACCGACACTTGCGACGGTGGTGGCCGTGCTCTTCTGCATGAACAGTTGCGTGGCGGCGGTGTCGACCGGGATGTCCAATGCGATCGAGGGTGCGTTCGCCACGAAGGCCGCACCGAACGAGGCATCGTTCAACCGGAACGGGCCACCCGAAAGTTGCGCGAGCTCCGTTGTGCTCTTCTTCGACGGGAATGCACGTCCCGCGGGCGGATCGACTTCGACTCGATAGTTGCCGGGCGTCACGAGCGGAAATCGGAAAACGCCAGCGGGTAACGTGTAAACCGCGCCACCCGCGTCGGTGACGGGCGAGCCTGTGAGCACTTCGGCTGGATAGCGGCTCACACCGTCATCGCCAAAGACTTCCGCGGGCAATCCGGTCGTCGCATCGAGTAGGCGAACTCGCGCACCGTTCACTGCTTGCCCGGTTTGCGAATCGAACACCAAGCCGAATGGATCCACCAACGCACTCGCTCTGCTTGCATCGCGCGAGTCTTGCGGATCGACGTACACAGAATTGATTTCGGCATTGCGCTCGACCTCCAGCACGCAATCGCCGATGACTGCGGTCTTCGCACTGGTCTGGATGTAACCGACGAATTCGCCTGTATCTAACCCTGTTTCGGAAAGCTGAACGATCTCGCGATCGCCTGCTGCAGTCGTGAGCTGCAGTTTCACCGTATCGATCACGTTGGCATCGCGATTTTGATCCGCATCCTTCACTTGCACGAACGCCGCATCGCCACCATGCAGCATCGTGGTTGTAGCCAGTGCGATCGGCTTCAGAGGATCCAACTTACCGCCGCCGCTCACGACGGGGTCGGCAAGCGAAATCATTCCGTTGTTGGATTGGCATTGCGTCGGGCCCGCCGTGGCCTGCTCTGAACTGTCCCCGAGCGTGGTGCGCATGAGCGAGACGCTCGAGGTCGACGGCAGAGGCACGACTTGCGCCGTTACCGCGTTGCTCACGATGGTACGTTGCTGTGCGCTGCCATCGAGGAACGTGAGACTCGCGCTGTTCTGAATCAGTGTGCCCGAAGGCGTCGCGGCGAAAGCAGAATGCGCGATTGCGAACCAGATCATTGCAATCGCGAACGCCTTTAGACCTCGGGAAATCCGAGGTCCAGAGACACCGAAGGCGGAGCGGTTATTCACCGCCCCGCCCGCGTCGTGTGTCGAGCGTTCGAGAATTGCGTCGCACATATTCATGCGCTGGAGCT
>DASTSB010000243.1:0-6084 GCA_035760885.1 Steroidobacteraceae bacterium | reverse complement strand
CATCGCTGGAGCCAATTGCATCAACAGCCGCCCCTGATTCAGCGTTACCTCTCACCCGACGTTTCGCCCGCTGAGCGTGAGGAAGCCGAGAGAATCATCGCGACCTGGCGCGAGCGGCTGTTCGACATCAGCTGGTTCATGCACTGAAAACCGCTCCTGCGTTTCCAGTGTTTCCGCCATCCATGGCGGTCACGTCAATTGAACGAATATTTGGCTCGACGAGCCAACGCCGAGGACGACTGCACCGGCCGCTTCTGGGAGGGCCGCTTCAAATCCCAGGCACTCTTGGACGAAGCGGGCATCCTCACGGCAATGGCCTACGTGGATCTCAATCCCATCCGTGCCGGCATTGCCAAAACACCCGAAGACTCAGAATTCACCTCCATCTACCAGCGCATCCGCGAAAGCACTGCCACAAGCTCACCCAAACCAGCCGATGAACGTCGCATACGCCTGCGACGATTTGCTGACCAAAGCCATAACAAGAAGACCGGGATTCCGTACACCGCCTCAGACTATCTGCAACTCGTTGACTGGAGTGGACGCTACATCCGAGAAGGCAAGCGCGGACACATCGATGCAGCCCTCCCGCCGATCCTTTCACGCCTGAGCATCGATGCCGAAGTCTGGCAACTCGCGATGGCTCGCAAAGGCACGATCCTTGGCCGTGCAATGGGCAAGCTCGATGTCATGCGCCTACATGCCGCAACGCTAGGTCAGGCCTGGGTTCGCGGCATGAATCGATCAAGGCGCATGTACGCGCACTGAGCCGCGACTTTCTTCGCTCGAATATCTTAGTAAAGACTGACTGCAAGCTCTGGCCTGCGAACGCCACAAAGCAAAGATCAGGTCAGCGGCGACGTTCCGGTGGCGCTGTTTGCGGCCGATAGCGTTCTACTATTCAGCATTGCGAGCGCGAAACCCTTGAATGCTTAAAATCAGTGGATGTCCAAAGGAAGGTGCTGACGGAGGCTGAGCCAATGAGGGCAATCGATGGGTGTCCGGACGGAAAGGGAGCTGGCGATGGTCGAGGGGGAGTCTGAGCGCTTTGTGGGCTGCGGTGCCGACCGGTTTAGAGGGTGACGCGATATGGACGCTGAGAATACTCATCAAGTTTTCGATTGGCTTTGGTCATCGGGGCAGCTGTCCGCACGAGACATCGAGTCTCTTTCTGGTTTGGGCATAGAACTCGTCATCAACCTCGCGCTGCCCACTTCTAGCAATGCACTGCCAGGAGAGGCGGAACTCGTCACGGGGGAGGGAATTGCTTACGTTCACATTCCTGTCGAGTGGGAAAGTCCTAGGTCTGACCAGTTCCAGCAGTTCGTGGGTGTCCTCAATTCGTTTCGAGGTCGCAAGGTGTGGGTCCATTGCGCGAAAAACATGCGAGTGTCGGCGTTCGTGTATCTCTACCGAAAGCTTGTCCTAGGTGAAGAAGAGGACGAAGCGACCTTCCCGATGCGCGAGGTTTGGATCCCGAACGATGTGTGGCAGCGATTCATTGAGCAAGTGCGCTCTGCCTTTGCGCATACACGTTCGACTCCCGACTGAGGACCTGGGTGTGCGCACACTGATCACGATTACGTTGGCGGCTTTGACATGCATAGCGAGCTTTCCTGTGCTAGCGGACATTTGGCAACCATCCGCAGGCCACGCTCAGGAGCGTATCTGGCCGGGCGCAGTACCGGATGCAATAGCAAATCCGAAGCCTGAAACCGTGGGACCGCTAGACGACGGTGAGTGGTGGCCGAGAGTCAACGATGTCAGTCAGCCGACCATGACTGTCTATGCGCCCAAAAGCCAAACGGCTCGCGTTGCAGTGATCGTGTTCCCGGGCGGAGGTTTCAAGATGCTCGCGATGGATTTAGAGGGTACGGAAATCTGCGACTGGCTCACATCGCTCGGCATAACGTGCGTGCTCTCCAAATATCGTGTCCCGAACAGCAACCATCATTGGGACGAGGCTTGTAAGTGCGCTGTCACCCCTAAGGTGCCGCGCGCGCTTCAATTAGGTTCATAACATGACCGTGACGTCCAACGTACTACTTGCAATCGGCTGCATCGGCTTGATCGCATTCGTCCTATTTGTAGCGCGAAAATCGCGTGACGCCCCATCGCGACGGAGCCCTTCTGGCGGCTTCGCCTGGGCGCTGCTGTTTCTCAGCAGCGGTCGCATGCCACCGCCGCCCCCGCAGTCTCAGATCGAACAAGAGGAAGGAGCACGAAAGAATCGCGAGGTGGAAGGGACCCACGAATAAGCTCCCGCGGACTGTTCCTGCACTGGCGATTCTCTTGCCGGATCCGCTTCAACCGGCGACTCTTGGGACGGCGACTCTTGGACACCCAACCAGGGGATCCTCACCGGTAAGGCGCTCGTTCCGCCCTGAACCTCGCTCTGGTCTCGGCACCCACGCGCTCGTCCATCGATAGCGCAAACGCCTGCGATCTTCTCCGATTCATGGGTGTCCAGAAGATGGTTGGACGCAGCGCGCAAATTGATGGGTGTCCAAAAGGAAGCGCGATTCATGGGTGTCCAGAAGATGGTTGGACGCAGCGCGCAAATTGATGGGTGTCCAAAAGGAAGCGTGCGAGAAGATGGTTGGACGCAGCACGCAAATTGATGGGTGTCCAAAAGGAAGCGGGACGCAGCGCGCAAATTGATGGGTGTCCAAAAGGAAGCGAATTGATGGGTGTCCAAAAGGAAGCGTCCGTTGGACGCAGCACGAAAATTGATGGGTGTCCAAAAGGAAGCGCGATTCATGGGTGTCCAGAAGATGGTTGGACGCAGCGCGCAAATTGATGGGTGTCCAAAGGAAGCGATCTATGGGTGTCCAAAGGAAGCGATCTTTTGATGGGTGTCCAAAGGAAGCGATCTTCACGACGTCCTTCGCGAGCGTCTATCCGCTCTATGTACAAAAAGCGGAGCGCAAGAACCGCACGAAGGAAGAGGTCGATCAAATCATCTGCTGGCTAACGGGCTACGATCAAACGCAACTGCGTCAACAACTGAAAAAAGAAATCGATTTCGAGACCTTCTTTGCCGAAGCACCGTCGATCCATCCCAACTCTTCGCTCATCAAAGGAGTGGTGTGTGGGATCCGAGTCGAAAACATCGAAGATCCGTTGATGCGAAAGATTCGCTATCTCGACAAGCTGATCGACGAACTCTCGAAAGGCAAGCCGATGGAGAAAATCCTGAGAGTGTAGTTACCGGTGAGGACGGGTGACGGGTGACGTGACACTCTCGCATCGAGATGCGTTGTGTTTCGAAATTTGTGTTCCGTGCGTCCCACGATCTGAATTTTGCTTCTTGTGGGTATCCCTTTCTTCCCTCGGTGTTCTCCGTGTGAAACTCTTCTTCTTTGACGGTCAGCGCTGAAAATCCCGTCCATGCAGCATGGCGCGCACGATGGATTTGCGAACCACAAAATCGCCGAAGCGTTCATCCGCTTCGCGCTCTTTTGAATACCGGGTGAGCAATTCGCACAGCGAATTCAGGATTTCCGCTTCGCCGATGTTCTCCTTATATAGAGCGTTCAAACGATCGCCATTGCCGCTCGCACCGAGGTACAGGTTGTACTTTCCCGGTGCTTTGCCGACCAATGCGATCTCTGCAAGGAAGGGTCGCGAGCAACCGTTCGGGCAGCCGCTCATGCGAATGTTGATCGGCTGATGTTCCAGACCGACCGAACGAACGATCTGATCGATCTTGCCGACCAATTCGGGCAAGTAGCGTTCGCTCTCGGCCATCGCCAGACCACACGTTGGCAGCGCGACGCACGCCATCGAGTTCTGCCTCAATCCCGTCGCAGTGACATCGTTGTAAAGCCCGTATTCCGCAAGCAGCGCATCGATCTTCGGGCGATCTGCTTCGGTTACACCGGCGATGATCACATTCTGATTAGTCGTGAGCGAGAACGCACCGCTATGCACCTGCGCAATCGCACGCAATCCGCTCATGATCTTCCGGTTCGGAAAATCCGCGACGCGGCCGTTCTCTACGAACAGCGTGTAATGCCAAAGAGCGCCTTGTCCCTGATGCCATCCGAGCCGGTCGCCTGAGCTCGCAAAGAAATACTCTCTTGCGGGCTCGAGCGGCTTGCCGAGTCGTCGCGCAAGTTCTTCGCGGAACCATTTCACACCGCGATCTTCGATCGTGTATTTGAACCGTGCATGGGCGCGATCTTTGCGATTGCCATAGTCGCGTTGGATGCACATCGTATGCTCAGCCACGGCAATCACATCTTCCGGCGTACAGAACCCAGCAGACTCACTCAGCCGCGGATACGTCGCAGGCACCTTGTGAGTCATGCCCATGCCACCGCCGACGAATACGTTGTAACCGACGATCCGGCCAGCATCGACAACCGCAACGAATCCCAAGTCGTGAGCGAACACATCGATGTCATTCGATGGCGGAACCGCAATGGCGATCTTGAACTTGCGAGGCAAGTACGTGCGGCCATACATAGGTTCTTCGTCGGTGCCTTCGGGCACGGCCGGACCTTGCTCGAGAAGCACTTCGCGGTAGCCGCCGGTACGTGGCATCAAATGCGCGCTGATATTCCTTGCGAGCGTGCTCACTTCAGCATGCGCCTGCGAGAACAGCGGATTGGCCGTGGAGATCACGTTGCGATTGTCATCGCCACACGCGGCGATGGTGTCGAGCCCCGCCGCAACGAGACTCTGAACGTGGCGCCGTAGATTTCGCTTCAGTACGCCATGAAATTGGAAAGTCTGACGAGTCGTGAGACGCAGCGTGCCATTGGCCGTGGCGCACGCGGCCGCATCGAGCGCGAGCCATTGCTGAGGTGAAAGCACGCCTCCCGGCAATCGCACGCGTACCATGAACTGATAGTGCGGCTCGAGCTTGGCGCGACGCCGATCATCGCGCTCGTCGCGATCGTCTTGCTGATAGATGCCGAAGAACTTCAGCAGCTTGGTGTCGTCATCGGTGATCGCGCCCGTGAGCGGATCGATCAATGTGTCCCGCAACGTGCCGCGCAGGTAGCGACTGTCGAACTTGAGTTGTTCGTTGTCGTGCAGTTCGCTTAACGGTCGAGAGAGGTCGGCGGTTCGATCCAAAGTGACTTCAACACTCATCAATACACGTCTCTTTGATAGCGCCGCGCACGTTGCAATTCCATCAGCTGCTCTTCGGCTTGTTCGGCGGAACGGTTGCCGTGCTGCTGAATGATCTCGATGAGTGCGCGCTGCACGTCGGCAGCCATGCGTGAAGCATCGCCGCAGACGTAGATGTAGGCGCCGTTCTGGATCCAGTCATATAACTCTGCGCCACGTTCCAACATGCGATGTTGGACGTAGATCTTTTGGGCCTGGTCGCGCGAGAAGGCAACGTCCATGCGGGTGAGCACGCCACGCTTGCGGTAGTCGAGCCATTCTGTTTGATACAGGAAGTCGCTCAAGAAGCTGCGCTCGCCGAAGAACAGCCAGTTGCGCCCACGTGAACCGGTTGTGTCGCGCTCTGCGATGAACCCTCTAAAGGGCGCAATGCCGGTCCCTGGCCCGATCATGATCACCGGTGCATCTGCGTTCGCCGGCAATCGGAAATTCGGATTGCGATGCAGATAGAGCGGCAGCGTTGCGTCGTCGCCCTGCGCATCCGCGAGCTGCTTCGATACGACGCCGAATCGCAACTTGCCGCGCGCCTCGAATGTGGCAAGCCCGACAGTGAGATGGACCTCATCCGGAGTCGCTCGTTGGCTCGAAGCGATCGAATACAAACGCGGCGCCAACGGGCGCAGCAAGCGTACAAACTGTTCCGGATCGGTCTGAGCGAGTGGATAGGCTTTGATCAGATCGACGAGATCATGCCCTTGAATGAACTTGGCCAAGGCATCCGTATTCTCGGGTGCGAGCAGAGCGGCCAGCGTCGTGTTGGACGTATGCGATGCGTACTTCTCGACCAGCGTGCGGCTCACCGGGCCGATGTCGAAGCGTTCGATCAACGCTTGGCGCAATGACACGTTGCTACCTTCGACAGAGACCGCGGAATCTGCTGAGTAGGGCAGCGCCTGGAGCAATTCGTCGACTTGTCCTGCATCGTTACGCGGCACGACGCCA
>DASTSB010000242.1:0-4432 GCA_035760885.1 Steroidobacteraceae bacterium | reverse complement strand
AATTGAAAGAAGCGAAACGCCTTGGAGACGTGACGCATCGAAATGGTCTTGCTCATGCCTTCTTCCCCAAGTTCCTCTGTGCCTTCCGCAAGCGCCTGATCAAATCATCCTCATCCAATCCGACGATCACCGCCAACTGTGTGGCAGCGGCGAGGTGCTCATCGAGCTGCTCCAGATGCACGTTCGTGCTGACTACCGGCCGTTTGGCGACAAACGATCCTCTGCCATGATGCGTCTCGATGAGACCTGCGGATTCGAGTTCTTCATAGGCTCGCTTGATCGTGATCACACTGATGTTCAATCCGGCGGCCAGTCCACGAATGGACGGCAGCTCCCGCCCCGGCTGCCAATCGCCGATGGCAATGCGCTGGCGGACTTGCTCCATGATTTGTAGATACATGGGGCGCGGATCGGTCTGAGAGAGGACAAAGCCACTGTGCATATTGATATGCACAGTTTATATGCAGACGACGAGAGTTGTCAGTTGTCCGTTGAGGGTTGACGGTCAGAGCGATCCGCGATTCACGCACCGCATCCACCTTCCCCGACCCACGAACTCGATCCATGCCGCACGGGATGCGCCAATGCCGCGCGAAGGCAGGATGCCGAGAGCGGCCGATCCACGAACTACCCCTCTCCCGCGCTACGCGCGACCTCTCCCACAAGGGGCGAGGTGTTCTTGCTTCATGCTTCGCGGTTGTCAGTTGACGGTTGACCGTTGACGGCCAGATCGACCCAGGAACCACGAACTGCCCTCTCCCGCGCTACGCGCGACCTCTCCCACAAGGGCCCACAAGGGGCGAGGTGTACTCGCTGCGCCGTTGGTTGTTCCCTGTGTTCAGTTGACCGTTGGCGACTGACGGCAAGAACGTGTGAAGTGTGCGCTGCGCGGTGTGTGGTGCAGGGCCGCCACTTGAGGACTAGGGGCTGTCTGCACGGTTCTCAGTTGAGCGTTGGCAGTTGACCGTTGTCGGTTGATAGCCGGATCGAAGCACGAGCCGCACCGCAGCTCGGTGTTCTGGCTTGCTGACGAATGTCAGCTTGCCTGCCGCGCTCTTTCTTCTCCGCGCGGCTACCTTGCCGACGGCTTTCCTGCGCGGAGCGCTCGCCTCTTCCTGTCGTTTCCCTCTTTGCGCGGCGCACGCAGCCGATTAGTCTTCGCACTCCGTTGTCTGACCCGAGCCTTCATGATGCGTGTTGCACGATTGCCGATTTTTCTCCTACTCGTCCTTGCGTTCTCGCCATCGCTGTTCGCCGCACGCTTGAATTCTGGCGAGGTTCACGTGTGGGAGACGCAGGAGATCACGCTGAAGGCGAGTCGCGAATACGCGAACCCTTACGCGGACGTCGATTGTTGGATCGAGCTCAGCGGGCCCAACTTCAATCATCGCGTGTATGGCTTCTGGGACGGCGATCGCACGTTCAAAGTGCGATTCGTGACCACGGCACCCGGCGATTGGAAATGGAAAGTAGGATCGAATCATCCCGATGACAGCGGTCTGTCCGGTGGCGGAACGCTGAAGGCCGTTGCATGGACTGATGATGAACTGAATGCCAATCCCAATCGGCGCGGATTCGTGCATGCAACGCCGAACGGACACGCGCTGCAGTACGCCGATGGCACACCGTTCTTTCTGGTCGGCGATACCTGGCTTGCCGCATCCACTTGGCGACTGCCTTACAAAGGCATCAGTGCCGCCGACGATTACGTGCCAGCCGAAGGCATCAGCTTCGAAGAAGCCGTCGGCTACCGCAAACGCCAAGGCTTCAATTCCATTTCGTTCATTGCCGCGTTTCCGAATTGGGCTGCCGACGAACACGGCGCCACATACGCAAACAAAGACGGCGTCTATTTGCGCAACGCTTGGGAAAAATTCGGGTACTGGGCGCCGAACGCAAAGATCTCGACCGACGATGGCGCGACGACCACCGGCAAGGACATGCACGATGAGTTCGGCAATCGCCCGTTCGAAGTTTTCGCCGATCGTGAAGGTCTCGCCAACTTCGACCGTATCAATCCGGCCTACTTCCGCAGCCTGGATCGCAAGATGCGACACCTCTCCAACGAAGGATTCGTGCCCTTCTTGGAAACCATTCGGCGCGACAACGCGCCGTCATGGAAGGCGTACTTCAACTTCAACGAATCTTATGCGCGGTTCGTTCAGTACATGATTGCGCGCTACGGCGCATACAACATGATCTTCAGCGGGATCCATCTGGATTGGATCCCGGAGAATTTCAGCTTGACCGCGGATGAATTCAACGCGGCGCTGACTTATCACTTAAAGAAGTACGGTCCACTGCCTTTCGGACAACCGTATACGACGCTGATCGATAGCTCGACCTATCAGCGCTTCGGACACGGCGATCACGCACCGTGGCTCACGATGCACACGGTCGGCAACAATCCGCGCAATCACGCGATCTATGCGTCGATCGAAGAGTTGTTCAAGCTTCAACCCGCCTACCCCGCCGCGAACTTGGAGCCGTACTACACGGGCTGGAATCACGCCATCAATCGTCCCGGCGGCGAAACCCCGGAAGAAAATTCCGACCGCGATAATTATTTCTCGCGCGCGATGATGTATGGATCAGTGCTATCGGGCGGATTGGCCGGCCACGTACACGGCACCGCTGCGTACGATGTGACAAGTACGGGCGAACCTGCCGGATGGCGGCCGCACATCTGGACCGCGCTCAAATATCGATCGGGTTCACAGATGCAGTACCTGAAGAAGTTCGTGCTCTCCGAGGGCGCGCGGTATCAACAACTGCAACTTGCGTCGAATGATGTCTCGACCCGCCATTCGGCAAACCCGTCGGATACCGGATTGGATGGCTGGTCATTCTTGATGCGCACTGCGGATAAGAACTTCGCCCTGGCTTACTTCGAGAGCAAAGCGTTAAGCCCTCAGCTCAAAGGCTTCAGCCCGCGCGCAAAATATCAATGGACCTGGTTCGATCCTCGCAACGGCAACTGGAGCTCACCGATTGCCGTAACGGCAGATGCGCAAGGCACGATCGCAGCGCCCGCATTCGCCGAAGGCGGACGCGAAGCGACTGTCGATGTCGCTGCCAAGATCATTGCACCATGAAAGAATAGGAATGATTAGCCACAGAGAGCGCAGAAAAGAAAAATATGACTCAACATCAGTCTGATTCAGCGCTCTGATCGGCTGACCGCTGTCTCATCCCGGCGAGTTGCGTCTTCAGGCGAATTGGTAGCGAACAACCTTTGATATTCTTTTTTGCGTTCTCTGCGGCCACTCAACTCATCTCTTGTGCTGCGCGCCGCGGAGCGGCGCGAGAAACCAACAACAGCGTCAGGCTAAGCGTAAGCAGCGCCGCAGCACTCACCGCCAGAGACGCATGGATGCCGATGAGGCTGCCCATCAACCCAACGGTCACGCCGCTGAACGTACGCAGTCCCATCGCCGACATGGTGAACACGCCAATGACTCGGCCCCGGATGTCCTGAGGTGCATTCAGTTGCACCAGCGTCTGGGCCATTGAGTTGAAAGAAAGCTCGGAAAAGCCCGCGGCAAACAGCAGTACCAGCGCCAGCGCGTAAAACGGCGACATGGCGAATCCCGCCAACGCGCAGCACCACACCATTGCCAGAACGAACGCCGTCCTCGCGCGCGGTTGTAGCAGACCGCGGCTTTCCAAAATCAATCCGGCAGTGAGCGCGCCTGCGGCATCTGCACCCAGAAGCATGCTGTAGAAAAAGTCAGCGCGGTTTTGACCTAGCGCATGCGCGAAACCAGGCATCTGCGCTTGATAGGCATTGCCTACGAACAGCGATGCGGCGCCGGCTAACAAGATCATCGACGCCAAGGTGCGGTGGCCAACAATCTGTTTCAGTGTCGCCGCGATATCTCTGAATCCCAAGAGTGCCCGAGTGCGCGGCGTCGCCGAGGGATCATACGGCGCTTTCCACAGCCACAGAATCGTGGGCAGATACAGCAGCGCGTTGAAGAAAATCCCATACACGGGACCGAGAACTAGAAGGATTGCACCACCGACAGCAGGCCCCGCCAGCATCCCGAGTTGTCGCGCGGTTGCGTTGAGGCGAACCGCGCTCGGCAAATGATCCATCGGCACGACGTGATAGAGCAGCACTTGCGATGCCGGGCTCCACAACACGCCTGCAATTCCATGCACGACCAGCAGCACCATCGCATGCCACATTTGAATCGTGTCGGTTGCGAAGAGCACACCCCACGAGATCGACACGCCCATGAACATCAACATGCCGCATTGGATCACTCGACGCGCATCGAATCGCTCAGTAAGCGCACCGGCGTGAATCGAAAACAGTAAGTACGGCAACCAATGAGCGACGACGGCGAAGCCACCGAGCGCCGCCGAATGAAACTTATTGAAGATGACCCAGTAGCTGATGACGTGCTCGATGTTGTCGGCCATCATC
>DASTSB010000241.1:0-9141 GCA_035760885.1 Steroidobacteraceae bacterium | reverse complement strand
GATTCGAACCTACGAAGGCATAAGCCAGCAGATTTACAGTCTGCCCCCGTTGGCCGCTTGGGTACCCCTCCGCGGACATAAGAGCCGCGCATTCTCTTCGCCGAGGTATGGAGTGTCAACCGCAACTTGGCACGATTTCCTCACCTTCCGCACCGCAGCGGTCGCTTAAGTCAGGTCGCCGCCCGCCGATACACCGGACGGAACTCGAAATCTGCCCGCTGTAAGCCATTACCTAGACCTTCGATGCAGCTTCAAGACTTTGAAAACCGCCTGAAGGCGCAAATCGATTTCCCGAGCCCCTCCGCGGTGGCAACGGAAATCATCGCGCTTGCCCGCGATCCGGACATCGAAATGTCCAAAGTTGCGCAAGCGGTCGGCCGCGATCCGGCGATGACAGCCAAGATCCTGAGGATCGCCAACTCGGCCTTCTACGCTCAGCGACGCCCGAGCACTAACCTGCGGCAAGCGCTGGTGATCATTGGGTTGAATGCCGCTCTCACGTTGGCCCTGAGCTTCTCTTTAGTCTCCTCGATGCGCGCTCTGAGGGCTGCAGGAATCGACTACCCGCGGTTTTGGCGCCGCTCGCTCTTGGCCGCCACGGCTGCCCGGGCGTTCGGCGAAGCATCCAAGATCACTCAAGCAGAGGACATCTTCCTGGCGGCACTCCTCCAGGACATGGCCGTACTCGCAATCGATCGTGCGTCCCGCGATTTTTATAGCAAGCTGAAACAGCCAGCGACGCATGCCGACTGGGTCGCCTATGAAGTCCAGCATCTGGGCCGCGATCATGCGCCTTACTCGGCGATGCTGCTGAAGACCTGGAATTTGCCCGAGCGGATTTGCCGCGCAGTGGAGTTCAGCCACGAGCCTCAGACCCTGAGCGCGACAACCGAGGACGGCAGATTCGCCCGTTGCGTGGCTCTTGGCAGCGACCTTGCCGAAGCCGTCTTGGCGGCCGACCGAGGCACGGCAGTCGGCGATCTTGCGAAGCGCGCCCACTCTCTCCTTGGCATGAGCCACGAAGCATTCAATGAAGTGGTAACGAGAATTCTCTCGCTCATCCCAGAAACCGAGGCGCTGTACGAAACCAGCATCATGGATCCGGACGGCGCGGAGAACCTGCTGGCGGAGGCGCGCGAACTGCTCGCTGTTCGCAACCTGCACGCGTTGCAGGAAGTGAGCACGTTGCAAGCGACGACTAGCGTCCTCCTGACGCGAACCGAGGAAGCAGAAGACTCGAGCCGCCGCGATCCGCTCACTGGGGTACTGAATCGGCCGTGGTTGGATCGCCTGCTCGACCGCGAATTCACTCAAGCGGTGGTCTTTGGTCGCGATCTGAGCATTGCCCATGTCGACCTCGACCACTTCCGCTATGTCAACGAAAAATACGGGATGAAGCTGGGCGATCACGCCCTGCAAAGCTGTGCCCAGAAGCTGCAAGCCTGTGTACGCGGCAGCGATCTAGTCGCTCGCTTCAGCGGCGAAGAGTTCATGGTCGTGCTGCCTGGTGCGGACGCGGAAGTCGCTAAGCAGGTCGCGCAGCGTATGCTGCATGCACTGGCCACGACCAATCATGGCGACACCGACCACGACATACGCATCACGGCATCCATCGGCGTTGCAACGCACACTGTAAAGCAGCGATTCCCCAGCACCCTTGCGTTGTTGGAAGCTGCGGATCACGCACTCTATGCCGCGAAGCTATGCGGACGAAATCGCTTCGAGTGCTACGCAGAAGTGGCGAACACAGGTAGAAGCTCCGTCGGCAACCAGCGCTGAGAGGCGAACGAAGGAAAGGAATGGCGCCGACGCTATAGCTTAGGGTCTTCCCAAGTCGACCAGTTCAACCTGATCGGCGGTAAAGCTCTCGCCAAGGAAACGACTGCCGACTCGAGCAAATCGCTCCGGCCCATCCGTGGCCATGAGTTTCGGCGGACTTGCGATCGGCCTCCCACTTAAAAGAGATTGGGAACGTAGCTCCCGGGCCAACATGTTCGCGGTGGTGCGCGCGGAATCGACGATGTGGATTGCGCTGCCCACCACATGGGCGAGTGCGGACGTGAGCACCGGAAAATGAGTGCATCCGAGCAGAAGGGTATCGATCTGCTCGTCTTTCAAGATGTCGCTCAAATAGCGTCGCGCAATCGACTCGGCGATCGGACCTTCGTTCCACCCCTCCTCGGCCAACGCGACAAAGAGCGAACATGGTTGAGCACGAACCACCGCATCGGGCCTCCGACTCGCGATCGCCCGCTGATAGGCGCCTCCTTGAACGGTTCCCTCGGTGGCCAATACTGCGATGTGACCGGTCCGCGATTCCGCACATGCCGCTGCCGCACCGGGTTCCACCACGCCGATCACGGGCACTGGCGCGAATGCAGATCGCAGTGCATCCAGCGCAACCGCAGATGCTGTATTGCACGCGACGACCAGACATTTGATACCGCGCCCGATCAAGAACTGCGCAGCTTGAATGGAATAGCGCTCAACGCTTGCAGCGCTCTTGGTGCCATACGGCAAACGCGCGGTGTCGCCGAGATAGATGAATTCTTCGCGTGGCAGTTGAGAGCGCAACGCTCTTAAGACCGTCAACCCACCTACTCCCGAATCGAATACGCCGATCGGCAACTGCGCTTGTTGTGTCTTGCTCAAGGTCTGGCTCAATAGTGGTAGGTGTCGAGATTCTCGACAGTTCTGCGGATCTTTTTTACAACGTTGTGAGTATTACGCGCTCTGATCGCAAAGTGTTTTGGGTTCATTCCAACTCAAATGCGTCTGGCACGTCGTTTCACGACATAACGTCTCATAAAACGACTTCGCATGCGACGTACGTCACGGCATAATGCTCACCACGAGCCGCGCTGATGCGCGCGCACGAACCATGACTGCAAATCCATTGAACAATCATTAAAGGGGTTGAGCATGGAGCGTCGTCTCCATACACGTCATCGCGCGCGTACCGCAGTTTACGTTTCCGTTCCTGGCCGTCCCGGCAAGCTATGCCGTGCACGCAACTTAAGTGCAAACGGCGTCTTCATCGAAACGGAAAACTTAGGCCTGAGAAAAGGGGCCACCGTTCATCTCGCTTTCGCGATTAATCTTGGCGTGGTGACCAAGATTCATCGACGCACAGCCATCGTCGCTCACGTCTCCAAGGGTGGAACCGGTTTGATGATGGAAAGCCTGACTGGCACGCGCTAACTGCTCATCATAAATTGAGAAGACCGCGTTCTGCGGTCTTCTCGGCTCACTTCTCTGAGCCGCATCTCCCCGCCCGGACCCGCCTTCTCTTAAAACATCAGATCTCGCGAAGCACCCTTCGGCAATGAAGCCGAAG
Source organism: Steroidobacteraceae bacterium (assembly GCA_035760885.1). GTDB lineage: Bacteria > Pseudomonadota > Gammaproteobacteria > Steroidobacterales > Steroidobacteraceae > Steroidobacter. The sequence continues at coordinate 5,804 of DASTSB010000241.1, read as the reverse complement.
CAACGCGCCTCAGTCTTTCTCTTACGTCCGCGTCACGAGCGGAATGCAACTCGTTACTCACGATTGATCTCGCGATTGAGCCGCGTCCAACGCTGCAGACATCACCGGCTCGTATCTATTCACGCATGAGAATGACCACCGCCGTCTTCACGCGCTTGCTTGCCTGCGCGTTGCTGTTTGCAACTGCAGCCTCTAACGCAGATGCGCCTCCAGCACTGGAGCAGTACCGAGGCAAGGTTGTCGTCGTCGATTTTTGGGCATCGTGGTGCGGGCCTTGCCGCCAATCGTTCCCTTGGTTGAATTCGATTGCACAGAAATATCGCGATAAGGGCCTAGTGGTGCTCGGGATCAACGTCGATCGCGAACGCAGCGATGCAGATCGATTCTTAAAAGAAGTGCCCGCGAATTTTCCAGTCGTCTATGACCCCGCAGGATCGCTCGCAACCAAGTATCAAGTCGCCGGCATGCCGAGCACGTTCATTTTAGATCCCGAAGGGCAGGTAATCGCGACGCACGTCGGCTTCAAGAACAGCGGGCGCGCCGATCGCGAAGCGGAACTAGAACGAGCACTGGCAGCGAGTCGGCCACAGCAACGAGTTTCGGAGATGCAAAAGTGAAGCGAATCATTTTTCTTTGTGTATTGGCACTTTCGGGCTGTGCTCACGTCGGCGTGCAACCCTGGCAGCGCGACGTGTTGGCGCGGCCGGAAATGTCTCTCGATGCGGCCCCCATGGATGCGGCAATCGACGATCACATTTATTTCAGCAAAGAAGCGTCCAGTGGCGGACGCGGGTTTGGCGGCGGCGGCTGCGGCTGCAATTGAGATCAGTAATGAGCGATCAAAGCGATCTGAATAGGCTGTTGGCCGCGGCGACTTGCGCACTGCTAGGCTCAGGCGCTGCGCATGCGAGCGAAGCCGACTCGTGGAATGTCGATTCCGCGTTGTTGTACTACGGTGAAGACAAAAGCCGCGTGCAAGATGTTAGTGCTCGGGTGGACGCGACACGCAAGTTCGAAGATGAGCGCGCACTCAACTTATCGATCACTGCGGACACGCTTACCGGCGCTTCGGCTAACGGTGCAATTGCAACCGGCACTCCCCAGACGTTCACCAGCCCGTCGGGCAGAGCGACGTACGCGACTGCGGCAAACGAAATTCCGTTGGATGACACTTTCCACGACACGCGTTTCGCAATGAACGCATCGTGGAGTCAACCTTTCGCCGAACTCTATTCGTTCTCAGCTGGACTCGGCTTCTCGACCGAGTTCGACTATCAACATTTGGGCGGCGATGTTTCGATCGCTCGAGATTTCAATAAGCGCAACACGACGCTGAGCGTCGGGATCGCATACTCGAATGACTCGATCAGCCCTGTCGGCGGGGCACCGATCGGTCTATCACAGATGCTCGATGTGGGAGACAACAGCAACAAACTCGGCAACGATAAGAAGAACGTCGTCGATCTGTTGTTCGGCTTCTCTCAGGTCTTGAACCGCACGACGGTCCTGCGATTGAACTATTCGTACAGCCAATCCAGCGGCTATCTCAACGATCCGTACAAGGTACTCAGCGTGGTCGACCCAGTTACGGGCGATACGATCACTCGGCTGCCGTCCGGAGAAGGTCCATCAGGTATGTACTTGTATGAGAACCGACCGGATACGCGCACCAAACAGAGTGTGTACGGCGAACTCAAGCACGCTTTCGGCAAGCAAGTGCTCGAAGTCGGAGTGAGATACATGACCGACGATTGGGGCATTAACTCCGAGACGATCGACGGCAGATTTCGTTGGCCGCTGAGCGGCGGTTACTTCGTCGAACCTCACATGCGTTATTACACGCAGACTGCCGCAGACTTCTATCGGTTCGATTTGATCGATGGGCAACCGCTGCCGCAGTTTGCTTCGGCCGACTATCGACTCGGCAAGTTCGAGGCCGCGACATTGGGACTCAAGGTGGGCCACGAAACCGCACAAGGCAATGAATGGAACGCGCGGCTTGAGTACTACCAGCAAAACGGCAAAGTTTCGCAAAGCGACTTGATTGGCAATCAATTGCAACGTGACAACGCGCCCGATTTGAAAGCGGTGATCTTTCAAGTTGGGTATCGATTCGGACGACGATAGCGCCATGGCTGAAGGGCCTGTAGATTTCGCGGCCCGCTCATCGCAGATCGGCGGCAGGCCTGTCTCGCTCACGCGCGATTCGAATCAATGGGTCGCGCGCTTCACTGCTATGTCGTGTCCTTGCGAAGTTCTAATCGAGCAGGCACCCGCATCGTTAGCGGAACAAGTCGCACACGTCGTGGCCGAGTGCGCGTGGCGGATCGAGCAGAAATTCAGCCGCTACCGTAACGACAACATCGTCGCTGAAATCAACTCCGGCAACGGACGCGCCATCATCGTCGATGAGGAAACCGCTAACCTGCTCGACTTCGCTGCAACGCTGCATCGACTTTCCGACGGTCGCTTCGACATCACATCCGGCGTACTCCGGCGCATCTGGACTTTCGATGGCGGAACACACGTGCCATCGCAAGCAGATATCGCTGCGATCTTGCAGCTAGTGGGATGGCAAAAGGTGGAATGGCGACGCCCGCTATTGAGCATGCAGCCCGGCATGCAGATCGACCTCGGCGGCATTGGCAAGGAATACGCAGTGGACAGCGCGTGTGCGGCCGTCGAATCCATCGCGCCCGGATTGAGTTGCCTCATTAACTTCGGTGGCGATGTTGTCGTGAGGAATGTGCGCCACGACGGCCAGCCGTGGCGCGTCGGCGTTGAGCATGCGGATCAAAAAGGATCTGCAACTCAGATCATTCCTCTACTGCGCGGCGGCCTTGCGACGAGCGGCGACTCGCATCGATTCGTCATGCACGATGGCCATCGTTATTCACACATTCTCGATGCATCGACAGGCTGGCCCGTGGAAGGCGCACCTCGCAGCGTGAGCGTGCTGGCCGATACGTGTACGCAAGCAGGCACGCTCACGACGCTCGCGATGTTGCGCGGCGCGCAGGCCGAACATTTGCTGTTATCGAGCGGCGTTCGCTACTGGATCCAGCGCTAAGCCCTTTTCAAGCGACGCTTCAATCCGGCCGCAATCGCATTCAATTCCGCCACTCTGAACACCATCGCGGCGCCAAAGAACGCAGCCACTGCCAGACCGACCGTTACCCCCAGAGCGACGAGCTTCGGCACCAAAGCGAGCGCCGCCCAATTGTCGAGCGCCAAATAGCGTCCCGCGAAACACACGCCTACCAACAATGCACTCGGGATCGCGATGCGCACCAGCATCGATGTCATGTGCGATGTTTCTAGTCTTCCCAATCGCTTGCGCATGATCATGTAGAGAACCAAAAAGTTGATGCTTGCGATGCACGCTGTCGACAAGGCGAGTCCGCGATGGCCCAGTCCTAGCCGAAACGTAAAGAACCAACTCAGCACAAAGTTGATTGCGATCGCCCCCATGCTGACGAGCATAGGAGTGCGACGCTGCCCGAGCGCGTAGAACGAATTCACCAATACCTTCAATGCGGCGTAGCCGCACAGCCCAATCGCATAGAACCGCAACGCTGCTGCTGCCGAGGCCGTCTGCTGCACACCGAATTTTCCATGCTGATACAGCACCGACATGATCGGCTCAGCGAGAATCATCAACCCAAGCGTCGCAGGGATACTCATCAAGAATGTCAGACGAAGACTGCGCGATAGCTCACTTCGAAATGCGTTGTCCTCTCCCCTCGCGGCAAGCCTCGCGAGTAGCGGCAAACTCACCGTACCGAGCGCAACCCCAATCACGCCTAGAGGCAGTTGCATCAATCGGAACGCAATCGCCAGCCAGAACGTCGGACCGTCGCCCAGTTGCGATGCGAAGATCGAATTGATCAGCACATTCACCTGGGTGGAGCTCGCCGCGATGAGCGAGGGGCCCATGAGTATGAGGACGTTGCGCACGCCCGGATCGCGCCAGCGAAAGTCGAATTGGAATGCATAGCCGACACGCCGCAGCGACGGCAACTGCGAGCCGAGCTGAAGCGCACCACCAATCAACGTACCGATCGCAAGGCCATAGACCGCTGAGGGGCCAAAGCGAGGATCGATTGCCCAACCGATCACGACGCCGCCCACGATGGAGCCGATATTGAAGAAGCTCGACGCCATCGCCGGTGCGCCGAATACGTCCTTCGCATTCAAAACGCCCATGACTAGCGCGGCGAGCGAGACTAACAAGATGAATGGATACATGACTCGCGTCAGCGACACGGTCAGCTCCGCCTTGGCACCTTCGAATCCCGGCGCAAGAAACGCGATGAGCCAAGGCGCAAGCACGATTCCGAGCACGGTGATCACGCTCATGAACACGGCCGCGAGCGTTCCAATCTTGTTTGCAAGCTTCCATGCCGCCTGATCACCATCGCTTGCGGTCGTGCGACTGAAGGTCGTCACGAAGGCTGTCGACAAGGCGCCCTCGGCGAATAGGTCTCGCAACAGATTCGGGGTGCGGAATGCGATCGTGAATGCGTCCATGACAACGCCGCCACCGAACAGCGCCGCGAACACCATCTCGCGTGCAAGACCCAAGACGCGACTGAACATGACAGCGATGCCGATGAGGCCGGCCGCTTTGGTGTTGAGCTTCTCCGACGGTGTGGACAATGCATGCTCCTCGCGAAGGCCGCGATGCTAGTGCAGCCGCGCCGAACCTGCTACACGGACGAAACATTGCGCCCAGAAATGACGCGAGCTGACGACACAGCCGCTTGGCCTGCTCTGCTCCACTGATAGAATCCAACCATGTGCGGACGTTACGTCTCCCCGGAACTGGCGGTACTCCAACGAGAGTACCGCGCGGAACTCAACAATCAGCTTGGCCTATCCGATGCGCAAGAACGCGCCTACGAGCAAAGCTACAACGTTGCGCCGACGCAGCTCGTGCCGGTGGTTCGCGCCATCCGCGAGCAAGACGGCACCAGAGAAGCAGTGCTCATGCGGTGGGGTTTGATTCCGTTTTGGGCGAAGGGGGTGCCGCCCAAGTACTCGACCATCAACTGCACGGTCGAGAACTTGGAAACGGCACCGACTTGGCGAGATGCGTGGCAGCGCGGTCAGCGATGCATCATTCCCTGCGCCGGCTTCTATGAATGGAAGTTGCTGGAGGACGGCAAGACCAAGCAGCCCTACTTCATCAAGCCTTCCGCGACCGAGACGTTTGCTTTTGCCGGCTTATGGGATCAGTCGATCGCAAGTTCTGGCGAGAAGATCGTCAGTTGCGCGGTTCTCACCATGCCCGCAAACGAGATCATGCGTGACATTCACAACAGCAAGCAGCGCATGCCAGCAATTCTGGAGCACACGGATATCGATACGTGGCTGAGCGGAACTGCGGAGCAGGCCCGGGGCGTGCTCAAGTCCTACCCTTCGGACGAAATGATCACCTGGCCGGTTTCGACGCGTGTGAATTCGCCGAAGAACAATTCTGCGGAGCTCATCTCGCCTCTGAACGCCGCATGAGGGCGGGATGCCCACCTCATTCGAGCACGGCAGCGCGATCTATCTAGCTTGTCGGAAGCGTCGCGACTTTGAACCAATAGTCGACGATCGTTTGTACCGCCTTACGAAAGCCCTGCAGTTCGAGAGGCTTGCGGATGTAGGTACTACATCGCAGGCGGTACATGCGCTCGACGTCCTCCGGTGCAATCGATGTCGTCAACACGATGACCGGCAGCGATCGCCAAACCTCATCGCGCAGTATCGCCTCCATGACCTCGAACCCATCCATGGCGGGCATGTTTAAATCGAGC
>DASTSB010000240.1:0-5344 GCA_035760885.1 Steroidobacteraceae bacterium | reverse complement strand
CAAACACCGTCGGCGGGCGGTACTTTTCGGAGAGTGAATGATGAAGTTTCGGGCGATGCTGGTGTTCTCCGCGGCATGCGGATTGTTGGTCGGACAGCTCTGTGCCGCCGAAGGCTCGGCAGAAAAGGGCCAGGCGAAGTCGGCGCCCTGTGCTGCCTGCCACGGTGCGGACGGCAACAGCGTCAACCCGGAATGGCCCAGTCTCGCCGGCCAGCATGTCGCCTACATCAACAAACAGCTGCACGCATTCAAGAGCGGCGCGCGTACTAATCCGCTCATGACGCCGATGGCGCAGCCGTTAAGCGACGAAGACATCGAAGACCTCGCTGCGTATTTCTCCAAGCAAGTGCGTCGCGGTGGCGAAACCGAGCCGAGCAAGGTTTCTCTGGGGCAGCGCATCTATCGCGGCGGCGACAACAATTCAGGCGTGCCGGCCTGCATGGCTTGTCATGGTCCGCGTGGTGCTGGTAATCCCACGGCACTTTATCCATCGATTGCCGGCCAACAGGCGACATACGTCGTTAATCAGCTCAAGGCGTATCGCGCCGGCACTCGCCAGACCGATCAGAACCAGATGATGCGCAACGTCGCCGCGAGCATGACGGACGAACAAATCGACGCGGTGGCTTCTTACGTGCAGGGGCTGCGTTAACTTTAGGCATTAACGACCGCAAGGCTGGAAGGGGCATCAATGAAAAGACTGGCTAGATTGCTGTCGTGTTTGTTGATGCTCGGCATCGTAGCGGGTTGCCACAAACAACCTGCCTCCGCGCCTGCGGATCAGCCGGCGCAGGCAAACGAGCAACGATCGCATACGCCTAACGACATTACGGCTTCGGAGACGGTGCAGACGCCAGCGGCTGCCCCAGCTAGCGAGCCCGAAGAAGACGTCAGCGAAACAGACGACGAGCCCCCGCCAGGGCCTGCTTCAACGGGCGTGCAGCCGGCTTTGAAGCTTGGCGCTGTGCCGGAAGGACCGCCGACGTCCGGGCGATTCAAAGAAGGCACGAACTATCAAAAGATCGTCCCGGCGCAGCCGGTGAGCGTGGCGCCAGGGAAGGTCGAGATCGCCGAAGTCTTCTGGTACGGGTGTCCGCACTGCTACGCGTTGGATCCCGCAGTCGATTCGTGGCGTTCCAAGGAGAAACCGACCCAGGCCGAATTCGTGCGCATTCCCGCAATGTGGAACGAGGCCACCCGGCTCCATGCTCGAGTCTTTTATACGGCTGAAGTGCTCGGCAAGCTCGATTCGCTCCACTCGCTCATCTTTCGCGAGATACACGTGAACAATAATCCGCTGAACACGGTCGAGAAGATCGCCGCGTTCTTCACCGAACACGGTGTCAGCGACGCCGATTTCAAAAAGACGTTCTCGTCGTTCGCGGTCGAATCCAAGCTGCAACGCGCAGACTTCTTGAACCGCCGCTATCGTGTGGATTCGGTGCCCCTCTTCATCGTGAATGGAAAGTACCGCACCGATCTCGGCAGCGCCGGCAGCGAAGCCAATCTATTCGAGATCGTCGATGAACTCGCGGTTCATGAGGCCGGCGGCTGATCGCGCCGGCGCAGTTCTGAGTTATCGCTCGACTGCTCCATGTTGAACATCTACGCACCTCAGCCGCACGGCCTTGCTCGCATCGAGCCGGGAGCGGACGGACAGATTCCCAGCAACGCGGTCTGGATAGACTTGCTCGAGCCGACTCCGGACGAAGAAAGACTCGTCGAGCGCACGCTTGGCATCGATGTGCCGACGCGCGAAGAAATGAAAGAGATCGAGGCGTCGAACCGCTTGTATGAAGACAACGGCGCCTTGTACATGACCGCCACTGTCGCTGCACATCTCGACACCGACCGCCCCGTGAGTACTGCAGTGACCTTCATTTTGATGAATGGCCGGCTGGTCACGAATCGCTACATCGCAACCAAGCCGTTTCAGCAATATATCGCGTACGCGGAAAAGCATCCGGCAGCGTGCCAAAGTGCGATCTCGATTCTGGTTGGCCTCATGGAGGCATTCACCGAGCGTATCGCCGACATTCTCGAGCGCATCGGCAGCGACCTGGATAACGTCTCCAGCAACATCTTCGCTCGCAAGGGCGGCACGACGCCGAACTCGAACGACTTGCGCCAGATGATCGAACGCATCGGGTTCAACGGTGAACTCAATTCCAAAGCTCGGGAAAGTTTGGTGAGCTTGGGACGTCTGCTGATGTACATCCAGCAATCCGGCAAAGTCGAAATGCGCGGCGACCAGCGCGATCGCTTCCGCTCCAACAGCCGCGACGTGACCTCGTTGTCCGACCACGCTAGCTTTCTCGGCACCAAAGTTTCGTTTCTGCTCGAAGCCACCCTGGGCCTGATCAATGTCGAGCAGAACAACATCATCAAGATTTTCTCCGTTGCCGCCGTTCTGTTCCTGCCACCCACCCTGATCGCAAGCATCTACGGAATGAACTTCCGCCTGCTTCCCGAGTTACCAGGCCACTACAGCAATTTCTTCTTCTCCATCGGATTGATGATCGGCTCGATGGTGCTGACGTATGTGGTGTTCAAAAGGAAGGGATGGCTGTGAGCACTAGTGACTCGTGACTAGTGACTAGCGGATAGGTAAGACTGAGGACCTCCAGTCAGATGCGCTGAATCGATTCTTCTCTTTCTAGTCACCAGTCACCAGTCACAAGTCACAAGTCACTATCTACATGTCCCACCCAATTACCAGCATGGCGCTGTTCTGCGATTTCGAGAACGTCGCACTCGGCGTACGAGATGCGAAATATTCGAAGTTCGACATCGGGCGCGTTCTCGAGCGCTTGTTGCTCAAGGGCAGCATCGTGGTCAAGAAGGCGTATTGCGACTGGGATCGTTACAAGGAATTCAAAGCGCCGATGCATGAGGCATCGTTCGAACTGATCGAGATTCCGCACATTCGCATGTCCGGCAAGAATTCAGCCGACATTCGACTCGTCGTGGACGCACTGGATCTGTGCTACACCAAAGCGCACGTCGACACCTTCGTGATCATCAGCGGCGATTCCGACTTCTCGCCGCTCGTCAGCAAACTGCGCGAGAACAACAAGACCGTGATCGGCGTGGGCGTGAAGACATCCACTTCCGATCTACTCATCGCCAACTGCGATGAATTCATCTTCTATGACGATCTAGTGCGTCAGGACGAGAAGAAGCAACGCAGCCGTCGCCGTCCCGCGAAGAGCGCGAATGCCGAAGCCCCGAAAGAGCAACCGAAGGCCGAAAAGAGCGAAGAGGATCGTCAGCAGCAGGCCTTCGACTTGGTTCTCGATACGATCGACGCACTAGCCGAAGAACGCGACCAAGACGAGAAGATTTGGGGATCGATGGTGAAGCAGACGTTGAAGCGCCGCAGTCCCGGCTTCAACGAAAGCTATTACGGATTTCGCACCTTCAGCGAACTACTAGAGCAGGCACAGACCCGCGGGCTGCTGACGCTCGAGCCGGATCAAAAGTCCGGCGGCTACATCATCAAGAAAACACGTTAACGCATCGCACGCAGTTGCAGATCGACGATCACCGGTAGATGGTCGGAACCCAACTCCGGGCCGGTTCGCGTCGCGATCACATCCCAGTGCCCAGAGTGCAAGCAGTGATCGATACTGATGCCAAGTGGACCGAGCACCGACGGCCAGCTCGCCTGTAAGCCCTGACCCCAATCCGCATCGCTGAGCGTCGAGTCCTTCACGAACTGCTGGTAATAGCTTGACCATTGCGTGATGTTAAAGTCCCCCGCGACGAGAAGCGGCCGCGCGGTTTCATTCGCAGCTAAGTTCGCGAGTCCGTGTAGTTCTGCATTTCTGAATTTCGAAACGCGGCGTCCCAACGGCCAATGCAGATGCACCCCCAGTATTTGCACCGAGCGGTCGCGCCAGCGAAGGCTCAAGGATGCGGCACGAGCGCCGCGATCGGCGAGTTCGAGATATTGCGCATCATCTATCGGCCAGCGCGAGAACACGATGGTCCCATCGTCGATCGTGCCGTCTAGCAGCGCGTAGCGATACGAAGTCAATCGCTGCTGCAATTGCCTGGCCTGCATGGCAGTGGCTTCTTGAATCACCAAAACATCCGCATCCGAGTGTTCGAGGAATCGCGCGACTCGGGCGACCTCGGAATTGTGATGCCAGATGTTGAAGGTCACCAAACGAAAGCGTTCGGATTGCTCAAGCGCGGGAGCCGGGCGCGGCCGAACATATGGAACAATTTGGAGCGCACTGGCGATGCAGAGCAGAAGTCCCACAATCGCGATGCGCCGCTCGCCACAGAACAGCGCCATCGTACTGCTCAGAAGCAGAACCAACGCGAGATACGGCGTGAAATGCGTCAGTAGATCGAAAATCCAAAAAAACCGGCCAAACATGCCGAGCACCAGCAACGATACGAGCATCGCTGTAGCGATCACGGCAACCTTGCGACACAAAGAAAACGAAGACGCGCGCGCGCCGTTCATCGATTCATCACGAAATGGCTTTAGAGGGCAGCTTTGGCTGCATCGCGCCAGCGGTTCGCATGGCTGCGATTGGTCACGTAATAGAGTTCCAGGCTTCGCACGCCTTTGACGCGCCGGGCGGAACGCCGCACTTCTTTCAGCAAACGCAGCAGGAGCTGTGCGCGTGCATGCGTACCGCCGCTTGCATATTCACCCGCGACGCCGAGGTGCATCACCGTGATGTGTTCCAAATCCTGCCGCATATAGATCGCGACGCCGATCGGCCTGCCGGTGGAGCGCTCGATCGCGAACAGCGATTGCACCTCGGGGTAGTTCTTCAAAAAAATCCGCAGCCGATCGCGATCCGCAACGATTTCAGGGGCGCCGAACTTCTCCACCGCGTTCGCAATACGCTCGCTGACGCGGCACTGACACGCATTGAAGTAGAGCAACGCCTCCAGCGAGGCTCGCTGAGCTACGTTGACGTGCGACTTGAACTCGATGTCTGCGCTCATGAGTCCAGCGGACCTATCCCGCAAAGAGGGTCCACATCATGGCGATGGCGCGGATCGGTGTCGAGGGCCGGAGGCCCTCTAGCCTGCGTCTAAGTGCTTGCCTACATTGACATTATGACTGGTGTCGTGAAAAAGCGTCAGCCACACGATAGCGGTATCCGCGGCCTTTTGCAGCCGGAGGATTATGCCCGTCGCCCCCAGTTGTTGCGGCGCCGTCACAGCAAAGCACTGGGGTGAACCCCGCTGCCCGCGCGATGGAAAAGCTCTAGATTAGGCCCTGCGCTGCAGTGGCAATCAGACAAATGCGCAGATTGGAGGCGCCTAATCACGCAGCTTTCTGCTCGAAAGTTTGAACTGGCGCAAGTTTCTGGAT
>DASTSB010000239.1:0-7578 GCA_035760885.1 Steroidobacteraceae bacterium | reverse complement strand
CCACGTCGCATGCAGGCGTGCCGTATCGATCAGCAGCGGACCGCGGGTGATGTGTTGGTCGCGGTGCTCAGGCTGCGTCAGTGCGTCGATGCGTCGGAACAGCGCTGTGACGCGCGCAATCAAATGCGTAAGGCTGATGTCTTTGGTGAGATAGTCGTCTGCACCCAAGCGCAATCCAGATACTGCATCCAATTCGCTGTCTCGCGCGGTGAGGAAGATGATTGGAAGCTCTGCCGAAAGCCCGCGCAGCTCGCGGCATAACTCGAAGCCGCCTTCAGGTTCATCCTTCAAACCGACATCGATCACTGCGAGATCGGGCAAGCGGGCACGAAATGCTTCGATCGCCTCCCTGCGATTGCTGTACGTGCGCACCCCGTACCCCTGCCGTTGAAAGGCGGCGGCATAGTTGTCGCGTAGAGCGGGTTCGTCTTCGACGAGTGCGATGACTTTCTTCATGTGTGGCTGGCCGTGGCGATTGAGCACAGTTTAGCGTTTTGAGGCCATTCGGAAGCGCTCGCCACGATTGATCACAATCTGCCTGCGCCTCGCCGCCACGCTTTGCAGATCGGTCTCAACCCAGGCGTTCAAATGAAGCCGTCTGAGTTGGAGGCAAGACAATGATCAGCAATCGGATTCTCGCGGGGCCATCGCTCGATGCGGTTAGCTCGAAACGCTCAGCGATCGCAAGTTCGATCCGCCAGGCCCGACGTGAGAAAGCTTGGGCATGGCTCACGCTCGTCACGCTGATTCTTTGCTGGGACGCATCGATCCGCCTTGACGAGCGAATTTCGCCGCCGCGCGCTCGCATCGCGCACATGGGCGAAGCCGCGGAAGTGGACATCGCCACGCTGGAACCTGGCTCTAGAAGGCGCTGATTCCCGTAAGGGCGCGTCCGACCGTGAGCTGGTGAACGGTCTCGGTGCCTTCGTACGTGATGACGCTTTCGAGATTCAGTGCGTGGCGAATCGGCACGTACTCGACGCTAATGCCTGCGCCGCCCAGCAGGTCGCGAGCGTCGCGTGCCACTTCGATCGCAGCACGTGTGTTGTGCCACTTCGCCATGGAGACTTGAGTGGGCGACATTTGGCCTGCGTCCTTCAAGCGACCGAGCTGGAGGGATAAGAGTTGCGACGTCGTGATTCGGCGCGACATTTCTGCGAGTCGAATCTGCACCGCTTGTGTCGCCGCGAGCGGCTTGCCGAACAGAGAACGGCATTTCGTGTAGTCGATCACCTGTGCAAGACACGCCTGCGCCGCGCCGGTGACGCCCCAGCTAATGCCGTAACGCGCTTGCGTCAGACACGACAGCGGTCCTTTCAAGCCGATGGCGCCAGGCAATCGGTGAGCTTCCGGCACCACGACGTTGTCGAAGAACAGTCCTGAGGTGACCGAAGCGCGCAAACTCATTTTGTGTTTCACGACGGAGGCGTTGAAACCTTTGGATTTGGTTTCGACCAAGAAGCCGCGAATGCCGTCGTCCGTTTGTGCCCAGACGATTGCGAGATCGGCGATGGCGCCGTTCGTGATCCACATCTTCGCGCCATTGAGAATCCAATCCGAGCCGCTGCGACGTGCGGTCGTTTTCATGTTCGCGGGATCCGATCCGCCGTGAGGCTCCGTCAGGCCGAAACATCCGATGACTTCCCCTGCGGCCATTCGCGGCAACCAGTGTTGCTTCTGTTCTTCGCTGCCGAACGCATAGATCGGATACATGCAGAGGCTGGATTGCACCGACACGAAGCTCCTCAGCCCCGAGTCGCCGCGCTCCAGCTCCTGACAGATGAGCCCGTAGCTCACTGCATTGAGTCCCGCGCAGTCGTAGCCTTGGATCGAACTGCCGAGCAACCCGAGTTCCGCGATCGGCTTGATGAGCTCGCGTGGAAAACGTTCGGCTTCGAAGCATTCCGCGATGATCGGCAGCACTTCCGCATCGACGAACTTGGCCACGCTGTCTCTAATCAGACGTTCTTCGTCGGTGAGCGCGCGCTGCACGTCGTACAAATCGAGCGGATCCAAATCACGATTGGCGGGGTTTGACATGGTGTTCTCCCGGCTATACAGGATAGTCGGTCGGTGGACGGCGACGGTTGTGGCGCACTAGAACCTATCTCAGAATCCATCGTGAGCTTGAGCTCGTGGCGCAATGAAAAACGTCAATCAGTGGCTCGAAGAATACGGCGAAAGCCATCGCAATGCTGCCAACAAGAAGCTGCATTGGATTTGTGTACCGATCATCGTCGTTAGCCTGGTCGGTTTGTTATCGTGCCTTCCCTTTCCGGAGCGTTGGCGGGGCATATCGCCAATCTTGAACTGGGGCACGCTGCTGTTGGCATGCGGTGTTGTGTACTACATCGTGCTAAGCACAAAGCTCGCGGTGGGAATGGTGCTCTTCGTCGCGCTGGTTATGCTGGCGATCGACGGATTGGCCAGGCTGCCGGCCCCGCTTTGGCAGACGTGCTCGGCGTTGTTCGTGCTCGCCTGGATCGGTCAGTTCATCGGGCACCACGTGGAAGGCAAACGCCCATCGTTCTTCAAGGATGTGCAATTTCTAATGATCGGACCGTTGTGGCTGTTGAGCTTCATCTATCGCAAGCTACACATCCGCTTTTGATGTTCGTTAATTGATGTTTAGAACCTATCTCAAAATCCCTTGTGGCCGCGACGGAGACGGATTTCGTTCAGGACTAGGCGCGACGACCGCCGTGTACCTTGCGTACTCAAGTGGAGGAGCAACAACGTCATGGACGAAATCCGTCCCGTCCATAGAAGATTTAAGAACTTACACGGGTTGCCGCTCGGATGGCCGGCGAGAAACGATCGCGTCTTGCCCGAAGTCCCCGCTTCGAGCTGCGCCACGATCGTTTCTCGTCGATCCATCAGAGCGACAACGCGGCTCACAAGGGATTCTGAGATAGGTTCTAGGGTTCAGATCGTGTTCAGCCCGCAACGGCGAGCCTGAGCACGCGGGAAAAATTCTGCGCAAGCAGAGGTCAAGAAGAGGAAGCACTCATGTTTCATACCAAGCGAATTGCAGCGTCGGCTTTGATCGTGCTCGCGATGTACGGCTGCACGACCGTGAATCCCTATACGCGGGAGCAACAAACCAGCAAAGCAGCCAAGGGCGCCGGCATCGGCGCTGCTGCCGGTGCCGTGGCCGGGTTACTCACCAAAGGCGACAAACTGCAGAACGCACTCATCGGCGCCGGAGTCGGCGCGCTCGCAGGCGGTGGCGTCGGCTACTACATGGACGTGCAGGAAGCCAAACTTCGTCAGCGGCTTGAGGGCACCGGCGTAAGCGTTACGCGCGTCGGAGACAACATCACACTCAACATGCCGAGCAGCATCACGTTCGCTTTGAACAGCTCGGATCTCAACGCCCAGTTCTATAGCGCGCTGGACGGTGTGGCGATGGTGCTGAAGGAATACGACAAGACGGTCATCGAAGTGGCAGGTCACACCGATAGCAGCGGGAGCGATCAGTACAACCAAGCGCTCTCAGAGCGCCGCGCTCAAGCCGTGGCTAGCTATCTCGCCAGTCATGGCGTGAAGCAACAGCGATTGATGACGGTGGGGGCAGGTGAATCGCATCCGATCGCATCGAACGATACCGAGCAGGGTCGTGCCGCCAATCGTCGCGTCGAGCTGACGATCGTTCCGATCACCAAGTAGCGCTAATCTTTGAGCGAAAATAAAAAGGCCGGCGAATGCCGGCCTTTTCTTATCACGCGGTTCCAGAAGCCTATGCGGCCGCTTCTTCGGGTTCGGCGATGAGGCCGCGGAGCTTTTTAATCGCATTCGCCTCGATCTGGCGGATGCGTTCCGCGGACACGCCGTAGCGATCTGCGAGTTCGTGCAGCGTTGCCTTCTCCTCGCCCATCCACCGGCTTTGCAAAATGTGCCGACTGCGATCATCAAGCGTTTCCAACGCCTGCGCTAGGCGCTCGGCGGTGTCTTCATCCCACTGCTCGCGTTCCACAGCGACCGATGGATCGGCTTCTGGGTGCGGCAAGTAGGAGGATGGCGAGTACACGTTTTCCTCCTCATCCGTGTCCGGCGCCGGATCGAATGACAGGTCGCGCGAACTCAAGCGCTGCTCCATGTCGGTAACTTCAGCAGGGGTCACGCCCAGATCGCTAGCGATGGCCAGCGTCTCGCTCTCGGTCAGCCAGCCAAGGTTCTTCTTGAAACGGCGCAGATTGAAGAACAACTTGCGCTGCGCCTTGGTCGTCGCGATTTTCACCAACCGCCAGTTCTTCAACACGTATTCGTGAATCTCGGCCCGAATCCAATGGACCGCGAACGAAACTAGACGGACGCCCACGTTTGGATCGAAGCGTTTGACCGCCTTCATCAAGCCAACGTTGCCTTCTTGGATCAAATCTCCGACGGGCAGGCCGTAGCCGCTATAGCCGCGCGCGATGTGCACGACGAACCGCAGGTGAGAAAGCACGAGCTGGCGGGCCGCTTCGAGATCGCTGTGGTCTTTCAACCGGTGGGCGAGCGCAGATTCTTCCTCGCGGCTGAGCACCGGAATCCGCGACACGCGCTCGACATATGCATCCAGACTGCCGACAGGCCCCGCTAGGACCAAATCGGTCGCCGGACGGACGAGAGCAGTGGATACGTTAGTCATGAGACTCCTCCCAAATCAGGGTCCAAATATTAGCAATCAGGCGATTAGAGTGCTAACGGGGCGGTTAGTTCACTGCCAAACTGCCGGCTGAGCCTTACGCCAGAACGGCGTAACTCGTTGATTTAATGCGCGGATTGGAGTGAGGTTCCGTTCGGGCGCAAATCTATGTGGGGATGCTTCAACGAGGTTCAATGCGGCGCAGGTGAGTGCTCGCGGAGACGTACGAGCCAAGCCATCCGAGGGCGGCAGCGGCGAGGACAAGAACCCCGGTCGAACGCAGATCCAGGCCCGTGAGACTGAAGCTGCTGCCGTACAGTCCGGCCAGCCTCTCCAGTGGCGGACGCAGTACTGCTACTCCAATTGCGGCAACAACCCAGGCAATCAGCCCGCCGCCCAGCCCGTACCAAATCCCGTTGTACAGAAACGGTCGGCGCACAAACGCGTCGGTGCCGCCGACCAGCTTGGTGATCTCGATTTCGTCACGACGGTTTTGGATGTCCAAGCGGATCGTATTGCCGACGATCACAAGCACGCCCAGGGCGAGCACTGCTGCAACCAACCACAGACCCCGTTGGGCGGACTGCAAGATTGCCTGCAGACGCTCCACCCACGCAGTGTCCAACTGCACGACATCCACCGACGGCATGGTACGTAGATCAGCCGCGAGGGCATTGAGCTGCTCAGGAGTGGCCGCATCCGCTCGCGGTCGCACGACCAAGGAATGAGGCAGCGGATTCTCGTTCAGCGCATCGATCGCGGTGCCGAGCCCCGATTGGTGCCGGAATTCTTTTAAGCCTTCATCGGCCGAGACGAACTTCACTGCTTCCACATCGCGCCGCTGCTTCACCTTGTCCGCTGTTCGCTGCGCGTCGTCCACGGATGTGGGGCGTTTGAAAAAGACTGTGAGCTCGACGCTACGATTCCAGTTGCCGGTGGCCATCTGCGCATTGGTCACCAACATATGCAGCCCGGCAGGTAGCGCCAACGCCACTCCGATGACGAGCATCGTAAACGCGGTGGCCAGTTTCTGTTGCGAGAGGCGACCGAGCGATCCGACCGCCGTTTGCGCATGTCGCATTAGCCAAGCGCTCACGGACGAATCTCCTCATTGCGTGCGAGCAGCTCGTGCGGATCCAGCGGCACTTCGCGGTGTGATTCATCGCTAGCAACGATACGACCTGCCTCGAGACGAACTCGTCGCACCGGAAAATGCTCGAGCAGGTACAGGTCGTGACTCGCGATCAGCACTGTCACGCCGACCTCATTGAAGCGACGGAAGATATTCATCACTTCGATCGACAGGTCCGGATCGAGATTACCCGTCGGCTCATCCGCAATCAGGATCGCTGGCTTACTGACGACCGCACGTGCGATGCCGACGCGTTGCTGCTCGCCCGTCGATAGTTCCAACGGCACACTTTGTTCGCGGCCGAGCAGCCCGACTTGATCGAGTGCCGCGCGTACCCGCTTGCCGATTTCCTTCTGACCCACGCCGGCAATGATGAGCGGCAGCGCAACGTTATCGAAGATGGTGCGATCCAGCAGCAGCTTGTGATCTTGGAACACCACGCCGATGCGCTGACGAAACTGCGGAATCTTGCGGCGTCGGATCGCATTCACGTTCTGACCGTTGACGATCAGTTGACCGCGGCTCGGCCGTTCGATCAGGGTGATGAGCTTCAGCAGGCTGGATTTACCCGCACCGGAATGTCCGGTGAGAAACACGATCTCGCCGCTCTCGATATTGAGCGACAGATCCGTCAGCGCTTCGCGCCCATTTGGATAGCGTTTGTAGACGTGCTCGAAGCGGATCATTTAGTTCTTGGCGATAATTTTGTGAGCCCGATCAGTCGCGTTTGAGCAGCGCGTCGACGAAAGCTTCGGGATCGAATTGAGTGAGATCTTCGAGCCCCTCGCCGATGCCGATGAAGCGTATCGGAATGCGCAGTTCGCTTGCGAGTGCAAACACGATGCCGCCTTTTGCGGTGCCGTCGAGCTTCGTGAGCACGACGCCCGTCACTCCCAATGCTTCATTGAACAGGCGCGCTTGCTGGAGTGCATTCTGACCTTGTGAGGCGTCCAACACGAGCAGAATCTCGTGCGGTGCATTTGCATCGACACGAGCGATGACGCGCTTCACTTTCTTCAGCTCATCCATCAAGTTCGATTGGGTGTGGAGTCGGCCGGCCGTGTCTGCGAGCAACACGTCGATGCCGCGCGCCTTCGCTGCCTGCATCGCATCGAACGCGACCGCTGCGGGATCTGCGCCTGTCGCTTGCGCAATCACGCTCACCTCATTGCGCTGGCCCCAGATCTGCAGCTGTTCCACCGCAGCCGCGCGAAAGGTGTCGCCCGCCGCCAGCATCACCTTGTAACCAGCATCCTTGAGTTCGCGCGCCAGCTTGCCGATCGTCGTGGTCTTGCCCGCGCCGTTCACGCCTACGACCAAGATCGAAAACGGCGTGGCGCTCTCATCGATCTCCAGCGCCTTTGCAGCCGGAGTGAGGATCTCTAGCAGCGAAGCGCGCAGCGCACTCAGTAGCGCTTCTAAGTCGCCGAGTTCCTTGCGTGCAACCTTCTTGCGCAGGCCATCCAAAATTCGTTCGGTGGTCTCGACGCCAACATCAGCGGTCAGCAGGCGTGTCTCCAATTCGTCCAACACTTCGTCATCGATGCGACCCTTTGGCAGCAGATTCGCGAGGTCGTACGTGAGCCAGGAATCGCCGCGATTGAGCTTCTGCCGTAAGCGGCTCAACAAACCTTGTTTAGGCGGTTGCGTGGCGCTCGGTTCATGAGGTGTAGGGGCTGGCGCGGTGGATTTGCGTTTGAATCCAAACATCGGCGGAGGATCGGTGCGGTCGGGCGGGCGATTCTACCGCTATGATGCCGTGCATGAGTCGCTCCGTGCATAAATCCGGCACCGCGCCAGGCAATCGCCTTCCGCA
>DASTSB010000238.1:0-10625 GCA_035760885.1 Steroidobacteraceae bacterium | reverse complement strand
AGGATGATTTGATCAGGCGCTTGCGGAAGGCACAGAGGAACTTGGGGAAGAAGGCATGAGCAAGACCATTTCGATGCGTCACGTCTCCAAGGCGTTTCGCTTCTTTCAATTGCGCGACATCGATGTGGACGTGGAGCCGGGCCAGATCCTCGGCTTCGTCGGTCCGAATGGGGCGGGCAAAAGCACGACCATTCGAATTCTTATCGGCGCTATCGCTGCGGACAGCGGTGAGGTGCGCGTGCTCGGACGCGAGATGCCCAAGGAACAAGCTTTGGCGAAAGCGGACATCGGTTTCATATCGCACGACATGCGCCTGTTCGGGCACGCGACATTGGGTTGGCATATGAAGTTCATTGGCTCGATCTACCCGGGATGGGACGCCGATTACGCGCAAGTTTTGGTCAAGCGTTTCGACTTGAAGATCGAGCAGCGCGTCAAGAATCTCTCGCACGGCGAGAACATGAAGGCAGTCTTGATGCTCATGCTCGCTCGCCGGCCGCAGCTGCTGATTCTCGATGAGCCGACGTCGGGATTAGATCCTGTTGCGCGCCACGAAATCATGAATGAACTGATGGAAGTCATGCGCGATGACCAGCGCTCCATCTTGTTCTCCTCGCATAACACCGTGGACGTGGAGCGCATCTCGGACCGAATCGCATTCATCGATCGCGGCCAGATCGTCGCGTCTAGCTATCGCGACGACTTTCTAGATCGTTGGAAGCGCGTTCAATTGCAAGTACGTGCGGAGGAGTCGTTCGCGAACTTGGAAAATTGCGTCGAGATCGTGCGGGACGGCCATCTTGCAACGATCACGACCAATGCTTTCAGCGCCGATTGGTTATCGCAGTTCACGCAGCGTGAAGTTACTGTTCGCGAGGTGCAGCGAATGAATTTGGAGGAAATCTTTGTTGCCAACGTCATGCATCACCGCCGGGACGCAGCACAATGAACGCCATTACGCCGCGGCTCATCCGCAAAGAGTTGCATCTGAATCGTGAGTTGATGGCGGCCGTCACGGTTGCCGGACTCGCAGGTGTATATCTCGCCAGCACGAGTCAGATGGGCTTCAATCTGGGGATGCTCAGTTGGATGACGTGCCTGATCGCGCTCGCAGTGATTCTGTCGCTCAATGGCGTGGTTCAAGAGCGCAAGGACCGCGCGTCGCTGTTCATGATGAGTTTGCCCATTTCCGCCGAAGAGCACCTGGCAGCCAAACAAACTGGACTCATCGTGTGCTTTCTCGTGCCCTGGATGGTCCTCACTGCCGCTGCGGCATTGCTGATCGTGCTTTCTCCGGGAGTGAAAGACGGCGTGCTGCCGTTCGCACTTCTTCTGAGCGTGTTCATGTTTGTCGACTTCTTGGTGATCCTGGCGGGGGTCCTGCTGTTGCGATCAGACGCGCTGATCGGCGTGGTGATCATTCTCACCAACATGTCGCTCTCGGTGTTCATGATGATCGTCGGTGATCTGCCCGTCATGAAAGGGCAGTGGAGTCGCGAGCAGCCGCTGTGGAATCAGGAATTCTGGTCGGTCCTCGCGATTGAGTGCGTTGTAATGGCAATAGCCATCGCGTTGCCTCGCATCGTCGTCGCGCGACGCAAGACATGGGTGTAGGTCCGGTGTGGCGTGTCAGGTGTGAGGTGTGAGGTGAGAGGTGAGAGGTGTGAGGTGTGACGCGTGAGGTGTGAGGTGTGACGCGTGAGGTGTGAGGTGTGAGGTGTGAGGCGTGAGGCGTGAGGCGTGAGGTGTAGTTGTGAGTTGACCGTTTACCGTTGACGGCAAGAGTGCTTCGCGCGTCCTGCCACGAGTCACGAGTCACGAGTCACGGGTCACGAGTCACGGGTCACGGGTCACGGGTCGCGGGTCACGGGTCACGGGTCGCGGGTCGCGGGTCACGAGTCACGGGTCACGGGTCACGGGTCAGAGTCGGGCGAACACCTGTTGCTGCCAACCCTCTACGGTCAACGGCCAACTCAGATGCCGTCGCACCCGCGTAGGCGGGTGTCCATCTTCTGCTTGCGCGTCGCTGAATTCGGATCTTCCACGGAGAACACGGGCACACTGGAGTAAGAAGCGGAAGGGATGATTTTCACGGAGAACGCGGAGGACACGGAGATCTATCTATGGTTATCTTTGCGCGCTTTGTGTTGCGTCCGGCTTCCTTCCCCCCGGACGCATGCGACCGTCAAGAGTCAGAATGGTGTGCCGACACTGTCGCTGCCAACTGTCAATGCTCAACCGAGGACTCGCGTTGCAAACACTGCTTGTAGCGTTCATTTACTCGCGTCGCGAACCACGCTGTCGTGAGATTGCGAGTGATCTTCGCGCTCTGCAATTTGATCTTTGGTAACACTGCACGCGGTAGCGGCTGCTTTCGGCCTCGATCCGCAAGTGCGAACACGCGTTCATAGAGTTTGGTCTTCGTGAATGAGTCGTCCTTTTGCCGCTCAAGATCGCGGCGAATCTCGGCGTCGTTCATGTCGAGCTTCGCCGCAATCTTGCGAATCGCGCGCTCAGTGTTGCTTGGTTCATTAGCACGATCGCCCTCAATCAGCAGGTCGCCGTCGGTTGCGAGCTTAGAGTGAGTTAGCACATTCAGGGCGTTCTGAAACGCCGCATTGCGGCTTGCGTAGTGGCCTGCATTGAAATCAGCGAAGCGAAAAATCATGTCGTCATACGGCGCTTCGTAATCGAACAGATGCGCGATGCCGAAGTACAGGCCCCCGCGTCGCGTGAAGACCTCGCGTCGCACCGACTCGGAAATCGGATACGGGTAGTGCTTTTCTTTGACGTGGGACTCGGCGAACGCAACGCTCACCTGCATCGGGCCACCAGTACGCACGGGGTTGAAGTCCGAGAAGAGTTGCCTACCGAGCGGCACTGAACCGATGAAGTCTTCGAAGATCTCGCTCAGTTCTCGTTCCGTTGTCGCGTGGTCGATGCGATCGTTGTACGTCTTGCCGTTTGGCGATTTCAATTGCAGTGCCAAGTGCACGACCATTTCCGGAATGTGATACCGCGCCCCCCGCGAATTGATTTCTTTGCGCGCGATTTGCGGCAGACCCGGCACGGTCGGGTCGGCATGAAACGTCGATTCTTGCTGTGTGACCGCGATCACCGCACAGGCGTGTTCGGCCGTTGGAGCAATCTCGAGCGCCTCGAATGCGGCGAAGATGTCGATTGCCCAAGCGTCCTTATTCGCAACTGAGCTTGGAATCAGTTTCGCGATGTTGGCTCGGGCACGATCTGGATCGATCGGTTGCTCAGCGCGCTTCGGACCCGCACACGAACTCAACAGGACGAACGCCACGAGCGACAGAGCGCGAGTAGCGCGTCTAGTCAGTGAATAAGTCTTCCGTTGAATCGATTCCACGTCTACTTGGCCGGCAACGCGAACGCCACATACACGCCGCCTTGCGTGTGACGCGACTTACCACCGCTCGCCAGAATGACGACGTATTGCCGGCCGTCGACTTCATAGGTGGCGGGTGAGGCGTTGCCGGAGAAGGGCAGCGTCGTTTCCCAAAGCAGTTGGCCCGTGCGCTTGTCGAACGCATGGATTTTTTTGTCGTGATTGGTGGCTGCAATGAATAGCAGCCCGCCCGCTGTCACGATGGATCCGCCGTAGTTTTCGGATCCGGTCTGTTTCATTCCCTTCGCAACCAACTCGGGAAACTCGCCGAACGGAATGCGCCAGGCGTACTCGCCCGTATTCAGATTGATGGCATTCAGTGTTCCCCAGGGTGGCGCGATCGCTGGATAGCCTTCCGGATCGACCCAACGTCGATAGCCGGTGAACCGATAACGCAGGTGGCCTGGTTGCGTTGAAGCATCTTCAACGTTTGTGTCGCGGCCCGTCATCAAGTACTCGATGATCGCCGCACGCGCTTGCGGCTCAAGGGCGTTGAATCCAGGCATGCGACCTGCGCCCGATTCGATGATGTCTGCGACGAATTGAGCCGAGCGCCGTTCACGTATATCTGAAAGCCGCGGAATAATCGGCGGCGAGCCTTGCAGATCATCGCGGTGACACGCTGCGCAATTCTGCAAATACAGACTGCGCCCGCTGGTACCGGCATCGTTGGGGGCAAGCGCGCCAAGCCATGCCATCTCGTTCGCGTTGATGTACAGCAATCCTGTATCGGGATCGAACGCAGGACCGCCCCATTCGGCGCCGCCATCTAGACCGGGGAAGATGACGGTGTCCTTACCGACAGTCAGCGGCGTGAATGGGCCTTCGCTGCGCATGTGTGCGAACTGTTCTTTTGCCCACGCGGCCGCCTCAGGCGTTCGAGTCGTAAGCGAATCCGCGCTGAGCGATTGACGCGCATACGGAGCAGGCGAGATTGGTAGCGGCTGCGACTCCCAGGGTTCCTCGCCCGGCACATCGCTCTTCGGCACAGGCGTGTACTCGAGTTGGTTCAGAACATGGCCCGTATCGCGATCGAGTAGAAACAGAAACCCTTGTTTGGTCGGCTGCGCGAGCGCGTCGATCATTCGGCCATCGTGTTTGACTCGCACCAGCGCTGGCGGTGAGGGGAGATCGCGATCGAGGATGTCGTGGCGCACGAATTGGAAATGCCACAGACGCTCGCCGGTTTGCGCTTTGATCGCGATCAGACAGTTTGCAAACAAGTTCGCGCCGATGCGGTTGCCGCCGTAGAAGTCGGCAGCGGCAGATCCTGTGGGTACGTAGATGACACCGCGTTTCTCATCCAACGTCATCCCTGACCAGCTGTTCGCGCCGCCAATGTAAGTCCACGCATCCTTCGGCCAAGTTTCGTAACCCGCTTCTCCGGGCTGCGGAATCGTATGAAAGCTCCAGCGCAATTTGCCGGTGCGAACGTCATATGCGCGGACAAAACCCGGTGATGCTGGAAGCGATTCGCCCACGCGACCACCTACGATCATCAAGTCGCGATAGATCACACCGGGTGTGGTGAGTCGGACCGATTGCTTTTCGGGATCGCGTCCGAGGTCCCGGCGTAGGTCCACTCGGCCATGATCGCCGAATGCCTCGATGGGTTTTCCGCTGCGTGCATCGAGCGCATAGACGAAGTCGCCGACCGCTGCGAACACGCGTCGTTCGCGGCGGGAGCTCCAATACATGACGCCGCGATTCGGGCCGGCACTTTCCACGTGCGCATCGAAGCTCCACAACAATTCGCCCGTGGCCGCATTCAAAGCAATCGTGCGGTGGGTCGGCGTGTAGGTGTACAAAACACCGTCGATGATGACGGGTTGAGCTTGCAGATCGCCCGCTTCGTGCGTGTCGTAAGTCCACGCGACTTGCAGCTTCGTTACGTTGGTCGTGTTGATCTGCTTCAGACGCGAGAAATGCATCTGATCCGGCGCGCCACCGTACGTTTGCCACGTCGTGTGGTCTGCGGCGTGGGTTATAGAAGCGAGTGAGAGGAGAAGAGCAGCGAGCGCTGATCGGGTAATGACGGTCATGAGAGCTTGGTTCGCGTTACATCGCAGCGTTTGCAGTGTTCGATTGTAACTAGCTTCCCTTGCTTTACGTCGAACACAGATTTCTTCACCGTCTCCCATTTGTGAAACCCGGAGGTGCAGAGCGTTTTGCCTTCGGCTCGCTTCTGTTTGAATTTCCGCAACTGGATGACGTTGTGTTTGTCGCTCATGGGAAAGAAGAATCTCACACAAGGCTCACAGAGCGCACAGAGTTCAAGCATCGTCACACCCGCATCACGCCAAAGTAACGACGGACGACTGCGTCGTCAGGAAGGCCTTCGGCAGGAAGGATCCTCTCGGATCAGGAGGGCCTCACGGCAGGACAGAAGTAGATCCGTGCGACGTGTCGGATGTGAGCTGCACGTGTGTTCTGGCCTGCACGAAGCGCTTGCCTGCTAACGGCTCGCCTGCCGACGTAGCAGAATTGCGGCACTCGGAAGAAAGTTTCCACAAGGACACGGAGAGCACGGAGGCGAAAGCCAAAGACCCAAGATGTCCACGGTGGGGCATGAATGAACCGCACTCGCGGTGAGTTTCCGTTCATCCGATCGTAGTGAGCCTCAGTTCGACCGTTGCCCTTCGACAGGCTCTCAGGAACAGCTGAGCTGGAATGGGGACTGGGGACTGGGGGCTGGAGCCAGAGACGCTGACGCAGTCGTCCTGTTGCTTAAGTCTCGCTTTGCCGCGCACGGCATGTTCGGACTCAAGGCGAACGGAAGAAAGTGATTCGCTTGCGGCTTTCCTCGTTGGCCATTCTGACCTGACGCCAGTCCTTCTTGACGCAGCGCGTCCTTCCTGCCGATAGGCCTTCCTGATCGCGAAGCGATCCGTCGACTCATGACCGTGACTCGTGCCCCGTGACCCGTGACCCTCACTTCTTACTCAGGAACTCCTCGAGCTTATCCGCCCCGCCAATCCGCTTCCCATCGATAAACACTTGCGGCACTTTCGTTTCGCCGGATACCGCTTTCACGCCTTGCATCGTGAGTTCATCGCCCAAGTGGATAGCTTCGAACGGGATGCCGCGGTCTTTCAATAGTTGCTTGGCTTTCGCGCAGAACTGACAGCCGTGACGGGCGAGCATGAACACCGGTCCGATCGTCTTCCTGTTCGGCTGCAGGTAGTCGAGCATCGTCTGCGCGTCAGACACTTCGAACGGATCGCCGGGGACGTCCGGTTCGATGAACATCTTTTCGATCACGCAGTCGTTCACCACCATGGAATAGCGCCATGAGCGCGTTCCTAAGAATGCGTCGCGGTGCTCAATCGACATGCCCATCGCGCGCGTGAACTCACCATAGGGATCGGCGACGAAATGAATGCCTTGTGCCTTTTCGGACTGCTGCCAGGCTTCCATGACGAACGGGTCGTTCACGGACAGGCAGACCACATCGGCAATGCCCGCATCTTTGAATTCGCGCAAAAGCGCGACATAGCCGGGTACGTGCGCCGTGCTGCAGGTGGGTGTGAACGCGCCGGGCAGCGCGAACAGAATGACGCGGCGACCCTTGAACAATTGAGTGCTATCGATGGGCACGGCCTTCCCATCTTTCATCTCCGCCAGTTGGACGGCGGGAACGCGTTCGCCTTCTTTGGAAATGCGTGTGCTCATGATGAGTAACCTTGTATCGTGTTCAGTGCAGTATATCCGCTAGGATCGTAATCACGAGGTCCGGATCAGGCAGACGAATCGGCACTCGTGAGGTTCCGAGCTTTGAATCATTTACAGCACGTGAGATCGCATGTCTTCATTGCAACGCCTGCAGTCGCTCGCTCGCCACGCCATGATCGAGCGGGGATTCGAACCGGAATTTTCGGCTGCGGCGCTCGATGAACTCAGTCGCATTCGGGCTGCTCCGCGCGCTGACGGCAACACCCGCGACTTGACCGACCTGCCATGGCTGTCCATCGACAACGACGATTCGCGCGATCTCGATCAGCTCTCGGTCGCTGATGCGATATCGAATGACATCACCAAGGTGTTGGTTGCGATTGCCGACGTCGATGGCTTGGTGCACAAGGGCTCGGCGATCGACGATCACGCGCGGCTGAATACGACTTCTGTGTACACACCGGCGCAAATCTTCCCGATGCTGCCGGAAAAGCTGTCGACCGATTTGACGTCACTCGCCGATCACCAGAACCGAGCCGCAGTCGTTGTCGAGATGCACATCGATTCGCAAGGCAACATTCGCGAATCGGACGTCTACCGCGCGTTCGTGTTCAATCGCGCGAAACTCGCATACAACAGCGTGAGTGCCTGGTTGGAGGGCAATGCACCGGCCCCGGCGGCCATTGCCGACTCGCCCGAGCTACAGAGGCAAATCAAAATTCAGGATGCCGCCGCCCGCAATCTAAGAGCGCTTCGTCATACGCGTGGTGCTCTGACGCTCGAGACGATTCAAGCCGAAGCGGTCTTTCAAGATGGAGAACTGCGCGATTTGCGCGCTGCCCAAAAGAATCGCGCGAAAGAGCTGATCGAGGATTTGATGGTCGCCGCAAATGGAGTCACTGCCCGGTTTCTGTCCGCGAAGGGACTGCCCTCGCTGCGGCGTGTACTGAAGACACCCAGACGGTGGGATCGGATCGTGAAGCTGGCCGCCGAGCAGGGGGCGCATCTCGACGAGCGACCGAGTGCCAAAGCGTTGAGTGAATTCATGGAAAAACAGCGCGCCGCGAATCCAGCTGGGTTCGCCGAACTTTCCTTGGCAGTGATCAAGATGCTGGGATCCGGCGAATATGGCGTCGAGGTGCCGGGCGAGGAAATCGACGGGCACTTCGGATTGGCCGTCAGCGATTACACGCACTCGACGGCACCGAATCGTCGGTTCCCAGATCTGGTGACGCAGCGCATGGTGAAAGCGGTGTTGGCCGGCGCAGCGCCTGCATATTCAGCCGTGGAACTTAAGGCGATCGCGAGCCACTGCACCGAACAAGAAGACGATGCGTCCAAGGTCGAGCGTCAGGTGCGCAAATCAGCGGCTGCGATGTTGTTGGAGTCGCGCGTCGGTCAGCGGTTCGATGCAATCGTCACAGGAGCGGGCGAGAAGGGTGTGTGGGTGCGCATCAACCATCCCGTGGCGGAGGGCAAGCTGGTGCGCGGCGAAGGCGGGCTCGATGTCGGAGATCGCGTACGCGTCCATCTCATATCGGTCGATGTCGAACGTGGCTTTGTGGACTTCGCACGTACCACGTAGCAGTCGTTCGGGAACCTAACGCGGCTCACTGCGCATTTGCAAAGGGTTCCCGTACGTTTTCGACAGCGAGGTGCATATGCGTCGCCATGAAGTATTTGGCCGCGGCCGCGGTTGGCATTTTGGAGAGGGGCGCACGCAAGATCTGCATCTGGAACCTGGGCGCGGATCGCCGATAGGGCATTACGAGATTCCCGAAGCCAGCGAGTACAGCGACTCGTACTACGGCCCGCATAACTGGGACGAAGGCGGTCCGTACTCGGATGCATACACGCGATCTGCCGGTCCGCAAGCGGGCGTCGTGGGACGCATCCCGCATACACATAGTCGCAACGACATCACCGAAAATCGTTTCAGTACGGGAGAGCGTCATCCCGGCGATCGCAGTTGGGCGGATCTTGGGGTCCATTCGGTGCGTGCAGGGCAACAGGGCATCGCCCACGAAGAATCGCACGCAGGCAAGGGGCCGCGTGGGTTTCGGCGCAGCGATGAACGCTTGCACGAGGTCATTTGCGAACGTCTCAGCGACGATCCACACATCGATGCAAGCGAGATTTCAGTAACGGTTGCGCATGGCGAAGTGACGCTCGAAGGTCGCGTTGCCGATCGCCGCACGAAGCACTACGTCGAAGATATCGTCGACGCCGTTAGTTGGGGTGCTCCGATCTACAACCGATTGCGGACGTCTTAACTGATTACTGACTACTGACTACTGACTTGTGACTGGCCGGAAGCGAATCTCTCGCGCGAGCAAGGGCTTGCTTTCACATACACACGGAGCAGAGGCAAAGAAGTTTCGAAAGGATTGAGAGGATGTTCTGCGCCGTTCACGCGCGTAGCGCACTCACTCCATCACCGCATCACTTCCTCATCCCATCACTGCTTCGCCAAGTGATAGATCACGCTCAGCACAACCTGCGTTAGCCGATTCGTATTGCCTTGTTGAGGTGCGTCGATTTCATCGGTGCGCTGATATTCGATGCGCGCACTCCAGCGATCTGCAAACTGATAGTCGCCACCGATGCCGCCGATCCAAACGGTATCGGCATAGTTTTCGGGGCGCGCGCCTTCCATTCTCACCTGCTGATCGGCGAACAAAAGTCCGGCGCGCAGGAACACATCGAACCGTGAGCCGATCGGATAGATCCCGAGTGCAGTCAGTGTCGGTCCGGAGATATTCGTCGAAAGACTGCGAGTGATCTCCGGAGCGCCCAACGGAAACACATCCTCAGGCAGCTGATAGTGCTCGGTCATGGCGGCATCCCCGAAATCCGCATACCCGAATTCCGCTGCGAGGTAGCGATTGAATCGGTAGCCCACGAGACCGGCGATGCTGCGGTCTTTTTCGTCGCTATCCTTCGAGGACGGTTGCAGGGTGATCAGGCCATTGTTCGGAGCAAAGGGCGAGGAGATGAGGACGTTGATGCCTTCACCCTTTCCAAGATGCTGGTGCGAGTTGCCGATTGCGGCTCCGAAGTACACTCCAGAGGGTTCAGCGGAGACTTGTAATGCGAGGCAGGACAGGGCAACCGTCGAGACGATGGCGCGGATCATTCTTTTTCCTTGTCGGAGGAGGCCGCGCATTCTAGCGAGAACCCGGGCGCTTGCAGGTATTCGGTCACAACCTTTCTTGACAGGAATCATCTGGCGGGAGGTCGCGAACTCGACTCTCATGCGCGCTCGGCCGAACTCTGGCGCAAGGTGCCGCGTTATCCGCCGCTAACGTGGGCGATCTATATGCCGTCGACGGTCATTCGAGCCAGGAGCTATAACAATGAGCAAAGCAACGATCGCTGTTCTTCTTGGGCTTACGTCTTGGAGCGGTTCCATCGCTTACGGAGCGGACGCATCGG
The DNA here is from genome assembly GCA_035760885.1 of Steroidobacteraceae bacterium. Taxonomy (GTDB): domain Bacteria; phylum Pseudomonadota; class Gammaproteobacteria; order Steroidobacterales; family Steroidobacteraceae; genus Steroidobacter. Next base: position 106 of record DASTSB010000238.1, on the reverse strand, counting down.
CCGGGCGGGCGACCTTCCGATCGCAATGCACTGTATGCCACAGCGCGGAGCCGAACGACGGTGGCGGTGCCCAGGGCCCCGATCTTAACGGCGTCTTCGGGCGCAA
>DASTSB010000237.1:0-2740 GCA_035760885.1 Steroidobacteraceae bacterium | reverse complement strand
CACGTCAAGCTTTGGGGTGGCATAACCGTCCTCGACGAACCAGGTCTTCAACAGCTCATCGGCATTGCCCGCGGATTCAAGCGCCAACAACTTCGCACCAATATCGGCCACCTCGCGATAACGCTCGCGATCGTATTCGTCGTGACTGAAATGCAATCCAGTTTGAGCGATGGCGAGCAGCTTGCGGGCGAGATCGGTGCTGGACATGGAGTAGTGACTGGTGACTAGTGACTGGTGAATTGGATCCGAAACGATCGCAGTGAGGTCGATTCGCGTTCGTTCAACCGTCCTTCATCGTGCTCGGTTCCGAATTCTAAGTACAGATCGTGCTCGAACCGTGCAGCACAGCGCTTCATTGCATACAGAAATTGAATGCTCTCGAACAACAGTTTCATGACTGCAGTTCACGGGCCACTCTTTTATGATTGCGGCCCGCGCCAAGTAAGGCTCGTCTCGTTCGTAGTCGCAGCATCTTTGGCCCGCATGAAGCAAGGCTCGCCATGAACCAACCCGCCGCATCGACGGTCGCAGCTCCGCTCTCGACAACGACGCCTCGCACCGATCCGCGCGGGCTCGCAGCCGCGTCGGTCGCATTTTTCATTTGGGGCATTCTGCCGCTCTATTTGCGACTGATCGCGAATGTGCCTGTGCTGCAAGTGATGACGCAACGCTTGGTCTGGGGATGTTTATTCGGCGTTGCTTGGTTGGCGCTGCGCGGCGAGTTGCCGCTAATGCGTCATGCACTGGCAAACCGCTCGACTCGTTGGTGGTTGTGCTTGACTGCCGTACTCGTGAGCCTCAACTGGCTCATCTATATCTGGGGCGTATCGGTTCATCGCACCGTCGAGACCAGCCTCGGCTACTTCATCAATCCGTTGCTGAATGTGTTCCTCGGCGTCGTCGTGTTGCGCGAGCGGCTGAATCCCATTCAGTGGATCGCTGTGGGCATCGCCGCATTGGGCGTCGTCTATCTCACCTGGACGGCCGGGCACCCGCCTTGGATCGCGTTAGCACTCGCAGTCACATTCGGAACGTATGGATTGATCCGCAAAATCGTGAGGGTCGATGCGCTCGCGGGCTTTTCGAGCGAGACACTGCTGCTCCTGCCGCTCGGCGTGGGATATTTGATCTGGTGCGAGTACCAGGGCATCGGCGCGATGGGCCACCTGGGCCACGCGACCGACCTGCTATTGCTCTTGGGCGGCCCGATCACCGCCGTTCCGTTGGTTCTGTTCGCCTACGGCGCCCGTCGCATTCCTTATTCACTCGTCGGCGTGCTTCAGTACATCGGACCGACGATGCAGTTCCTGATTGCCGTACTGATCTTCAAAGAACCCTTCACCGGCCCGCGCGTGATCGGCTTCCTGCTCATCTGGACCGCGCTCATCATCTATGGCGCCGATGGGCTGCTGCGCTCAAGAAAGAGTCATTAGCCACAAAGAACGCATAAAAGAAAAAACATACGAAGGGCAATGGACCTCCCTCTGCTAACACGTCGTGCTGTCTCTCGATGCTGCTTGAGACTTCATGTTCTTTTTTGCGTTCTCTGCGGCAACTCTCTCTTCCCGTGATCCCGGCCTCTTGACTGCCAGCGCATATTTATGCACCATGCGCGCGTTTTTATGCACATGGGTAAATTGCGCTAGTCATCGATGGCCGCCGAACTGCATCAATCCGCTCTGCGCCGCACGGCGATTCTGCGCATCATTCGCGAGCAGACCGTCCACAACCAGGACGAGCTCGTGAAGGTGCTGCGCAAGCAGGGTTTTGAGGCCACCCAGTCGAGCATCAGCCGCGACTTGCGGGAGCTCGGCGTCGCTAAGGCCGGCGATCACTACATTGTCCCCGTGCAGGACGGCGCGTTGGCCACGAACCACTTCGCTGCCGTGGCGAATTTCGTTTTGGAAGTGAAGGCGGCGGGTCCCTCGCTCACCGTCGTAAAGACCACCACCGGCACCGCCCAGAGCGTCGCCGTGGCGATAGACAAGTCCGATTGGCCCGAAATCGTCGGCACGATTTCCGGCGACGACACCATCTTCATCGCGACCGAAGATGCTCGTGCTCAGCGCAAATTGCGCGAGCGCTTGAGCGAGATCTTCCGCATCTAACTCTTTCGCGGCTCACCGTCGCGATTTTGCAAGCTTCCTCTACACCTATTTAAGACATCCACATGACCGAATCCTTGCCCGCAGGCTCCGAACCTATCCTGCTCGCCTTCTCCGGCGGGCTCGACACGTCGTTCCTCGTTCCGTGGCTGAGCGCGACATACGGCCGTCCGATCATCACGGTCACGGTCGATACTGGCGGTATCGACGCAGACGCAGCCCGTGTGCTCGATCAGCGCGCGCGGGCACTGGGCGCGAAGGATCACGTGCTCGTAGAAGCGCGCAAGGACTACTTCGATCAAGTGATCAAGTACTTGATCATGGGCAATGTGAAGCGCGGTCAGATGTATCCACTCTGCGTCGGCGCCGAACGCGTCATGCAGGCGCAAACCATCGCCGAATACGCGCGCAAGATCGGCACGAAAATCGTGGCGCACGGCTGTACGGCGGCAGGTAACGATCAAGTGCGTTTCGAGGTTGCGCTGCGCACGTTGGCGCCGGAGCTCACTATCGTGGCACCGGTGCGCGACAAAGCATTCAAGCGTCCCGAGCAGCTCAAGTACTTGGAAGAGCGCAAGTTGCCGATTCCTCCGTATGGCGCCGCCTACTCGGTCAATCGTGGCCTGTGGGGCGTG
>DASTSB010000236.1:0-7838 GCA_035760885.1 Steroidobacteraceae bacterium | reverse complement strand
CGTGCGATTCATGAGCTTGATCGCCACCGAGTGCTCGAACATGCCATCGATGCGTTCGGCTGCGAAGACGCGTCCCATCCCCCCGCGCCCTAACAACTCGCCCATGCGGTAAGGCCCGATTCGTTCCGGTGGAGGCGTCTGCAGTCCCGAAGCCGCCATCGGTAATGCGGTTGGGAGATCCACATTTTCGGCGGCGCGAAGCAGATCGATGGCGTCGTCGAGAATCGTGCGATCCGACGCAGTTCGTTCGCGCAAAAACTGCTCGCGTGCAGGTCCTGGATGTTCCAGCGCTGCTTCAACCAGTTCGAGAATGTGTTTTTCGCGAGCGAGATCCACGGCGGATCGAGTCAGCTTGCAGCAGAGCTGGTTTGATTGATGTCGCGCAGCAACCATGCTCGCGCCACGTCCCATTGCCGTTTCACTGTCGCTGCAGAGATTCCCAGCGCATCCGCGGTTTCCTCGATGCTGAGCCCGGCAAAGAATCGCAGTTCCACCAGTCGCGCCCGTTCAGGCGAGACCGCAGCGAGGCGATCGAGTGAACGATCGAGTTTTTCGAGATCCAGGTTGATCGTCGCGACGCCGGGATCGAACAACGTGGTAATGATCGGCGGCAGTTGGCGCTTGTCCGCGCGGAAGCGGCGCACCTCATCCAGCAACGCCTGTCGCATGACCGTGGCTGACGTTGCTAGAAAATGAGCGCGGTCCTTCCACTGCATCACATCGAGCTTGAGCACGCGGATGGCTGCTTCGTTCGCAAGCTCAGTGGGCTGCATGTGCATCGAGGCGCAGTCGCCTGCCAACATGCGACGCGCCAACGTGCGCAGCTCCGCGTAACAAAGCTCGAGCAAGCGATCTCGCGCCGAGACCGTCCCCGCACGAGCTTCGTTCCACAGCTCCACGGCTTGCGACTGCGGATTGGGCTCGTTCATGCGCGATAACGTCCGCGAGCGAACGCGCCATTGCAGTCGCCAAAGGCGAGAAGGGTTGCTGCCACCCGATGTGCTCCATTGCGTCCTGTGCGTCTGCACGCGCGTGCAGAGCATCATCGCGATGTTAGCAGTCGAGCGAACGGGCATGCAGCCGACGCAATTCACAACACACCAACTTCCGATTGCGGCGGACATCCCTGTCTGGCCTTTCGCCTTGAATCAGAACGTCACAGTGACCGTCACTGTCATGTCGAAGAAGCGGCTTTCAATCCAGGCAGTGGCTCCGCCCGGATCCGGTCCGTCGTAGCTCGGGCCACCGCTAAAGTACGCGCCGCCGCGGTCTTCCCATCCGGAACTCGGCGATGGAGGCGGCGAGAATCCAGTCGTGTACGGAAAGCTGAGACCTTTGGCGGGATCGCCGGTCGGATCGTCGAGGACGACCGAGTACGACTTTGCACCCGCGATTTTCGGCACGATCGTGCGCATCACCACCGAGCCGCGCGTGGGAGTGCCCGGGTCCGGCGTAACTTCAATGGTCCAGCTTCCCGCAAATGTCATGGTGCGCAGATCCTTCCGAACGCGAACGACGCGGGTGACAGGTCGCACATTCACTGTGTAGCCGTCATCTCCGGGGACTTCGACATGCGCCGACACGGTGAATAGCGCGGTGTCTTCGTTCGATCCGGAACTGAACTGCACCATGCTGTAGCGGGCGTCTGCATCGCCGGCAACTCTCGTCATCGTGCCGGTGCCCGAGTGCAGCCAATCCCAAGTCACGCGTGCGCCTGCGGGTAATGCCTCGGCGAATCCGGCGGTGATGCCCACCGTGGTGTCGGTGGGCACTTCGTCCGGCACCGAGAGGAATTGAATGTTGAATGGCTGTTTGATCGTGACGTCCGCGCTTGCAGTAGCGACATCGACGCGATGCGGTTCGCCCGTCTGCGGATCGGGTGTGGTGTAGAAGGCGGTGACCCGAATGGTTTCGCTCTCGCCACCGGCAAGTCCGTCGCGACCGGCATAGGTGGCGCTCGCCGACGAACTCGTGGCTGTCGTCTGCGATGTCGATGTATTGAATCCCTCTTGCGTGGTGATGCTGCCGAATTCACTGGGGCAGCTCCATTCGTACGACAGCGCGCTGGGAGTCGTGGGTTCAGGAGTGATGGTGAAGGTGAACTGCTGAGAGCCGCCTACACGTTCGATCAACGCCGATGCCGGACTCAGTACTGCCTGCGTGTCATCCATCACGATTTCGCTCGTTGCTTTGCCGAGCGACTTGCGGGTTCCATCTTCGCGGACCTGCAACACTTCGACGCCGACCGTCAACGTGCCTTCGGTCGAGGGCGTCGTTGCGAGCACCACGTGATCGACCTGCGTGTCGAGATTGCGGCCCATCTGCCCCGCGCGATCATCTAACGATGCGTGCTCGTTTCCCGTCAGCGTCCAGACATAGGCAAGCTGAATGTCTTGCGGCGCACCCGTAAGCCTCGCTGTCAAAGTCATCTCCGATCCCTTGCTGAGTTGGGCGGAACTCGGGCTGATCGCGACTTTCGGCGCGAGCAACGTCGCCTTGAACAGCGTCGCTTTGTCGCCGTTGTGCACATCCCGATACTGAGCCGCGGTGTCCGCAATCCCTGTCACGACATTCACTGCGAGCAGCACGCGGAGCGTTGCGTGAAAGGCAAGGGCTCGCGCGCGACTGACACTGCCTGCTGCGATATTGGAAGCAAGTTGCGCGTTTGCTTTCTGCGCAAGATTGGATGCCCAAGCGCGTAGCAAAGGATCTTCGACGATATTGAGAGGCGCGCGCGTCATATGGGCGAGCCACGAGCGGACGCCTGGAATCAATGCGGAGCCTGCGTATGCTTGTTCGATCAGTGCGAGTGCATCCCCGCTGGCGGCGGCGCGAATCGCTGCAATCGTCGCGTTGAATTCTGCGGTGGAGTAGGTGATGCCGCCGATGCCGAGCGCTTCGAGGATCGCGCCTGAGACCATCTCGAACTGCGTCGCAGCGTACATGTCGCGCAACTCTTGGCGCCAAGGCTCGCGCTCCAGGGAGTAGCGAACCTCTAGAAAGAAGGCAGGCTCTGGCTGATCGTAAACAGGTGTGAGATAGACGATCTCGTAAAACGTGCGTTCCGCGCCGGACTGCATTGTCAATGGAATCACTGCCGAAGTTGTTGGGCTCCAAGGAGCAGTGCCATCCAAAACGTCCGACAGCGCATGCAATACGGTCAGCGACTCAGTCGAGGACACTTCGATCGCTTCGCCGACTCGCTCGGCCAGCGCCAGATCGAAGCGTTCGCCGCCTTCGGGCGTGTACCCGACCTTATAGACATGAATGATGCCCCGGCGGCGCTTGTTGTTCGTGACCGTAAATCCCGGAGTCTCGTCAGCTTGATTGATGGCGATGCCATTCACTTCACCGCTGGGATCGATGAGCATCATGGGCTGAACGTCGGTATCCATTGCGTTGGAACGACGCGCCAGCAGCTTGTGCACGGCACTTGAACTCGATGCTTTTGCCGAGCTGACCGCGGCTTGGATTGATGCAACGATCGCAGCGTCTGGCTCATCGATCGCGAACGCGTTTGCAGCGAGTCGATCTTTGATGGTAGCGGCAATCGCATCCGTGATCGGGTCCGACGCAATCGCATCGTGAAGACGCGCTCGATCGATGGGAGCGAACTGCGACCCGTTCAACGCCAAGAAGAGCAGCGCTTCCGCACTCGAGCGCGCGTTCAGTGTTTGTCCGGCAACTCCGGGTTTGAAGTACCCGAGCAGAACCAACTTCCCGTCACTGCTGATTGCCTGCACAAGCGAGAGCGAGGTATCGAGCGTGTTCGCTGCAAACGTGCTTCCGGTGAGCTTGGCTTCCCCGCCATTGCTGACAATCGTGATATCGCTTGCCGTCACGGGCGCGGGCAGCTCGATGCTGCCTTTCACTTCCGGGGCGGAAGGTTGTTCCCCGTTCGACGTCGGCGGCGCACTGCTGCCTCCGCCTCCGCCGCCGCATGCGGCAAGGCCTGCAAGTGCAACTAGTAATAATGAGAGGACCGAGATGGGTGCCCGACGGATCTGACGAGCGACGCGTGTATTTGTTGTCATAAACCAGTGGGATGAGTTCGTGCCCACTGGTATAGGCGTAATGCGCGGGAAGACGGCTCAAAAAAAGATGGTCTGTCGATCTCCTCGTGCTTCGCGGCGCAAGCTGCTTTCGATGTTCGGCTACACATATTGGCCGACGGCCTCGGAACTTGTCCGGGAGCGTACGGACCGACCAGTGGGAAGCAGATCGCGAAACAAGCCCCTCCATCCAAATATCAAAAGCTCGCTGAGGGGCTTCCGTATAATCGAAATTCCTCCGCGATGGACTTGGCTGATGACCTTAGCGCGCGTTGCCTACTTTCTTTCGTTTGCGTTCTTTAGCGCGTCGAGTTGCTTCGCTGCCGAGTCGACGGCGTCTCAGCATCCCGCCAAGACCATCGACCAAATCCTGCCCCTCGTAAATCAGTACTGCGGCGCGTGTCATCTCGTGCCGCGGCCGGACATCCTGCCGAAGAGAAGTTGGCCGGCGGTGATCAAAGCGATGGAGGAGATTGCGGGAGATCGAATGCATCGTGCATTCATTCCTGAGGATGCGATGCGCGACATCACGGCGTTTTATTACGGAAGTGCGCCTGAAGAGTTACCGGTCTTGCCGTACATCGATGAGACGCCGGCAAGCCGAACGTTCGTGGCCAAAGACATCGCGGCGCGTTCGGCGCTTCCGTTCATTACCAACATCAATGCGGTGAAGCTGAGCAAGCGCGATCCGCTGGAATTTCTGATCTGCGATGGCGAGGCCAAGAAAGTGATCTTGCTCAGCCAGGCTCGCAAGGGATGGAAGGAGGCGGCGCTTGCGGATATCGACGTGCCCGTTCATACCCAGGTGCTAGATGCCGATGACGATGGGGATTCGGACATCTTGGCTGCCGATTTGGGGATGCTGCCGCCCGATCCCGCGCTGGTCGGGAAGTTGTTCTTGCTGAAGCAAATCGCGTCGGGCAAGTTCGAGAAAGAATTGATCCGTGACGGCTTGGGACGCATTGCCGACGCGCGGATGCTGGATCTGGATGGCGACGGCGATCTCGATATTGCGGTCGCTGTGTTTGGCGGTGGCGATGTCGGCGAAGTGGTGTGGCTCGAGAATACCGGAACCAACCAAGCACCGCGCTACCAGCCACATGAGTTGTTGAAGGTGAGCGGTGCGATCAATGTCTCACCGGTGGACCTAAACCGCGACGGCAAGATCGATCTCGTCAGTCTCATTGCGCAAGAACACGAAATGGTCGTGGCGTTCGTCGCTACTGGCAAAGGCGAATTCGAAAAGCAGCTGCTCGCGCGAGCACCGCATCCGATGTACGGGTCGACCAGCCTGCAACCGGTGGACTTGGACCGCGATGGCGACATGGATTTGCTTTTCACCAACGGCGATGCATTCGATGCGCAGACGGATCCGAAGCCGTATCACGGCGTGCAATGGCTGGAGAACAAAGGCGAGTTGAATTTCGAGTATCACGACATCGGTCGTTTCTACGGTGCATCTAGTGCCGGGGCGGGGGACTTGGATGGAGATGGCGACCTCGATGTCGTCGTCAGCAGCTGGGTGAGTTTCTGGAACGATCCGCAACGGCAAAGTTTGGCGTGGTACGAGAACGACGGGCATCAAAACTTTGCACCGCATTCCATCGGCAACAGCCCGCCGGGTTTGGTCTCCTTGCAGTTGATCGATGTGAACGGCGATGGCGCTTTGGATATCGTTGCCGGTGCGCTGAGGATGGATTTGTTGCTCGCCAAGCTTGGATATAGCTACAAAGCATCGAGATTGTTTCCGCCGCCCAGTAAGGACGGACTTTATTCGCGCGTGTTGGCATTCGAAAACGTGCCGACCGCTCACACACAGGATCGCAAATGACAGCAGTTCAGATTGTCGGCCGCAGCAGTTCGCACTACACCCGCTTTCCGCGCATCTTCGCGGAGGAACTGAGTGTCCCCTACGAGCTGGTAGTGATTCACGACATCACGGCGCTCGGGCCAGAGGTGTACGCCAGCAATCCGGCGCTCAAGCAACCGATCCTGCGGCGTAATGGCAGTGTGCTGTTCGGCGCGCAGAATATCTGTCGTGCGCTGGGGGAAATGTCGACAAAGCCGATCGAAATCGTTTGGCCCGAAGACCTGCGTGATGATCTGTCGCGCAACGCTCAGGAACTCGTCTGGCATTGCATGAGTGCGCAAGTGCAACTGGTGATGGGTACGATCGTGAGCAAGCTTCCTGCAAACAACGTCTACTTCACCAAAGCGCGTGCTGGAATCGAGAACTCGCTCAAGTGGCTCGATGCACATCTGGCGGATGTGTTGCGCGCGTTACCGGCGCGTCGCGATCTGAGTACCTTCGAGGTTTCGCTGTTCTGCTTGATCGAGCATTTCGCGTTTCGGCAAACCATTTCAGTGGAGTCTTATCACCAGCTCGGCGCTTTCGTGCGCGAGTTCGGCCAGCGTGCATCCGCGAAGAGCACCCCGTATCGATTGGATCCGCCGCCGAAGTGATGTCGGCACCTTAATCTGCGCAACGCCTTCGTTGGGGTAGCATCGCCGCGCCAACACGCGGGCCCCCATTGCGATGAACCACAACCCTCTCAACGATTTCGCGCAGAAGCTCGGGCCTGGATTGATTACCGGCGCGGCGGACGACGATCCGAGCGGTATCGCAACCTACTCGCAAGCAGGATCGCAATTTCGCTTCGGTTTGGTGTGGACACTCCTGCTCACGACGCCGCTCATGATCGGCATCCAGATGCTATCCGCGCGAATCGGTTGGATCACCGGTGAGGGCTTGGGCGCCAATATCGCCAAGGTGTGTCCGCGCTGGTTGACGTTGTCGCTAATCGGCCTATTGGTCGTGGCCAACACAATCAATATCGCTGCCGACATCGGCGCGATGGCTGAAGCCGTGCATCTGCTCGCGGGCGGATATCACACGCTATACGTGGTTGGATTCGGAGCGGTGTGCGTGCTCGGCCAGCTCATCTTCTCCTATGAGCGCACCGTGCGAATTCTAAAATGGCTCACGATGGTGCTCTTTGCTTATTTCGCGGTGGTGCTCGTGGTGCGCGTGCCGTGGGCTGACGCATTCGTACAATCCATTCATCCCTGGCGCTACTTTCCCGAACACGCATCCTCAGCCGAATATGCATCGATGGTGGTCGCTGTGCTCGGGACGACGATCAGTCCCTATCTGTTCTTTTGGCAAGCCTCGCAAGAAGCTGAAGACAACTATCGGCGACCGGAGGCGGCCTCATTACGCGATCATCCCGCGTATGCGGCTGAGCATTTGGCCCGGATTAAATTCGACACCTATATCGGCATGGTGTTCTCCAACGTCATCGCGTTGTGCATCGTTTTGGCCACGGCGGTGACGTTGAATCAACACGGCATTACTAACATCCAGACGTCGGCCGACGCTGCACAAGCGTTGCGTCCTGTGGCTGGAGACTTTGCATTCGCGATCTTTGCGTTGGGAATCGTCGGGACGGGATTGCTGGCTGTGCCCGTGCTTGCCGGTTCAGCCGCGTATGCAGTCAGCGAAGTATTCGGATGGAAGGCAGGGTTTTCCCACGGGTTTCATGAGGCGCACGGTTTCTACGCCATCATCGTGGCGGCGACGGTGATTGGCACGGGCATGAGCATGCTCGAAGTCGATCCGATGAACGCGTTGGTGTGGAGTGCGGTGATCAATGGCGTGATCTCGGTGCCCATCATGATTGCCATGCTCTGGATCGGACAGTCGCCGAAGATCGTCGGTCGCTACACGATGACGCTACGCCATCGGTTCTTCGGCTGGTCTGCCGCGGCCGTCATGGCCATTGCCGT
>DASTSB010000235.1:0-10959 GCA_035760885.1 Steroidobacteraceae bacterium | reverse complement strand
TGCGTCTCCTCCACCAGCGCCTGCATCGCATCGTCCGCTTCTCCAGTCACATCCGCGCCGACGCGCGCGAGCAGACTCTGCAGATCGGTCTGCCGAGACTTCAACTCCGTCGCGTACTCTTCGATGCGAAATGCCAACTCGGCACTGCCGATGACGGCTCGTAGCGTTTCGGACAGAGAGCAGAACTGCGCCTCGGCACTATGCAGTTCTTGCAGCTCTGAACTGTAAAGCGAATCGAGCGAATCAATGGGTTCGAGAGACTCGCCAGTGTACGAAGCCTGCGAGGCAAGCTGACGCCATTGATCTTTGAGTCCTTCGGTGAGCGAGCTCTCGCCCGTGAGCGCGGCCTTCAGAGCGCAGTGTCCGGCCGCACCGCGGGCAAGCAGCGAAAGGCCGACAGTGCCTCTGGAAATTCTCCCAGCAGCGCTTCCCCGTGCCGCAGAGGCGAGCAGCCCGATGCCCCCGAGCAGCGAGAGCCAACGTTCGAACGTGTTCAGATTGCCGTGCGAAGCAAAGCGCTGTGCGAGTGAGCTCATGGGCGGATCTCCAGGTCAGCAAGTCCTGGGGAAACCCATGCGTGCACGGCGAGGTTCCCGTTGCGATGCGCGTAAATAAACGAGGTGAGATGTCGGACAGAAAGACGGGGCGAGCGATGTCGCCCCGTCTGATGGATGCTACTTGAGTAGCCTTACTGTTGAATCGACTCGACCACCGGTTGCACGAGCGGTTCGAGCACCGAGGCGTCGCCGTTCCAACCTTCGCGGCCGTTCAGTCCGGTCTCAAAGTTGTTGTCATTGACCTTGATGATCTGAGCGCGGGCGATGACCAACTCCTTGCTCGGTATGACCACGATCACGCTGTCGCCCAAGCCCCACGCCCAGAACGCGTCGTCAGGCACGTTGGGCATCGGCTTTACGCCTTGCGCATTCGGCTTGTTGGTCCACCACAGCACACCGTAGGAGGTGGTCGCGTTTGGATACGTGTCCGGATGCGCATTGGCTGCCGATGCAACTTCCGCGGGCGGGGTTTGCACCATCTGCACAAACGACTGCGGCAGAATTTGCTTCCCGTTCCAATTTCCATTGTTCAGGAATAGCAGGCCCACGCGCGCCATCGCATTGATGTTGGCAGTGATGCCGGCGGCCAGCTCGCGACGAGGCGGAACGGAGGTCGCACCATCCGCTCGATAGTTGTTCGCCCGCCATCGCAGATCGGCGCTAGTCAGTCCAATTTCCGTCCACACGCGCTCCTGTGTGAGCGTCAGCAGATCCTGCTGATACACGTTCGTCAGAACGTCCGCCAACCAGTTCAGACCGCAATCTGAGTAGGACCAAGTAGTGCCTGGGTCATACTGCAGCTGACAGTAGCCGCCATCTTTCGCAAATCCGGAGGTGTGCGTCGCAAGCTGCAGAAGGGTAATGCTCGCAAGTTTGCCCGGATCATTGGCGGGCTGACCATCCTCGACTCTGCCGAAAGTGTCGAGATACTGCTGCGCAGGATCGTTGATCGATCCGATCTTGCCATCCTGGAGCGCAAGACCGAGCGCAACACCGCCCATCGACTTCGTGGTCGACTTCACGTCGTAAAGAGGTGCGCCGAGTGACTTCACGCCAGGTGTTGTGCCGCCCCAGTAATAGGCAACCTTGCCTTTGCGAATGATGGCACCGGAGCTCGATGCGCTGATCTGCGAATACTGTTCGGCTTGTGCGAGCTTCGCTGCATCCATGCCAAGTTCCGCTGGATCATTCACGACTGTCCAACCGCGCACTGGGTCGCTCGAAAGACCAGCAGCCGGGAACACAGATGAACCGTCTGAGACCGTCACGGCTACAACGTCAGTCCCACTCAGCGAAGCATCACTTGCTGTCAACGTCAGTTCATATTGGCCCGCGCCGGGGAAGTGAGCTGTCGTCGTCGGCACAGTCGCGTCATCGAAAGTTACGCCTTCTGGGCCTGCAGTCTGCGTCCACGAATAGGTGAGCGTATCCCCTTCGGCGTCAGTAGCACTGCCCTGCAACGCCACCGAGTCAGTTGGTAGCATCACTGTGGCATCTGGACCTGCGTTAGCTGTTGGTGCTGTATTGGCAGCATCGGCCGCGTTCACAGTGATGTCGACCGTATCGCTTGCACTCGCCGAACCGTCGTTCGCGCTCAATGACAATGTATATGTGCCGGCACCTGGGAAGTGAGCGATGGTGCTTGCTGCAGTCGCGTCGTCGAACGTGACCCCCGTCGGGCCCGCGGTTTGCGTCCACGAATAGGTAAGCGTGTTGTTCTCCGCATCAGTGGCACTGCCGCTGAGTGTCGCCGTATCAGTCGGAAGCTGGATGGTTTGATCATCCCCAGCTTTAACGGTCGGCGCCGTATTGGTCGCCGGAGGTGGATTGGAACCAGAGGAAGGAGGTGGTGTGCTACCACCGCCTCCTCCTCCGCCACCACCACACGCACTTAAGGCCAGCAACGCGACGCACACCGTCGTCGCCGCAAATGATTTGGTTAAGAGCGACCTGCTCAGGCCGCTTCGCACTGTGTCGCGCATTTTAAGAATTCCTCTCCTGCTTAGGCGCGCGAGTGCGCGCGCGAATCCTGCAACGCGCGATGTTGTGTAAAGGATCCCTATTTTGTGCGGAGATTTACGGCGCTACGAATTCAAAATTCGTACGGCGAATTGAATTTTTTTCAACGGAAGAAATCAGCCGAGAAGTTGATCGAGTATGCGCGCGGCGTGTGCATCCAGTCCGATGAAGTGAAGTCCCGCTCGAAACTTATTCGGTGTTTGTTCCCTGCAATAACAGACGCGCCCCACCAATTTCAGCGCGATGTCTTCGCCGCATGCGGAAAGATCGATGAGAAGCGTGCAATCCTGATCTGCTTGCAACATTCGGGGAGAACAGAGCCCGATGCCGGTGCGTGACAAGTCAACGGCATGGCCGTCGAGCATCGTGTTGTCCGGAAGTACAACACGCGCGCGCAAGCTCACAACTTTGCGCGGACTTATTCTTCGTTCTTCAGCGCGAGCTCTGGCATCGGCCAGATCCGTGATCGCCTGCATGACGGCTCTCCTGTGCAATGGCTCACAAAAAGCTCGACCGCACTAGAGAGATCTGGAGACGATTGGATACAAATTCAGGGAAGGCCTGAGCGCACGCATAACATAACGATACGAATCGCGTGCTTTCTCGAGGAAGGGACCGCGGGTCTTGCCCCACACGCCAAAGAAGCAGGGGGGACGGCGTGCAGAGCAAACCCCGCGGAAACCGAAAACTGAAGCGCTGCTACGAGAGATTTCGCTAATCACACCTGCTGGCACAGCAGCGTAGATGTTACCGATAACATCCACGGGGAAAACTATACGACTTGCCCTGGTCGTTGGCAAGAACATCCTATGAGCGTTTACGGAAAATGCGCTGCAATCAGCGCCAATGTGTGACAGCGCTGTCCGAATCAGTTGACCTATCTACGGGCGCTCAACGCTTCTGCGTGGGTTCCCAACCCGCCGCCTACAGCCAATGCCAGATCGACTGTATTGAGCAGCGCATCGCGTTCGGCAGCGATGAGCGAAATCTGGGCCTGGTAGAAACCGCGGCGCACGTCCAGGAGTTCGAGGTAGCTGATGTCACCCTGGTCGTAGCGCAGCTCAGCAAGTTCAGTGGCTCGCTGCAGAGCCTCTGTTTGCTCGCGAGTCGCATCCCGAACCGCCGCGATCAATTCCTGCCCATGCAATGAGTTCAGCACGTCCCGAAATGCCACTTGGACCGCGCGCGCGTATTGCGCCTTGCGTTCCTCGCGAACCGCGTACGCACGTTTCACGTTAGCGCGCAGGCGTCCGCCTTCGAAGATGGGTTGAAACAGCGATCCCGCAATCGACCATGCTTCGTAAGGTTCTTTGAAGAGATCGCTCAGCTCGGGACTGACCGAACCGTATGCACCGGTCAGACGAATACTTGGAAACAACTGCGCACGTGCCACGCCAATATCGAACGCAGACGCGTTCAATGCGGCCTCCGCGGCACCGATGTCCGGACGGCGCTCAAGAATGGTCGAAGGCAATGCGGCAGGCAGGGTTACCGCAGCGGGCAAGTTGATGCCATCGCTCGCGATCGCGTTGTCCACCATATCTTTGGGCGAGCGACCTAGAAGTACCGCAAGCGCATTGCCGCGCTGAACCACTTCCAGTTCGAGTTGATGTAGAGAAACACGCGTGGCTGCCGCTTCGGCCAGCGCTCGCTTGAACGTGAACTCATCGCTTTCGCCCGCATTCAATCGCAATTGCTCGAGCTTCACCGATTCCTCGCGGGTGGCGAGCGTGTCTCTGCCGCGCGCCAACTGCTCGGCAGCGGCAATGAGCCCGAAATAAGCTCGCGCGACATCGCCGGTGAGACTGAGCTTGGTGGCTTCGCGGCCATATTCGGAATTGAGTAGCTGCGCTCGTGCCGATTGAGACGCGCGTGTGTACTGACCCCAGAAGTCCAGTTCGAAGCCGACTGCGCCTTGCACCGTATACGTGGTGACCTCGCGGTCTTGTGCGGGGACCGGCGCCAGCAGCGAGCTTGCTTTCGACCGCGTGACATCTCCTTGTACATCGAGGCTCGGCAATCGATCTGCGTTCGCAATCCGCAGCGAAGCGCGCGCCTGCTCGACGCGTGCCGCTGCGATCGCCACATCGGTGTTGTGAGCGAGTGCTTCTTCGATGAGCGAATTCAGCGCCGTATCGCCGAAGATCGTCCACCAAGGATCCGGCAGATCCGCCGCCGTGGCGGCCGGAGCCGGCAACGCACTCGGCAGCGGCAACTCCGGCTTCTGCGGACTGACGCTGGAAACAAAGCAGCCCCCGAGCGAGAGCATCGCGACCGCTACGGCGGTGATCGTAATCAGATTAATGCGTTTCATAAGTTGTTATCGCGCGGGCTCGATTGAGCCCGCTGCATCAAGTTGACTTGAGTTCGGCAGCCGGCGGAGCGTCAGTGACATGACTGACCCTCCAGCCCGCAATCCATTTGAAGAACAACGGGACGAAGAACGTGGCGATGAATGTCGCTGCCAACATGCCACCGATCACGCTCGTTCCGAGCGAGTGGCGACTGCCCGCACCGGCACCGGAACTCACCGCCAGCGGCAACACGCCAAAGATGAGCGCCAACGAGGTCATGATGATCGGCCGGAAGCGCAATTTCGCACCTTGCACCGCTGCGTCGTACAACGACATCCCTTCGTGATACTTCATCATCGCGAATTCCACGATCAGGATCGCGTTCTTCGCTGCGAGCCCGACGAGCGTCAGCATGCCGATCTGAAAATAGATGTCGTTCTGCAATTGACGCAGCAGAACCGCAGACAACGCACCGAACGCCGCAAACGGCACGGCCAAGATCACCGCGAACGGCAGAGTCCATCGCTCGTACTGTGCGGCCAAGATCAAGAACACCATCAGCACGCCGAGTAGATAGATACCCGTCGACTTGCCGCCGCTCAGCTTTTCTTGGTAAGCAGATCCTGTCCAGGCAAGCGAGTAGTTCGGTGGCAGCTTCTGCGCCAACTCTTCCATGACTCGAATCGCATCACCCGAGCTGTAACCATCCGCCGCACCGCCTATCAACCGCGCGGCAGGGAAGGAATTGAAACGCTCGACGATTTCCGGACCGGTTACTTCTCGCACCGACGCCACCGCAGTGAGGGGAACGAGTTCGCCGGACCGTGCTCTCACGTACACATTGCGGATATCTTCCGGATACGCACGGAAACGCGGCTCGGACTGCAATTGCACTTGGAACACGCGACCGGAGCGATTGAAGTCGTTGACATACAACGCGCCGAAAGTGCTCTGCAACGTGTCGAACACATCTGTGACCGGCACGCCCAATGACATCGCCTTCTCGCGATCCAGTTCGATACGAATCTGCGGCACGCTCGCACTGAACGAGGTTTGCATTGGACCCAGTTCTTTGCGCTGCGAAGCTGCTTGAATGAACTGTTGCGTAACGCTCTCGAGCTCTTTGGGCCCACCGTCGCCGCGCTGCTGAATGTACGCATCGAATCCGCCGGACTGACCCAAGCCTTCGATCGGCGGCGGCTCGACCGGCAGGAAGAACGCATCTTTCACTTGCATGCCCGCGCCGAAGACGGCCATTGCCACATCGTGCGGAGACATTCCTTTACCTTTGCGCTCACTCCAATCCTTCAACGGCAACCACACAGCGCCAGAGTTCGTCGCTGACGCCATCGTCAATGGGTCGACGCCGGCAACGGCCGCGGTATTGGCAACCGCCGGATGATGGCGAATGGCCTCCACCATCGAGTTGACGGCCTTGCGCGTACGCTCAAGCGACGCGGCTGGCTGTAAGAATCCAATCATGTAGATGTAGCCCTGATCCTCATTGGGCGCGAGGGAGGTCGGCACCACGCGAAACAAACCCAACGTCGCAACGATCATCGCAACAAACACTGCTGCTGCGAGCGTTCCACGCTTCATCACTGCCTGAACGCCCGCGGTGTAACGCTCAGTGACGCGATGGAACCATTCGTTGAACGAATGCAACCAGCCCGTCTTCAAATGCGTGCTGTTCTTCAACAACGTCGCGCACAAGGCAGGCGTGAGCGTCAGCGCAACAAAGCCCGAGATTGCGACGGAGACCGCGATGGTGATCGCGAACTGGCGATACATCTCGCCGACCAGCCCGCCCAAGAACGCGACTGGCAGGAACACCGCACACAGCACCAGCACGATTGCGATCACGGGCCGCGTGACTTCTTCCATCGCTTTCGCAGTCGCCGCAGGAGCCGACAGCTTCTCGGTGGTCATCAAACGTTCGACGTTCTCGAGCACAACGATCGCGTCGTCCACGACAATGCCGATCGCAAGCACCATGCCGAATAGTGTGAGTATGTTGATCGAGAACCCGAGCAGATACATCGCTCCGAACGCGCCAATCAAAGACACCGGCACGGCCAGCATCGGAATCAGCGTTGCGCGCCAGTTCTGCAAGAAGAGCAGCACGACCAAGAACACGAGCACCATCGCCTCGAACAGAGTCTTGATCACTTCCTTGATGGAAATCTTCACGAACTTGATCGTGTCGTAGGGTAGGTCGTATGCGATGCCTGCTGGGAAGTCTGCCGAGAGCTCTTTCATACGCGCGCGAATGCCATCGCCGGTCGCAATCGCGTTGGCGCCTGGCTGCAAGAACGTCAACATGAACACCGCAGGCTTGCCGTCTTCGGTCGTCGAGAAGTTGTAGTTGTTCGCACCGAGTTCGATCCGTGCCACGTCTTTCAAGCGCACGATCGATGCGTCCTTCGTGCTACGCACGATGATCTCGCCGAACTGCTCCGGCGTGGCGAGACGACCTTGTGCGGTGACGGAGAAGGTGAAATCGACACCATCGGTCATCGGCTCTACACCGACGCGACCGCCGGCAAATTGCGAGTTTTGCTGGCGCACGGCGGCTGCGACATCGCTCGCAGTTAGTCCGAGCTGAGCCAACTTGTCGGGTTGCATCCAAATGCGGATGGAATAGTTTTGCCCGAACATCTGCACATCGCCCACGCCGGGAACGCGGCGCAATTCGTCGAGGACGTTGAGCAGCGCGTAGTTGCTGAGTGTGAGCAGGTCCTTCGACTGATCGGGCGAAGTGAGCGTGACGATTTGCAAGATCGATGAAGATGCCTTGCGTACGATCACGCCTTGGCGTCGCACTTCTTCGGGCAACCGCGGCACGGCAGCTTGAACGCGATTGTTGACGTTGATGGCTGCAAGATCCGGATCAGCGCCGACCTGGAAGGTGACGTTGATCTGAATCGTGCCGTCGCCCGCGTTCACCGATTGCATGTACAACATGCCTTCGACGCCGTTGATCTGCTCTTCCAATGGTGCCGCGACGGTCTGTGCAATCGTTTCTGCAGTCGCGCCCGGGTACACCGCTGTCACAGTGACTTGCGGCGGAATGATGTTGGGATACGCAGAGACAGGCAGCGCACGAATCCCGCCCAGTCCCGCAAGCACAATGAAAGCCGATATCACACACGCAAAGATCGGCCGCGTGATGAAGAAGCGCGAGATCATGCGTGTTCCCCACCGGCCTTCGCGGGCGATGCGGCTTGCTGCGGACCTGCATCGGCCGAAACCGGGTTCACTGGCGTTCCCGGCGCGCGCAGCTTCATCACACCTTCGACCACGTAGCGATCGCCTGCAGCCAATCCATCGGTGATCACGACGTTATTGCCCATGCTTCGACCGACCTGAACCGGGCGCGGCTGCACCTTGTTTTCGCCATCGACGATCCAAACGATCGCGCCTTGCGGACTCGACATGATCGCTTTGCGCGGAATGGCCACGACCTGCCCCAGCGACACGCCTTCGACGCGCGCACGCAGAAACTGACCTGGAAAGAGTTTCGCTTCTTTGTTCTGCAACACCGCCCGCACGCGGACCGTGCCGGTGCTGGTGTCGACGGCGTTATCGACGAACGTGAGTTTCGCGGCGTCCGGAAATTCAGTGCCGTCTTCAAGCAGCAGCTTCACTTGCGGCGGCGGTGATTGACGCCCGGATGCGGCAGTACGCAACAACGCTGCTTCGGCCTCTGGCACCGCGAATTCGATGTAGAGCGGATCGACCTGCACGATACGCGTCAGCAGACTCGAATTCTGATCGGTCGAAACCAAGCTGCCTTCCGACAACACCTCGCGGCTCGTCAAGCCGGTGATCGGCGCACGCACATCGGTGTATTCGAGATCCAACTCAGCGGTACGCAAGCGGGATTCCGCTGCAGTGAGATTGGCCTGGGCCACTTCAAAGCCAGAGACGGCCTCGTCTCGACGGCTTTGGCTTACCGCGTTGTGTTCGAAGAGCGGCAGAATGCGATCGCGCTGACGCTGAGCTTCATCCAAGCGTGCTTGCGCCACGGCCACATCGGCCTTGGCGGACGCAAGGCGCGCGCGAATAGGTTCGGGATCGATCAAGAACATCGGCTGACCCTGCTGCACAGGCTTACCTTCTTCATAACGGCGCTTCAGCAAAATGCCGCTCACCCGCGCACGGACTTCGACCTCACGCGATCCGACCGCACGCGCCGTGTAAGTGAGATCGAGCGGCAGGGGATCTTTGGTGACACTCTTGACCGTCACCTCGGTTGGAGGCGGCGCCTGATCCGCTGGCTTGCCGCCGCACGCCGAGACGATCGCCGCCGAGAGCAGCAATGAAAAACGAAACGATGAGCGAATCATTCGCGCTGACATATCGATTACCTGCAATACGAAACTGATGGGTTATTGTCGATTACTTGTATGACCGCTCTGCCATCGCGAGCAGCTCTTGAACGATCTCTTCGCGCTGAGCGTCGGTAAACGGCGAGATGCGCAGGGCTTCACGCATCTTCAGTCCGTCCACAGCGAGCGTCACGATCGCTGCGCGCGCGAAATTCGAACAGGTGTCTTCAAGCTCTTTGGTGTAGTGAGCAACGCACTCGCGGATTACATCGAGTAGCGCCGGCTCGTTTGCCGCGGTCGCGAGCAGCACAGCGCTCAGTGCACGCGAGCGCGGGTCCGCACCCAGAATTCCCAAAACGGCGGCTTTGAGGTCGCGGCTCTTGCCCTGCTCGGCAAGATTGGTTTTCGCACCCGCGATGCACTGCTCCATGCTCTCGGCGTAGCGATGGGCAAGCGCAGTCAGCAACGACTCCTTCGACGGGAAGTGATAGAGCAAACCACCCTTGCTGACACCGGCCCCGTTCGCGACCGCATCCAAAGTCAGCCGCGCAGCGCCGACATCGGCGACGAGTCTTTCCGCAGCTTCGAGAATGCGATCTCGAGCCGGACCCACGTTTAGATGAGGTTCCACCATGGAAGTAGCTTCGACAGGAATGTCGGGGATGTACCGACCGGCCGGTATAGTAACCGTCCAGACGGTGTAGTCAAACGGACCAATGGAAGACGGGGATTCCACCTGACGGATTAATGACCTCACCGTCAAGCCAATATAAGCAGTAGCGTCGTTTTTCCGAGCGGATAGCATCAGACCGTTGTATTTTTCTGAAGGTATGGGGATTTGGGCCGACCACCGCGTCGGGCGCGAGCCCTCTGGCATGCGCTCGCTAAAGACGAGCGAGAGCGCGCGAATGCGACATGTGGAAGAGGTTTTCTGCTCGGGCCGACGTTTGCCAAACGATCGATCGCATCGACGACGGCATCCGCAAACAACGTGACGCGTCGGCGCTGGCGGCGTGCGTAGAATGCAGCCCCGGGGACACGCGCGATTCACTATTCAAATAAGGAGCCTGCATGCAGGACTTCGGGGTGGCGCAGCAACATCTTGTGCAACTCGCGCCACAGGGCCAGAGCCTCGCTTGGGAGCCCGCGCTCATTTGGGCCAACGTAATTCCGGATCTCGTGCTCGCGATCGGATTCTTCGTCATCCCCTTCTTCTTATTGAGGTTCTCCAAGCGCCGTAGCGATGTGCGGTTCAGCGCCCTACTCGTCAGCTTCGCAATCTTCGTTATCTCATCGGGCCTTGCTCACCTGATGGCTATCTGGAACGTGTGGCACACCGACTATGTCCTCGAAGCGGCTATGAAAGCATTGGCTGCAGGCGCAGCCTTCCCGACCGCAATCTTGCTATGGCGCTCGTTCCGCGAACTGATCCGTTTGCCGAGTAAACGCCAGCTTCGCGAAGCGAACGACTCCCTGGCGCGTGCCAATCGGGAGCTTGAAGCGTTCACCGCCTCGGTTTCTCATGACTTGCGCTCGCCGCTGACGACCATCGCCGGTCAAGCAGGGCTGCTGGAGATGGCGCTGCCGAATGCCACTGAAGACCAGCGCCGCCGCCTGGGACGCATTCAATCGAGCGTGAAACAGATGTCGGAATTGATCGACGCGCTTCTAACGCTGTCGCGAATCTCCCGGCACACGCTGCATCGCGAGATAGTGGATGTCAGCGCGTTGGTGGATTCGATCATCAGCGACTTGCGG
>DASTSB010000234.1:0-6792 GCA_035760885.1 Steroidobacteraceae bacterium | reverse complement strand
AGCTTCATGCCTTCGAGCCGGTCGATGAGCAGCAACAACTGCTCTTTGATCTGTGTGATCTCTTGCTGCTGGCGATACACGACATCGCTCAGTTCGGTGTTGGCGCGCTCTAGAAATGCGACCTTGAGCTCGATGGACTCGCGAAACTCCGCATCAGACATGTTCGTCCTCAATCTGGTATGTGCACGCTACCGCGGACGCGCTCGTGATGAACTCCACCGCTGCCGTCCGCACCGACTCTGAAGTCTCCATCGACATCCTTAACGTCGATGCCGCCGGAGCCGTCGGAGTCAATGTCCACATTGCCGTGCACATTTGCAATCCGAATTTCGCCCGAGCCGTCGTCGCCGATGTAAACCGAGCGCTGCACTTTGGAAATCTCGATCTCGCCCGACCCATCGTTCTGAATCCGCACGTCGCCACTCACGTCCTCGGCGGCGATGCTGCCGGAGCCATCGTCGGGGATGCTGAGCGAACCTTGGATTCGATTGACGCGTATGTCGCCGGATTCATCGTTGATGGAAACGTCCCCGCGAACTTGGTCGACCTGTAGATCGCCTGATCCATCGCGGATCGTCACATTCCCGTGAATGTCGCTGATGCGCGTGCTCCCGGAGCCATCTTCGATTTTGACCGTGCCGATGCCGCTGACTTCCATATCGCCGCTGCCATCGTCGATGTCGACCGCGACTGAGCGCGGCACAGTGACTTCGGTATCGAGCCAAGCGTTTCCTCCGCCCCACCAGTACCAACTGGTTCCATCCACCGCGCTTTCGATGACGAGCGTATCCCCTTCACGTCTCGAGTTGAGCTGCATGCGTTCGAGGTCCGCATCGCGATCTGCACAGGCTTCGCCTTTGGCGGTGATCGAATTCGCATCGGTTCCCCGAACGATGAGCTTGCCGGCTCCTGCACGAATCACAACGCGATTGATGCCTTGTGCCGACGTGGCTGCAATCGATCGCTCAGCGTGATTCGGACATGCAGCCCAGGAAGTGACAGCAACAGCAGCGCAGAGCCCGGCGGCGATCGTGAGATGGCTTCTTTTCATGGTGCACCCTTTGTGACGATGCGGTTGAGATGCCCCGTGCGGAAGAAAGGTTGCGCCCGGCAGCCGCACCCGACCGGTTTGAAGCCGCCATTTGCCGGTCGTCGATTGGCGCGAACCATAGCAATCGCTACCTTTTAGCCCGATCACGAAGGGGGCACTGTGCTCGAAGCGAGAAATTTGCAGAAACGTTTCGGTTCGCTGCAGGCGGTCGCAGATGTTTCATTCTCCGTACGTCCAGGAGAGTTGGTCGGATTGCTCGGTCCGAACGGCGCAGGCAAGACCACGACCATTTCCATTCTCACGGGGCTCACGCCCTCCGATTCTGGCGAAGTGCTCGTTCTTGGCAATCCCTTGCAGGGCGACACGGATCCCAACAAGGCGCGACTGGGCGTCGTACCTCAAGATCTCGCCTTGTACGAAGAACTCACCGCCATCGCCAATCTGCGCTTCTTCGGCGCGCTGTACGAATTGCGCGGATCGCGCTTGAGCGCCGCGATCGATGAAGCACTCTCACTGGTGGGATTAACCGCGCATCGCAATGCCAAGGTAAAAGACTTCAGCGGTGGCATGAAGCGCAGACTCAACCTCGCTGCAAGCGTACTTCACGATCCCGACATCCTCATGCTCGACGAACCGACCGTGGGCGTGGACCCGCAGAGCCGCAATGCGATATTCGAAAATCTGGAAACACTGAAGCGGCGTGGCAAAACGATTCTCTACACGACGCACTACATGGAAGAAGTGGAGCGGCTCGCTGACCGAGTCGTGATCATGGACCACGGCAGCGTGATCGCCGATGACACACTCGAAGGCTTGCACGCTCGTGTGCCGGCCGATGCGCAAGGCAAACGGAACCTCGAAGAAGTATTCCTTTCGCTCACGGGCCGACAGTTGCGAGACCAATGATGCTTACTCAGCTAATAGTTCTAGTTCGCAAAGACTTGGAGCTGTTCCTGTCCGATCGGCGCGCGTTGATTTTGAGTTTCGTCGCGCCCATCGTCATCGCGTCCTTTTTCGGATTTATCTTCTCGGGTGCGAGCGCACACAAGGCGCCGGCCAAAATCGACGTCGCACTATCCGACTTGGATGGCAGCTCGATCTCCACGCGTATCGTCAGTGCGACGCAAGCAGACTCGAAGTTAAACGTCGTGATGATGGACGAATCCGCAGCGCGCGAGGCCGTGCGCAAAGGTTCGATCGTGGTCGCCGCGGTGATTCCGAAAGGATTCGGGGATGCGGCGAGCCGCGCGTTCTTCACGGGACGGCAGCGGCCGGAACTCACCTTGCTCTATGACCCATCGCACAACGCGGAGCTCGCACTGCTGCACGGCGTACTCACTCAGCACGTCATTCAGTCGGTCAGCAAAGAAGTGTTCTCGGGAGAATCCGCACCTCGGGTGCTCGATGAGACATTGCGCGATCTAGACGCAAGCGGCATGCAACCAGCGCAAAGGGAACGAGTGCGTGCGGTGCTTTTGGCGGCTCAAGCGCTGTACAGCAATGACGAAACATCGGCGTCATCATCAAATCTTGAAATTGGCGTCCCCTTCAACATGACCGAAACGGCCGTCACCTCTTCCACAGGTGTGAGCTACAACGGCTACGCTCATGCCTTCGCAGGCCTTGGCATGCAGTTCGTGCTGATTGCCGGCGTCGATCTCGGCATCGCCGTCTTGTTGGAACGTCAGCGCGGGTTGTGGAGGCGCTTGCGAAGCGCGCCGATCTCGCGCCATCTGCTGCTCACCAGCAAAGTGATCAGCGGCACACTTATCGGATCGCTATCGCTGCTCGTGTGTTTTGCATTCGCGATTGCAGTTTTCGACGTTCGCATTCATGGCAGCGCGCTCGGGTTCGTACTCGTCTCGCTTGCAAGCGCACTCATGGCGGCAAGCTTTGGACTATTGATCGCCGCGCTCGGCAACACCACCGGCGCAACCCGCGGCGTATCGATGCTCGCCGTGTTGATCATGGTCATGCTGAGCGGCGCGTGGATTCCAATGTTCCTGTTCCCCGCATGGCTGCAGGGCGTAACCAAGATCATTCCTGTGCGTTGGGCGATCGACGGTCTAGAAGCGATGACTTGGCGTGGGTTGGATCTGAGCAATGCGCTCATCGCATGCGGCGTGCTGTTCGCGTTCTCCGCCGCGTTCTTCGTAGCGACGCTTACGCGTTTCCGCTGGGAAGAATAGCCGCGAGTTTGTTCTCAATCTGTTTGCCGAAGTAAGCCTGCGGCTTCGATGAGGCGAACCCTTCGTTGCGCTCGCGCTCTGCAATCTCTCGTTTTGCCGCTTCGAACGCATCGCGCAGCGAATGCGCTTTGGGCAACGCATCGCGATAGAACGCCTCGCCGAAGTACGTCAGATCGCGATCATCCGCACATCCGAAGGAAACACGATCCGCGGCCGCCGCCGTGATCACGATCGTCTTTTCATTTTGTAATGCATCGATGAAACCACCTGCGTGACACGCTGAAATCACGATCACGCGCCATTGAATGCCAGCATCGTTCAACGCGCTCGACAGTTCTTCGGGCGAGAGATTCGCAAGCGGCAATCCCGCGTTCGATACTGCAATCAGCGGATCGTCCGAGCCGTGGGACGAGATCGACAAGAACAAAACGTCCTGCTGCAGATTCATGCGCTGCGCGAGACCGTTCAAGGCATATCGCAACCCCGAGACCGTGGCGAGCGGCATCGATTCGAAATCTCGTTTGTCGTTGATCAACTCCAGCGTCCTGGCTTTAGTCGAGAATCGCGCATCGATTTGCTTAGACGCCAGCGCAATTTCTTCGGCAAAAACGCGCTGCTCTCCGACGCCCGCGAAGCCAAGGAAGAAGTTGTGTGCGATGTGATCCGTGGAAGGCGCAACCTGCTCGAGCGCGGCATCGATGCGAGCCGGTTGATCGAAAAGAATCTGCTCGCCGTCACGCCAAACCGCGTCCGCCTCGCTGGTATCTTCAGGCGGAGCCCAAACGCTCGCATCGACATACAGCTCGCTGCTCAACCATCCCAGCCCGAGCACTGCGATGACGACCGCCAATGCAGCACGCAACTGCGGCGCACCCGTCAACGATCGCAAAGCTCGCTGCCAGAAGACGAATACATACACGAGCGCAGCGCAGTCGATCAGCCACCACAGTCCGTCGGGGACTACGTAGCTTGCGGCACTGATGGCCAAGAGCAACGTACCGGACGCTGCAAGCGTCATCAACAGCGTTCGCCGTAGATCCGCCCGCGGAATGGTCATCGCACTTGCCACAGCGCTTAGCCCCAGCATTCCGAGCGCAAACCACGCGAACATCGGCACGTTGTAAACGTAGAACTCGCCATCCGGACGCTTATCCCACCAATCGATCGCGATCCATGCGCAGCTCATCATCAGCGCGAGTGCGAGGATCCAATACAGCGAAACGTGCTCGGGGACGCGCGATACACGCCTAAGAATCAGGAGCTGCGGCAGCGTTCGGAACCATGAGTGTGCCGGCTGTGTTCGCTTCGTTGCTTCACTCGCCACTTGTGGAGACTCGCCGACTACGGTTTCAGTATGCGTTCGCGTTCGCCAGGCTTCGAACTGAGCCCGCGCCGCATCGGCGCTCATGCCTTCGGGTAAATCTCGGATCGGCACGAGCACGCCTTGGTAACGGTCCGTCCATAGGAATATGTGCTGCGCCGTTGCCGTGATTTCCTTGATGCAACTCCACGCGATGCGCGACTCGATCCCCGGCCGTGTCGAATGAATCCCCTCCGCGCTGAACTCGTGCGTCAGCTCGCTCAGAAACACACCATCCGGATCCGGCAGCGAACGCCGCATCGTCATTCGCGAAGAGATGATGACGAGCGCAACGGCAACCGCAGCGCCGAGCAAAAATGTGACGCCTTCGAACTGCACATCCGCTCGCTCGAGCAGCCAGGTCGCGATCATCCCACCCAAAAAGAACGGCAACAGCCGCAACACCCGCGAGCGCACACTCACAAGCTCGGACGTACGTTGCCCATACGCCGCCCGCAGTGCGTGCCAGTCATCGAGCGTTAGTTGAGTGCGGATGGAGATGGGGATCATGAAGTTGTGAAAAAGTGAAGCGTGAGGAAGTGACGCTCGTCGCTCACCTGTCTTTTATCGCGACTGAATAGATTGCAGAAGATGGGAACTGAAAATCCATTATTGCGGCGCAGTTCACTTCCTGACTCCATCACATTCTCACGGAACTGATGGAGTGAAACGAAGACGGTGATGAGGTGAACGGTGTAGGTTCTTTCTAACGAGGTGATTAGCCTATTGCCAGGAACCGCGGCGGTCGAGTCCTCGGCTCACCGTTCACTCCATCACTTCATCACTCCATCACCAGTGTTGGGCTCACACCAACCTCCGCTCCACCTCCATCCAATTATTCACGCGTATATGTTTCTCCGATTGCACGCGGCTGTTATGCGGAGCGGTGAATAGATAAGTAGTGCCCGGAAACGGATCGAGGTTCTTCAGGTGATCATCGATCATGATGTCCGCGCGAACGATTTGTTTCGAGCCGCAGAAGACCATTTGCTGCCACGAGATGAAGGGGAAGTGCTCACGGAGCCACTCGTACTTCTCGTGGAGACTGAGCGGAAACTCCACCGCCGCAGAGACGATGTACACGTCGTAGACACGATTCAATTTTTCGAGCGCGGCTTGGCTGCCGGGAATCACAGGCAAGTTGCGGAAGAAACCGTCGCGACGCAAATACTGCTTCACGTTCGCGAAAGCCTCGAGCTCAGGCAACCCGTCGATCTCCGCAAGCGTTTTACGCCTACCAAAGTCTTGAGCATCCAATTCGAAGAAGCGTTCCAGCACGTTGGCGAGAACGCCATCCATATCAACGGCAATTGTTTGCACTGAGGTCATCTAAAAGGTGAGAGAGTGAACGAAGACGGTGATGAGGTGAACGGTGGGGTCCGGAAGCGATTCGGTGCGGCTTTGACTTCAACACAGAAGGGGGAGGTGAGCTTTGGGAACGCGGCAAGCTGTGCGTTTCACTCCATCACCTCATCACCGCATCACTGCGCGAGCATCACCAGATCAAATCATCCGGCACCACAAAATCTTTATACGGATCATCCGGTGCCGGTTGGTCAGTTTTGCTTTCGAGTGAGATGAGAGCTTGCGCATGCCGTTCGCCGATGCGCTGAGCGATGTCGGGCGCAACGACGTCGTACTTGCCCTCGCAGCGAACGATGCGTAGCTCGCCCGCCATCAGCTTCTTGCGACGGTCGGCGTCGACGCAGATGCGGCGCACCTTCGCGCGATCGATGAAGTTGAAATAGTCGTCCGTTTCGAGCTTCGGCAGCCGATGTTGCTCGATGAGCTGTTTGATCTCGGCGTGGCGCGCCTTGCGTGCGGCTTTTTCTTCCTTCTGCCGGTTCAGCTCCAGGTCGCGGGCGGCCTTCGCTGCCCTCGCCTCCGCAGCGCGTTTCTCTTCTGCTGCGGCGCGCTCCTTATCGCGGGCACGGCGGCGTTCTTCCTGTTCGGCTTGCTTGGCCTGCTTTTTGTTACCTAATCCGGCGGCCAGGAGTTGTTCGCGTAACGAGAGGCTCATGTTGGGAGTGGCGAATTCGGGGGCGCTCATTCTACGGAGTCGGGACCGACTTGCCAGTCGGAGTCTTGCCGGTTCTTAACGTAGTTCAGCCTCGGGAATTTCCCTCGACAGCTTGTACGGATCTGGCGTTCCGGTAATGATCCCGCCGGTCGATCACCGGTCCGGAGACCCG
>DASTSB010000233.1:0-9339 GCA_035760885.1 Steroidobacteraceae bacterium | reverse complement strand
TATCAACGCCGCATCGCCCCACGTGACAGAAAGATCCTCATTCTCGGTCGCAGCGCTCCGTGCAACCAGTTCGATGAGCTTCACGCCCGAGACGTCCACCTCGATTGCCTCAGCGGGCATGCCCCATTTCAAAGGTTTTGTTTCGCTCAAACGTTTGCCGTCGCCGTAAACGGTGAAGGTCACTGTGTTCGTTTTGTCGGTTGCTGAATCATCCACGCCGACTTTCGCGCTGAACTTCTGATATCCATCGTTGCGCACTTCGAGGCGTGAGTTGGCGAGGATGCCGATTCCAGATGCATACGTGTGATGAGCGATCTGCAGTGTTTGTCCGTAAGGAGCGCTGTCGGCGCGGGCGCCGCCCCAGCCTGCGTACTGCGGTCTATCGCCTGCGCCTTTGGTTCCAGTCCAGCCCGCAGCGGTGCGGAAGATGGTTGGGTCGGAGATCGGGCGTGTGATGCCGTCGACGGCGGGATTCACCTTGCCTGGTTGTTCGGAGAGATAAATCCCATCTGCGAGCGTGCGTGCTCCCTGCGCCCGGAAGATCAGCGTCTCGCGTGATGCGACGTGCAGTTTCGTTTCCTTGGTGAAGCTGATGTGTTTCTTCGTCCAGAGATCTGTCAGCTCAACGGGCGCATCATCGCGATACTTCATATGTGAAGCCTGCAACGTGACGTCGTAGTCACCCGAACTACGATTGAAAATGGCGACAGCCTTATCGCCGTTACTCAAGTTCTTCACCAGGATCTGCAGATCGCTTGTGTCATAGGCCACGACTGCTTGATTGCCAGCAGCATCTTGATCGAGCGCGATGATGTCTGCGTTGCCGAAAATATCCATCAACGCGTCCGGCGTGTTGCGCAGATCTGCACCGATGAGCAATGGTGCATTCATCATTGCCCACAATGCGAAATGCGAGCGCGCTTCGGTAAGGTGATCTGCGTCGAAATCGCCGGCGCCGATGTGGAGCATGTCCGGGTCGTTCCATGAGCCCGGATGCGCGTAGAGCGCGCGATGCACAGCGCTGTCGTAATTCACCAGCATGCGGCCCCAGGCCGGAGAGATGTCATCGCTGGTACGAGATATGTTGCCGACATCCTTCGCCCATTCGCGCACATTCGCCGCACCCCAGATGCAGAGCGAATAGAGATAGTCGCCGTCAGGATTGTTGCGCTCGATCGCCGCGCCAACCTGGCGAAACAGCTTCTGCACTGCCGGCACGTCGGTGCGAGTGATTGCGCCCGAATCCAAGATGGGTGTCAGCTCGAGCGCTTGGCCCGCTTTGACCTTGGGCGAGTTCGGCCCGAAATCACGCAAGCCGCAGCCATCGACCTTGATGTAATCGAATCCCCATTCTTTGAAATACAACGCGATGTCTTGATCGATGTAGTCGTATAGACCAATCGCGCGCTCTGCCGCAGTGCCCTTGGGAAGATCTTCGTCGTTGGTACCCCAAGCTTCGGCGCAGGTGTGGCGACCCATGTCCGAGTAGATGCCCGCCTTGAAACCCATCGCGTGGAGCTTGTCGGTGTACGCCTTGAAGGACGGCGTCTTCTTGTCGCGCGTGATGGCGGAAGGGAACTTGTCGGTGCGAATGATCAAGTGGCCATCGGGCATGCGACGCTTCGCGGCCCAACCGTCATCGAGGTTGATGTAGCGATAGCCCTTGTTCGCAAGGCCGCTGTCGAGGATGCGCTTCGCCGAGCCCATCACTTTTTCTTCGTCGACCGCGCTGGCGAAGGCATTCCAGGAATTCCAGCCCATTGGCGGCGTCGCGGCGCGGCCTCCAACGTAGCCAGTCCATTGGCCGGTTGGCGCGAGCGGATCGACGCTCTGCGCATCAGCTGTGGAGCACAACAAGATTGCCGCGCATGCGGCTGCGATTATCTTCATTCGAAAATTCCCCCCTTTCTTTACGCCAACGCTATAGAGAAGCGAGCAAGCGTGCAATCGGACCCGGAAGAGCGAAACCGACGAGAACAACCGAAATATTCAACTGCTAGACCGCGCTGGGTGAAAAATGGTCGGCATGATATAAGTCTGAGTAAAGCGCCCTAGAGCGTTCAAGCGGGTTCACATAAGTTTCGCTATCAAACCGGAGGGAGCATGCGTCTTCTGGCATCTGTCGCAGGGATCGTTTTGTTAGCGGTGTCCGGATGCGGTGGTGGTGGTGGAGGGGCGAATCCGAGTTCGGCCGGACAGGGCGGCGGCTCGTCTCCAAGCTTGACGAGTAACCTTTCACTCAGTGCGACGGGTCCCGGCGCGCCGGTGCCTAGCGGCACGAACGCGGCAGTCGAATTCGTGGTGACCAACTCAGGGTCAGGTGTCGCTAACAATGTGGAGCTCGACCTGTCGCTGGGCGAAGGATTGAGCAAAGCGGGCGTTCAGTGCGCAGCGAGTGGCGGGGCTACATGCCCAGAGACCGTGAATGCAACGACCGTCGCGACCCTGCCAGCGGGTGGAGAATTAGCATTCAGCGTTTCTGTCATTCCGACGCCGGGCTCTACCGGCAAGATTTCGACAACAGGCACTGTCACTGCGTCCAACGATACAGTGATGTCCGACAACAGTGCGGCAGTCGACCTTGTCGTCTATTCGTCAGATCTCAGCGTGACGGGTTCGACCTCGGCAACGGATGTTTATGCAGGGGCCGTGGTGCCTTATTCGATCACGATTTCGAACAGCGGACCTGACGCCGCTCACGATGTCATCCTGGAGATCGGCTTGAGTGCCGGTCAGGTCATCACATCGATAACCTGTGCAGCGACCAATGCAAATTGTCCCAATGTCCTAACAGCGCAGATGGCGCTTCCGGAGCTGCCAGCAGGTGGGTCTCTGACCTTCGCAATCGCTGCGCAACTTTCCAGTGACGTATTGGTTTCGGTCAACAATACGTTCAGAGCCACGCTGCTCGGCGATAGCAACATCGCTAACAATGTGACGACGATCTCCGCTGCTACCCGAATTCCAACCTCACGCGGTTCACCGTCCTTTGTTGTGTTCCAAAGTGATTCGGTCGAGGACCAGGTTGCGAGTTACTCGTACGACGCAACGAACGCGAAAGTCGACGCTGAGATAGCCAACGGCGGGCTCAAAGTCACCGTACGTGGTAACGAACTCTGGGACGCAGGGTTCTACATACCGCGCGGCGCTGAGCCGACACCGGGCATGTACACGGACCTGCTCGGCGCTCCTCCGTATGATCTCGCGACGGGTGGGATCTTTTTGAATGCCAATGGTTTCTCATGCGGTACCCACACTGGGTGGTTTGCCATCGACGACATTAGTTACGCAGCCGGCCAGCTCGCTTCCGTCGACATCCGTTTCGAACAGCATTGTTATGGCGCCGTTGGCGCTAAACGTGGGCAGATCCATTGGATTGCTAATGATGCAACGCTCCCTCCTGGACCAATCAACCCGTCCCCGGCAGGGTTGTGGCAACCGCCGCTCGGTGCCACGCCAGCAAGTGGTAACTACGTCTATTTACAAGGAGATCCTGGGGATTGGATTGCAGACAGTCGAACTGAACTCTTAACGCAAACGAACTCGATTTTGATGGTTTCCGAGGATCGAGGCGCTCTCGTCGTCATAGCGAATGGGGATCGGCCTTACAGCGCTGCGTTCAAACCGATGACTCCTCTCACACACCTTGCTGCAGGGTACTACTCGAAGGCGCAGCGAATAGCTGGGGGCAATCCGGCGCTGGGCACAATGGATGTTTCAGGCGGCGGACACGCGTGCAACATCATTCAGGGCTGGTTCGTAGTTGACAGTATTGCGATCGTGGATGAACACGTCACAGGTGTTGATCTTCGATTCGAACAACATTGCGAAGGGGACACGTCCGCCCTACGCGGGCAAATTCATTGGCGATCCGATGATACGGCGCAGCCACCGGGGCCTCAGGTGCCCGCGCCACCGGGTTTGTGGGCACCCCCCGCTGGAGCGGTGCCAGGCAGCGGCAATGCCGTCTATCTCCAAAGCGATCCGACTGACTACATCGGTCAAGGATTGATCAAGCTGTACACACCGCTCGACGCAGTTATCTCGACTGATCAGGGCGGCATGACACCCGCTGGCAACAGGTTCGACCTGCAGGTGCGAGGAGATCAGGACTGGACAGCATCGTTTCAAGCGATGAGCACAGTGGCCGATCTGCAGCCTGGCTATTACGGCAATGTATTGGCCTTCCCTGCTAACAACCCAGCGATCGGAGGCCTGCAATGGGCAGGCGAGGGGCGCGCATGTAACCAACTTACAGGTTGGTTCGTCATTGACGATGTGCAGTATTCAGGGAGTGTTCTCGATTCAATCCAGCTGCGATTCGAGCAGCATTGCGAAGCGCTTGCACCGACATTGCATGGTTTTGTGCGTTGGTCACGCAGCGACACACGGGCACCCTCGCCGCCGCAAGAGCCCCCACAAGGATTGTGGAGCGCACCGACAAATGCGGTGCCAGCGAGCGGCAACTACGTCTATCTAGAAAGCAATGCCGGGGATTTCATTGGCGAAGGTGAAACGCACCTTTACACCTCGCTCGACGCAGTTTTCGGCGTGACCACTTCAGCGAGCCAGGTGATCTTAGAAGTGCAGGGAGATAAGCAATGGCGAGGTTCTTTCACGCCAATGATCCCACTTACGCAACTGCAGGTGGGCTATTACGGCGATCTCACAAATCGCAATCCTGCGAAGGGAATCATGAACTGGTACGGCGATGGGCGTGGCGAGGAGATCAAGTCGGCTTGGTACGTCGTCGACAACGCAACTTTCGATAACGGCTCGATCACCGCGCTTGATTTGCGGTTCGAACAAACAACCCTGTTTAGCACCGCGCCACTTCGAGGCCAAATTCACTGGCGCTTCGATGATCCCACGCATCCTCCGGGGCCGCAGGTTCCGATCCCTTCCGAATTATGGAAGCCCTCCGCAGGAGCAGTGCCGGCGAGCGGCAACTTCTTGTACGTCGAGAGCGATCCTGGCGATTTTGTTGGAATGGGCGCCACCTATCTAGTCACACCTGCCGAAGCGACATTGGCCGGAGCCATGGATCAGTTACATGGCTTTGGTTTCAGTGCGCAGAACAGCGGCACGGGCATCGCCTGGAATGCCCACTTCGACAACATGGTGAGCATTTCACAGCTTCAACCCGGTTATTACGCGAACGTGCAGGGTACGGCCGTGCACAACCCGGCTCGTGGTGGCATGAACATCGATGGCAATGGCCATGCTTGTAATGTCGTCGCCGGCTGGTTCGCCATTGACAGCATCGCGTATGAGGGCTCGACGGTCTCTTCGATCGACGTTCGATTCGAGCAGCATTGCGAGGGTGTCCCCGAGGCGCTGCGCGGACGAATCCGATGGAGTCAGTGAGGGATTACGGTTAACCCATTCTTGGTAGCGGACCAGCCCACACCTGTTCAAGCTGATGTCAGGTCGAAAGATTTTCCGTTCTCGACCGAAAGGTGCTCACCCTTGTGTCAGGTTCGCAGATCTGCACGTCTCAAATGCGCTTCGCTCCGCACACTAGAAAAAGCTGCCATCAGGCTCAGCGCACCGCTGCATGCGCAGTTTCGCGCACGAGTTTTGCAGATCTGAAAACTTGATTCGGAGAAGGCGTGCCCCTACCCGGGCGGGCGCAGGTCGAGTTCCTATAAGCCATCGACTGAATTCGCGCTGCTAAACCGGATCGTTTCGGGGCTTATTTTCCCGGACTGATGTGCGCCGATTCACACCTCTCGACGACTGCTCGGCAAACGCTAAAGCTGCGATGCATCGTAGTCGCTATCCAATAGGGCACTACAGATTGGCGCGGTTTATCTTGCTTACCTTCGGCGACTCCCTTCATCGCGGACGTCGAGCGGGGCGGTGGTTCATTCCAGCCTTGCTCGCGAGCTGTGTTCTTTGCGTTGGCCTCACCGCGTGGTGGTGGATTCATGGACGCAGCCGTTCCGACTCGGTGGTCCGAATCATCGATTTGCACGAGCTGTCGAACGGAGGCGCCGCATCTATCGAAGGCGTGGTCACGTTCGTAAATCCGGAAGGGCGCAAGTTCTATTTGCAAGACGGAACGTCGGCGCTGGTACTCCCGCTCCCTCAAGGATCGCCCGTGCAGGCCGGTGAACGCGTCGCCATCACTGGCATCGTTCAACGTCCCGACGAGTTCAATCCCAACAACGTCCAGCTCGGCCAAATGTCCGTCTCGGTGTTGGCGCGATCGGATCTTCCGGTGCCTGAGCAGGTGGCGCTCAGTGATCTCACCGCGCTGTTCGAACACCATCTGGTCGAGACCACGGGCATCGTGCGATTCATCGGCGTGGCGGACTCGCACACCGTCATCGAGCTCAGCGCCGATCGGCCGGTCATTATCAAAATGCTGAATGCATCGAGCTTGTCTCCGCAGAAATGGCTCGATGCGAAGGTTCGGGTGCGTGGTGTGTTGGCGTATGAACCTGAACCAGGCAGCACGGCGTATACGCCTCATCTCTGGGTGAATGACGCGGCGGCGATCGACGTAATCACGCCTGCTCCGCAAGCCGTTCCGCAAGTCGCCTCCATTCGAGCTTTGGTCGCGGATCCCATGTGGGTCAAGCGGGGGCAGCGCATCGGCATTCAGGCGAAAGTGTTCGCTCGAGAAGGTGAGCGCATGCTCATCGTCGAGAACGGAGGTCTGCCGCTCATATTGAATACGGATCAGGCGGACCAGTTTGCTCGCGGCGACATCGTTCAGGCGACAGGCTGGCCTGTCCGTGGTATCGGCGTAATCAAACTGCATCGCGCGACGGTCATCAAGATCGCGAGGTCCGCGCTCACGCAACCGCCCGACGAACACCTCGCGCCCATCACCAGCATCGCTGACATTCGCAAGATTCGGAACCTGGATGCGGATCAAGGCTTTCCCGTCGACATCACTGGCACCATCACATTCAAGCAGGAGTACGCCGACGGCTTCTTCGTCCAGGATCGCGACACAGGAATGTACGTCGATTACGGCGGCCGTCCCATCCAACACCTGCACGCAGGTCAACGAGTTCGTGTCGTCGGCCTTACACGAAGTGGCGGCTTCGCACCGATTATTGCCCAAGCACAAGTCACGGTCTTAGGCCAAACAGAATGGCCTAAGCCGCGACCGCTCGATCTCGAGCTGGCGCCGGTCGGTGCGTACGATTGCACCTGGATGGAACTGAACGGACGCATTCGTCACGTCTCCGACTTGGAGTACAACGGCTTCATGTTCGAGGTGGCCACGGAACTCGGCATCACGACGGTTCGAGTCGCGCGAGTCTCGGACAAGGCGGCGGTAAAGCGGCTCGAAAATGCCCGCATTCGTATGCGCGGCGTGCTCGTCAGCGTCTTTACGACGAAGCAGCAATTGCAGGGTTACGAGTTCTATGTGAACTCAATCGATCAGATCACCGTCGTGGACCCGCCGGCGCAGCAAGTTGCACTACGACCGCGTCCCATCGGACAGGTCATGCAGTTTTCAGCGAACGAAATTCAGAATCCACGCGCGCGTATTCGCGGAGTGGTGACGGCACGAACGCCTTCTGCATTCTATGTCGAAGACGATAGCGGTGCGATTCTCGTGCGTGCTCGGAGTGCAAACGCACAGGTAGGTGATGCCGTTGATGTCATTGGCTATCCGGCGACGACCGAAGGCAAGGCGATGCTGACAGACGCAACCGTCCGCGCGGACGGAAAAGCCGCGCTGCGTTCGCCACAACTCATTTCAGCGGACAAGATACTTTCAGCGGATGTCGATAATCGGCTCGTTGACGTAGAAGGTCGCGTATTGAACGTCGTGGGCATGGGAACTCGCCAAACCATCACGTTGCAGGCCGGCACGATCGCCTTCCACGCAGAATTGCACGCGCAAGAGCGGCTTCCAGATCTGCACGAAGGGAGCATCGTTCGCGTGACCGGCATCGCGGTAGTGGATTGGGAACCGAGCTTCTTCGTAACCTCGCTCCTCGTACCTTCGAGCTTCCACATTCTTCTGCGTTCGCCTAGCGATGTGCAGGTCGTGCGTGCACCGCCATGGTGGCAGTTGCGGTACGCATGGCCGGTGCTGCTCTTCATGCTCGTCTCCATTCTGCTGGCTATGCTCTGGGTAGCATCCTTACGCCGAAGGGTTCGCATCCAAACCCTCGAGCTGCATCGCGCTCGCGAAGCGGCGGAAGCGGCAAGTCGAGCCAAGAGCGAATTCCTCGCCAATATGAGTCACGAAATCCGCACGCCGCTCAACGGAGTGATCGGCACCACAGCGCTGTGCTTGGAAACGCAACTCGATAAGGAACAGCGCGAGTACCTCGAGACGGCGAAGTTGTCGGCAGATGGATTGCTGAACGTCATCAACGACATCTTGGATTTCTCGAAGATCGAAGCGGGCAAGCTCGATCTCGAGGCGGTCGAGTTCGATGTGCGCGATTTGTTCAGTCAGTCTGCGCGCACGCTCGCGTTGCGAGCCCATGAAAAGGGCCTCGAGTTGACGTGCGAAGTGGATGCCCAGGTGCCGATGAAGGTACGCGGCGATCCGAACCGTCTGCGACAGATCCTGATCAATCTCACCGGTAACGCCATCAAGTTCACGGCGTCCGGCTCGGTTCACGTACATGTCGCTCTGCTCGCTCAGACCGATGCAACGGCCGAGTTGCAAGTGAGCGTCATCGACACCGGCATCGGTATTCCGAAGGACAGACAAGGGTCGATCTTCGAGTCGTTTGCTCAAGCCGATGCTTCTACGACTCGTCGCTTCGGCGGTACCGGCCTCGGGCTCAGCATTTCGCGCAAACTCGCCGAGATGATGGGCGGACGCATGTGGGTCGATAGCGAGCCGGGTAAAGGGAGCGAGTTCCACTTTACGGTCAAGTGCGGCGCGGTGCTGTCCGCGACAGTCAGTGAAGAGGCCGCGCACACACTTGCGGGTGTTCACATTCTTATCGTCGATCAGAACGCGAAGAGCCGTGAGCTGCTCATCAATGCCGTGAAGGAAGGTGGTGGACGCGCGACGGGTGCGGCGAGCGCCGCGGATGCATTGTCCTTGGTGGATGCTTCAGCGTCTCGTAAGGATAGTTTTCATGTAGCGATCATCGATGTCGCCTTGCAGGATATGGATGGCTTCTCGCTGCTAGCGCAAATGCGCCGCAATCCCGGAAGCCCGCGTGCGCAGATCTTGATGCTCAGGACGACTCAGCATCGCGAACACGTGGCACGCTGTATGGCGTTGGGCGTCGATCACTACCTCACGAAGCCGATTCGAGCTGCGCAGTTGCGGGACACGGTGCTGCAAGCGCTAGGCACATGTCCATCGCAAGACACAGTGGAGCGCTCTGTAGCCTCTCGCCC
>DASTSB010000232.1:0-3038 GCA_035760885.1 Steroidobacteraceae bacterium | reverse complement strand
CGATCAATCAACAACTCACGTTCGACATCAGAACCCAATGGCTCCATTGCAATGCAGCCACTCGCTGAGGCCATTCCCACCACCGCAAGCACCGTTTTGATAGACGCCAGTGTTGTAGGTTTGATTTTCAGCCTGTTTGGTGACGCCGCCTGCGATGATGTAATCCACCTGCACGTCACGCCCTGAAGCATCATTGATGAACTTCACCAAGATGTTGCTAGTGGCAGAACTGTTGGCGGTGTAGTTCTGATAGCTGTTAGTCAATGTCCACGTTGCAATCGTCGCGTTGTTGACCACCAGCTGGATCTGTTCGCCGCCCGAAACGCCGCGAGCTCGTACGGTGATCGTCCCTGTGCCGCCACCGCCACCACCACCGCCGCCACCGCCGGAAGGTGCAACGGCGCGACCCGTCGCTGGATCGATCCGTCCCGGACACATGCTTCTCGCACGAAGATTGTTTGCGATTTGGGCAATGGCGTTGTTCGTGTTTGCGTAGCCGTCGTGCATCAAGATGACCTGGCCATTTTGCAAGTTGCTAGCGGCGTTGACGATCGCCGATGTGCTGGCACCGTTCCAGTCTCCTGAGTCGACATCCCACGTCATCGCAAACAGACCAAGCGATTGCGCCGCCTGACGAATCGTTGAGTTCAATTCACCATACGGCGCGCGATACAACGTCGGCTTCGGAGCGCCTGCGCTCTGAATAGCCTGATTGGCCTGACTCAGCTCATTCACCACTTGCTGATAGCTGTAGCCGCTCATGTGCGGGTGCGTATAGCTGTGATTTTGAACTTCTCCGACGCTCAGTTCTTGCGGAATCAGGGATGGGTTGCTCGACACACGCTGCCCCCAGTTGAACCAGGTGACTGGCGTGAGGCTGTTCTGCTTGAGCAAGTTAATGAGTGTCGAAGTGTTCGAGGTGGGACCGTCGTCGAACGTGATTCCGACGTA
Organism: Steroidobacteraceae bacterium; assembly: GCA_035760885.1. Taxonomy (GTDB): domain Bacteria; phylum Pseudomonadota; class Gammaproteobacteria; order Steroidobacterales; family Steroidobacteraceae; genus Steroidobacter. The sequence continues at coordinate 2,087 of DASTSB010000232.1, read as the reverse complement.
GCCATTACAAGCCGCGGTTGAAGTCGTCGAGTGGAGAGCCAGTGCGCCGATGAGCGAGGCAGTGGCTAATCCCTTGCGGCGCGAACGAAACAAAGCCGATAAAGTTTCCATGTTTCCCCCGAAAGTAGTTTTTACGTGAGGCACCGCAATGGCTTGCCAAAAACCCGGAGGCAGACCATACAGGTGTCGAGAATAATGGTAGCGATAGCAACACTAGAAAACATGCTACTTTGGTCTATGGCAGAAATACGCGACATGGCCGCGGGACGCCATATGCGCTGTTGCGGGAGCAACCGCTCGCTTACAGGGAGGTCGAACTAAGTTCGGCAGAGGCTATCGGCACCTGGCGGCGCCAGTATCGTTGCGTCAGCGCAGTCCGATTCACGGATTCGCAATGGGCGGCAATTCAGCCTCGATGTCCGATCGGGAATAGCTCGTGTGCGCTCTCGAGCTTAGGTTTCTAAGACTATTCGCGACCGAATCCGCCAAGGTACTCACAGACGGATCCGGATCGTGGATCATGTTCTCGATTAATCCAACTTGCTGCTGATTCCCACTGTCGCGCAGCGCAAATAACGCTGCCAATCTCACCGTGGTGTCGGAATCCTGTAAATATGGCGCGATTGCATTCACCGCTCGTGTGCTGTGCAACTTGCCAAGCCGACTGAGTGCTTCGAGACGATCTGTAGATTGCGAACTCGCGAGTCGGCCTTGCGTTTCAGCAATGTAGCTGTTCAGCAAGGAGTCGTTGCCCCGTTGCGAGAGCACCTGCGCAATCACTCTTTTCAGATCGGGATTGGATTGGCTCGTGTAAAGGGCCTGCAGCGAGTAGTCAGGCAAGCCTTCCTGATCGCGTGCCTTCTCGAGGATGAATCTGCTTGCAATCGCGGCCGCTTCGTCGGTGCCGCTATTGGCCAAGAGTTCTTGCAACTTCTCCGCATACGACCGCGGATCGCCCTCTGAATCATTTTCCAAATCCTTCAAGATCTGCAAACTGCTGGCACCGCTCGGTGGCACGGCCTCTCGTGCTATGCCAAGAGCGGCACGAACGCTGCCGAGGGACTTCTCCTGGGCTTGATCCGTCGGAGCCGTGGCTCCGTGCTGGAGCAAACGCAACCGCGTCTCTCTCAACTCGGTTTGTGTTCCCTCCAACGAGGACTTGAGCGTTGCAACGGTATCGTGCATCGACTGAATTCTCTGATTCGCATTTCGATGCACGATGAAATAGGTAACGGCGCAGGAGAGCGCTGCCCCGCCAAGCGCAGCAATTAGAACGCTTCTACTCGCATTGGTGCTCGGGCCGGACATCATTACCGTGAACCTAGATTGATCACCCTGCGGTTCGCAGTCTATCCCCCCGTGTGCGCGCGGCGAAATAGCATGAGCATCGGAGACGACAGTCGCTGCGGAAAGACGCTCACGTGCCCGCCGGAACAATCCGGCATAGTTCGCGCCTGTCCGTTGTGGACGTGCGATCGAACGCATGAAGTGAATGCCAGAGGCGTTTCCCACTCAGAAGCGGGAAACGCCAAAGGTGCCGCAACTGTGGGGCATCGCTTCAGATCGATTCGTCAGAAGACGAGAGTCCGGCATCGACATGCCAAGCGCGGCGATAGACCACTAACCCTTCGGTTTCCACCCTTCTTGCGCAATGGTATTGATCATCCACGGCACGCCGAACTTGTCGATCAAGCTGCCGAAACCTGGCGACCAAAACGTTTCCCCGAACGGCATGCTGACTTTGCCGCCTTCGGACAGTTGATCGAACCAGCGGCGTGCTTCTTCGATGGACGCACTGTGCAGCGTAACGTCGAAGCCATTCTTTGGTTTGTCGACGTTGGGAGCCCAACCGACATCCATGTCCGCGCCCATCAGCGCCTGGTCGCCAACCTCGAGCCAGCAATGCATCAGCCACGATTTGTATTTCGGATCGCTGATCGGCATTCCGGGCGGACCGTCGCCATAGGGGATGGCGGCCTTAATCTTTCCGCCGAGCACTTCTGCATAGAACTTGAAAGCATCGGCGCACTGCCCTTGAAAGCTCAGGCTGGTGACAATTTTCATCTCGCAGTTCCTCTACATGTTTG
>DASTSB010000231.1:0-3381 GCA_035760885.1 Steroidobacteraceae bacterium | reverse complement strand
CATGTATGCCAGCGTTGCATTTTCATTGTTGAGTTTCCTGGTGGCGATTCCTTCGGCCATCAAAGTCTTCAATTGGACCGCGACGCTCTACAAAGGCTCGATCACCTTCGACGCACCGATGCTGTATGCGCTGGGATTCGTCGGCTTATTCACGATCGGCGGGTTGACGGGCCTGTTCCTCGCAGCGACCGCACTCGATGTGCATCTCACGGACACCTACTTCGTCGTCGCACACTTTCACTACATCATGGTCGGCGGAACCGTGATGGCGTATCTCGGCGCCCTGCATTTTTGGTGGCCGAAATTCGTCGGCCGCATGTATCCGGAAACCTGGGGACGCATTGCTGCGGTGACAATCTTCATCGGCTTCAATCTCACGTTCTTCCCGCAGTATTTGCTCGGCGCGATGGGAATGCCGCGTCGCTATCACGAATACGCGCCTGAGTTCCAAGTGCTGAATCAATTCTCATCGACCGGCGCGGTCGTTCTCGCGGTCGGCTATTTGCTGCCGCTCGTTTATCTCACGTGGGCCATGCTGAAAGGCAAGCCCGCTCCAGCGAATCCTTGGAACGCGACCGGCCTGGAATGGCAGACCCCCTCGCCGCCGCCGAAGGAAAACTTCGAAGAAACCCCGCGCATCATTCACGAGCCCTATCGCTATTCGCCTTCGGAGACCGCCTCGTGAGTGCGCATGCCGCTCATTTCGACAGCGATGCTCGACGCCATGAATCGGCCTTGCTCGGCATGTGGGTGTTCCTCGCGACGGAGCTCATGTTCTTCGGTCCGTTGTTTCTCTCGTATGCATACGGTCGAGTCGAATTCAGCGAGGGGTTCGCGGCTGCGAGTCGTCACACGCACTTTTGGATCGGCACGATCAATACAGCCGTGCTCCTTACCAGCAGTTTCTTCATGGCTGCAGCGGTTCGAGCTGTGAAGATCGATAGACGCGAGACTGCGCCTGTCTTGCTGTGGATCACAGCGGCGTTGGGAACCGTCTTTCTTGCAATGAAAGGCGTCGAGTACTGGAGTGAATGGCACGAGCACTTGGTGCCCTGGCTCGAGTTCCGCTTCGCTCCTCGACACATGCAAGCCGCGCAGTTCTTCTACTTCATCTATTTCGCGATGACTGGCTTGCACGCGGTCCATCTCACGATCGGCATCGCTCTCGCAATCATTTTCGCGGTCAGACTGCAGCGGCGCCGGAAACTGCCGCAATCGAGCGTCGAAATCGTCGGCCTATATTGGCACTTCGTCGATGCGATCTGGGTGTTCCTATATCCGCTGATCTATTTATTGGAGCGCCACGGATGAATAAGATTTTTGTCTGGCGTCCGCTTGGCTTCGTGTGGCTTGCCTTGATGACCTTGCTCGCGCTCACCGCAGGCACTGCCTACATCAATTTGGGCGCTGCCAATTCGGTCATCAACCTCGCGATCGCCGCCGCGAAGGTTGCGCTCATCGCGGTGTTCTTCATGCACCTGAGAGAAGCTGACAATGCTATGCGACTGACATTCGGCACTGCACTGCTGTTGCTGTTCGTGCTGGCGTTCCTGAGCTTCAATGACTTTTTGACGCGATAGATCAGCGGTCACGCCGCTCACGGCTACCTGCTTTCCGCGGCATTGGCACACCCCTGTGCGGCGCGACTTGGCGGTTAGCGGTTAGCGGTTAGCGGTTAGCGGTTAGCGGTTAGTCAGAGTATCTCTTCCTTTCCCGCTTCCCGCTTCCCGCTTCCCGCTTCCCGCTTCCCGCTTCCCGCTTCCCGCTTCCCGCTTCCCGCTTCCCGCTTCCCGTTTCCCGTTTCCCGTTTCCCGTTTCCCGCCGCACATGGACGTGCTAGTGCCGCGAGAGGCAGGACGCCGAGAGCGGCCGTTCCCCGTTCCCCGCCGCACATGGACGTGCTAATGCCGCGAGAGGCAGGATGCCGGGAGCGGCCGTTCCCTGTCCTTCTGACCGCCAACTCCGAACCGTCAACCGTCAACTCAATAGAACCCCGTTTGTTTTATTCCTGCGCCACCGGTAGCATCGGATCCAAGCTCCCATTAATAAGAGTGTCCGCATGCATAAGATCGTCCTGGTGTTTGCGCTTGCTTGGCTTCCGATCCTCACGAGTGCCGCCGATACGCCGAGCGAAACCAAGATCTATAAAGATGAATCGCTCGCTCGAACCCCGCCCATGGGCTGGAACAGTTGGAATACCTTCGCGTGCGACATCAATGAGGCGCTGATTCGCGAGACCACCGATGCGATGGTCTCATCGGGAATGCGTGACGCGGGCTACGTGTACGTCAACATCGATGATTGCTGGCATGGCGAGCGCGATGCTCAAGGGTTCATTCAACCAGATGTCAAACGCTTTCCCTCCGGCATGAAGGCGCTGGCCGATTACGTGCATTCGAAAGGCATGAAGATCGGAATCTATTCCGATGCGGGCGAGAAGACGTGCGGCGGTCATCCCGGCAGTCAGGGACACGAATTCCAAGATGCCATGCAGTACGCAAGCTGGGGCATCGACTATCTAAAGTACGACTGGTGCAACACGGGCGATCGCAATCCCGTGGAGGCGTACCGCACGATGGCGATGGCACTGCGCGCGACCGGCCGCCCGATCGTTTTCAGCATTTGCGAGTGGGGCGATCACAAACCGTGGACGTGGGGCGCACCGATCGGGCATCTGTGGCGCACGACGGGCGATATCACCCATTGCTGGGACTGCGTAGTCGGCCACGGCAGTTGGTTTTCGAACGGCGTGATGCGCATTCTCGATAAGCAAGAAGAGCTGCGCCAGTTCGCGGGGCCGGGACATTGGAACGATCCGGACATGATGGAAGTCGGCAACATGGCGAACAGCAACGAGGATCGTGCGCACTTCGCGATGTGGGCAATGTTGGCCGCGCCGCTCATTGCCGGCAATGACGTCCGCAATATGAGTGCTGCGACCCGCGAAATCCTGACGAATCGCGAAGTGATTGCCATCGACCAAGATGCGCTTGGCATTCAAGGCTTCCCTGCGAAGAAAGAAGCCGGCGTGGAGATTTGGGCGAAGCCACTCGCGAACGACGACTGGGCTATTGCTGTGTTGAATCGCAATGCCGACCCTCGCAAAGTCACGGTCGATTGGGCGACGGACACGATCGAGGATGCGCAGTTCCATCGCAACCCCGAGTTCCACTCTCGCACCTATCGATTGAGAAATCTGATCTCGCACGCAGCCGCCGGCACAACGGCGCAACCACTGCATGTGACGGTGCCGGCTCATGACGTTGCGATTTATCGTCTGCAACCTGTCACGCAGAACACTCGATAGCCAATCCGTTGCGATCCTGCGCTCCCGCGCAGCAAATGTTTGTTTGCGAGGGGCAGCGCGCACGTTATATTCGC
>DASTSB010000230.1:0-2585 GCA_035760885.1 Steroidobacteraceae bacterium | reverse complement strand
GACTCCTGTGCGCAACCTGGCCCACGGTTCACGACGGCCCACAACAGGGCCATGAATGGAGCTTGTACGCCGCATGAAGACTGCGACTTCGCCATTTCGTCCAGCGATCGTGCTCGGCCTGATCGCCGCCTTCACCCTGACTGCAGGGCTCTCCACGAGTTCCAGCGCACAAGAGTCCACGCGAACCATCGCGACGGGCAGCCACATTCCATTGAGCGCCGACGCGCCTGACCAGTACACGGTCAAGACTGGCGACACGCTGTGGGACATCGCCAAAGTCTTCTTGCGCGATCCTTGGTATTGGCCCGAGATCTGGTATCTCAACCCGCAGGTGCAAAACCCGCACCTGATCTACCCGGGTGACGTTCTGAAGCTGGTCTCCATCGATGGCCAGCCCCGCCTTACGATCGCCGAACGCGGCGAGGGCGCTGCGGCTGCACAGAGCGGTGGCGGCAAAAAGCTGTCTCCGCAGGTACGTCGGGAACCGCTGAGCCAAGCGATCACGGCCATTCCTTACGACATCATTGCGAGCTTCACCGGACGCCCGACGCTGCTCGACAAAGATCAGGTCAAGAGCGCTCCTTACATCGTCGCGTTCCGAGACGAGCACGCACTCGCCGCGGCAGGTAACGAGGCGTACGCGCGGGGCTTGAAAGACGCACCAGCGGAAGCCCGCTACTCGATCATTCACATCGAAGAGCCATTGCGCGATCCAGACAACAACGACCTACTGGGTTACGAAGGCGTCTATGTGGGCTCGGGCCCGATCGCAACGACCGGCGATCCCGCCAAGCTGATCCTGACCGATACCTCTCGCGAAGCCTTGCAGGGAGACAAGCTGTTCCCCGAGAGCACCGATGTGAACGTCGATTTCGTTCCTCACGCTCCGGCTTCCGATGTCGACGCCACGGTCATTGCAGTGCAGAGCCACACCGTCATTGGCCAATATCAAGTCATCGCATTGAATCGCGGTGCCAACAACGGCCTAGAAGCTGGCCAGGTGCTGGGCATCAATCAGAGTGGTGATGTGGTTCGCGACAAATTCAGCAAGGGCGGCTTGGGCGGCGGTGGCGGCTTCGGTCACGGCAAGAAGGTTAAACTTCCTGAGGAGCGCATCGGCGTCGCCATGGTGTTCAAGACCTTCCCGCACATGAGCTTCGCGCTCGTCATGGAAGCGACTCATGAAATCCGCCAAGGCGATCGCGCGACCAATCCCTGATTGGAAGCTGTAGACTGTAGGCCGTAAGGAGAAGCGACGAGTACGTCGTTTCTCCTGCTATTCACTATCCGCTAGTCACTGGTCACTATCTGCTCATGGATGAGCTCAAAGCTTGGTTGATGCTGTCACGCGTTCCTGGCCTTCACGGCGGAACGCTGCAACCCCTGCTCCAGCAATTCGGATCTGTCGCCGCGTTCGTTAAGAGTTCGCCTGCGACATGGCGGTCGTCGGGCCTCTCCACCGCGAACATTGAAGCGCTCGCTCACAGCGAAAAGCAGATCGAATCGGACCTGCGTTGGCTCGATGCGCCCGATCATCATTTCATCGGCTTCGGCTCCAACACGTATCCCGAATTGCTGACGCGCATTGCCGACCCGCCGGTCGGGCTGTTCGTGCGCGGCAATCCCGACGTGCTCTCGCTGCCGCAGTTAGCAATTGTGGGCGCACGCAACCCCACTCCAACTGGACGCGAGAACGCGCATGATTTCGCCGCGCACCTGGCGCGCTGCGGGCTGACGATCACGAGCGGACTGGCTCTGGGTATCGATGCAGCCAGCCACGAAGGTGCATTGCACGGTGCGGGCACGACGATCGCGGTCTGCGGAACGGGACTGGACACGGATTACCCCCGAGCGAATCGCGAGCTTGCCGATGCGATCAGCCGCAGCGGCGCATTGATCAGCGAGTTCCCGTTGGGAACGCCGCCATTAAAGGCGAATTTCCCCAGGCGCAATCGGCTAATCAGCGGCTTGTCGGTAGGCACGTTGGTCGTCGAGGCGGCAGTGCAAAGTGGCTCGCTGATCACCGCGCGCATGGCTGCGGAGCAGGGTCGAGAGGTGTTCGCGATCCCCGGCTCGATCCACAATCCATTGGCGCGAGGCTGTCACCAACTGATCCGGCAAGGCGCCAAACTGGTCGAAACGGCCGACGACATCTTTGCGGAATTGCGAGCGCTGGCAGGCACTTTGCGTGCAGCAACGCCCGCAGCAATAAGCGGACGCAGCTCAGTGGATTCCCGACCCGTATTGGACAAAGACTATGAAATCTTGTTAGATGCGCTCGGCTTCGAGCCGGCCAGCGTCGATTCCCTGATCGAGCGCACCGGCCTGAAAGCCGACGAGGTGGCCTCGATGCTGCTCATCCTCGAACTCGAGGGACGCATCGAGCCCTACCCTGGCGGGCTTTATGTCCGGCGAGCGACGAAGGCGACTCAATGAAGGAAACGGTTCTCGATATTCTCATCTACTTGTTCGAGAACTACTTCGATGCGGATGTGGAATCTGCCCGCGAGCCTGACCGGGACACCTTGAAGGAAGAATTGGAGCGGGCCGGATTCTCGGAACGAGAAGTCGGTCGGGCTCTGGAA
>DASTSB010000229.1:0-13947 GCA_035760885.1 Steroidobacteraceae bacterium | reverse complement strand
CATCACTATCTTTCGATCTTCTCAAACTCCACCGTCGGCGCATCGCCCGGGCGGAAATAGATGTAGCGGCCGCCCATTTCTTTGATCGCGCGGTCGCGTTCTTCGCGGGTTGCAAACCAGTGTTCTTTGGACCAGTCGCTGCCGACCAGATTCTTGAAAGGATCGGTCGAGCGCGCTTTGACGCGGAATCCGAAAGGAAGTTGTTTCGGGATCGGTTTGGCGAGGTTGTGTTCGTGGCAAATCGGCATGGTGATGACTCGAAAGGGTGCAGGCGCGGAGCCCCGCCGGCGGGCGCGTAGAGTACCGAATCGTCCAAGCTGCCCGCCAGTCGCCGCGACCGTACCTTGAGCGCTGTCACGCAATAGCCGTCATTGCGGTGTTCCGATACATGTGGCGTACCGGCGCAGTGCGCGTGAGTTCTCCACTGCCGTCGCATTCATTGCGCAATTGGCGTGTCATGGACGATAGGCCAACAGATCAGTGCAACCTTTGTACGCAAGTTCCCATCTGAAGGAGGGCCAGCAGGCGCGAGTGGGGCGGTGGATGCCTCACCGCACAACATGGGAGCAGCCGGCCGATGATCGTCCGCCAAATTCAGGATGGAGTTCGCACTGACCTGAGCGTCAGCTTGTCGGACCAGACAGATAGAGGAAATTCAGTGATTAGCGTGTGCACGGCGGCAGCCGACTACGCACTGGGACCCGAGCGGCTCGCTGTCTTATGCGCCTGGGGCGGCAAGCAAGAAGTGCTGATCGATGGTCGTCGCGTTGTCGTGGATGACGATACCTGGCTAGCGGTGCCGGCGGGTTCTCCGAGCATTCGAGTGCGTGGGCCGGAAACGACGCAAGCCTTGACCGTTTTATTTCGCCCCGGAATGCCGCAAGAAGTGCTCGGCGCACTGCTGACGCCGGATGATCGGATGCTCGACGTGGCGGAGTTTGAAGAACCTGCCGCAGTGCCGTTCTTACCGCACTTGCAACCTCATGATCGAAGCGTAACGCCGGTATTGCTGTTCATTCGGCGTCATCGCGATATGGGTTTGCAAGATCCGCTTTGGTACGAAGAACAATTGGCGTTCTTGCTCGAGCGAATGCTGATGCGCCACCGCCATGTCGTGCAGCGCGCACGCAGCGTCCCGGTCCGTCGCTCGACGACCCGTCGCGAAATCCTGCGACGCGTTAGTCTGGCCACGGATTTCATCCACTCCAGTTACGACAAGCCGCTCATGCTAGGCGACATGGCTCGCGCGGCGTTCCTGTCGCGGCATCACTTCCTGCGATTATTCAAGCACGTTCACGAAATCACGCCGCACGAATTCTTGCAGCGCAAACGTACGAGCGTCGCGGCGCGCCTGCTGCGCGACAGCGCCTTGAGCGTGGAAGACGTCGTTCGCCAGGTCGGATTCGATTCGCGATCGACGCTGTTTCGGGCAATGCGTCGTTTCCACGGCGTAACGCCCCGCGAGTGTCGGCACACCGGAGAGACGTTCTCGCTGATGTCGGAATCGGCGGTCGCTTAGGTCAAGCAACCGCCAGCCGTCTTGTAATCCAGCCGATCGCTCCCCATCCTGGCTATCCGTCTCGGACGTTGGGTGAGCTATGTTTTCATTTCGTAAGAAAGGCGTGATGCCGCAACCTTCAGAGGCGTTGCCGGGCCGCAGTTCGCCGCTGCGCGTGCCGGAGCTTCACGAGGTCAACGGTCATCGTATCGTGCCCCCGTTTCCTGCCGGTACCCGCATGGCCATGTTCGGGCTGGGTTGCTTCTGGGGAGCGGAGCGGAAGTTTTGGCCGCTGCCCGGGGTGTACAGCACAGCAGTCGGGTATGCCGGCGGCTACACGCCCAATCCGACCTATGAAGAAGTCTGCACGGGCATGACGGGCCACAACGAAGTAGTGCGCGTCGTCTTCGATCCGCAGACGATCAGCTATCGCGATCTGCTGAAGACGTTCTGGGAATCTCACGACCCTACGCAAGGAATGCGCCAAGGCAACGACGTCGGCACGCAGTATCGCTCGGGAATTTACGTGTACGACCCCGAGCAGCGAGCGCAAGCAATTGAAAGCCGCGACGCTTATGCACAGCGCCTACAGCAGGCGGGCTATGGCGCGATCACGACCGAGATCGTGGACGCGCCTGAGTTCTACTACGCCGAGGACTATCACCAACAGTACCTGGCGAAAAATCCCAGTGGATATTGCGGCCTCGGTGGCACCGGCGTGAGCTGCCCGATCGGAGTTGCGGTGCCTGCTTAGCTATTCACTTCAATGAGCGTAGGAGAGGGCCGAAATTACTGCGGCGGCTCTCCACCCGGCTGCGGGTCTTCCATCGGGTACGTCGTCAGTGCGCCTTCGTGTGCCGGTTGGGGTGCCGTGCTCGTGTTGGTGGGGGTTGACGCTGCCGGGGGCGGGTTCGACTGGGAGGCAACGTGCGAGGCTGCGGTTCCGTGTACGGAGTTCTCGATGGCAGCGAGCAGTTTGTCCGCAGGCGGCGGAGCGGCTGGCGCATCGCCGCGAATGATTTCGCTCGGCAGTACGCCGGGACGGCCATAGAACAACTCGTTCGAGCGATGATCGATCGTCAGGGCTGAGCCGTCGAGTGCGACGCCGGCGAACAATCCACTTGAGCGCGAATACGAATAGACCTGAGCGTTCAGACCGATGTCAGTGGCTGCGGAACTCTGACGACCGACTGGACCGGCCGCGACTGCGGCGTCCGCACCGAGCGTGACTTTGCCGCCGACGATGCCTTCCACGCCTTGACGAGAAGTGAATACGAGCACGACGTCGGTGGACTGCACGCCCACTTGGAAACCGAAACTGCCGCCTGTCAGGTTTACAAAGATCGGATTGCTCCACGATCCGTTGTCCTTGCGGATCACGAGCACGCCCTTACCGCGACGCCCGCCAATACCCAGTCCGACTTTGATGACATCGGGCACGATCGCAATGGCGTATGCGCGCTCCAACAACCACACCGGAATGTTCTGTTCCGGCATTTGCATCAGCTCTTCGAGAACTTTGGTGGACGTCAGCAGGCGTGCGTCTTGACGCTCTGCCGCCATCGACGCCTGCGCGACGGCGCCAGCGAGTACGAATGCGAACAGTTGCAGCCACAATTTGGGAAATCGCATCTCGAGTCTTGCTCCTCATGATCGATTGCACCGGCCAATCGGTGCGAATGCGTAAGACTCTAGCAGATGGCCGTGGTTCCAGTGGCACGCGAAGCATTACGAGTCGCTAAGCCGCGACGTTCATTGATTCGCCGCGACGCTAGGCGGGACTGTCGTCTGCGGAACGAGCGCTTGGAGTTTTTCGAGTTCGCCGCGATCCTGATAAAACTGAGCGATGCGCGCACGGGCTTGAACGCGGGCATCGCGATCGGATTTTTCGTCAGCCGCCAACTGGCGGTAGGACTCGGCCAAGTAGCGCTCGGCTTCTTGGTAGCGACCCTGGCGATACAGCACTTCACCAAGAGCACTTTCCGAGCGGAAGGATCGCCAAGCTGCCGCGTCCGAACGTTTCCAGCGATTCATCGATGCGGCGAGCAGGGCTTCGGCATCGTTCAACTGGCCCTTCTGCAGTAGTAGCTCGCCCAACAAATATTCTGATGAAGCAACGTATTGGTGGTCGGGAGGCAATGTCTTCGCGTACGTCTCAAGAGAATGGCGCAGTTGCACTTCGGCTTCCTTCAACTTGCCGCGCTTGATCAGGATCGTGGCGAGCGACGTGCGAGCGTACGCGGATTGGTAGTGCTCCTCGCCAAGGCTGTCGGCGACGATACTCAAGCCTTGTCGCGAGTAGGTTTCCGCATCCGCCAACAGTCCTTGTGCCACTCTGACATCTGCAAGCGAGCTGTAAATCGAGGCGACTTGGCGGCTGGTTTCTCCGTATAGCAACTTGTTGTGCTCTAGAACGCGATCGAATACGGGCGCTGCCTCGTTGGCGCGGCCTTCAGCTAACAGAATCGTTCCTAAATGCCCCTCGGCGGACACGCGGTCCGGATAGAGCTCAGGGACGCTCTGCGCGAAAATATCCAGCGCCTGCCGCACCAGCTTCTCGGCGGTTTTCAAATCGTCGTTCCACATGGCCACTGTTTCCAAGTCCAGCAGAACGCTGGCCACTTCCCTATGAATCGGGCCCAGAAGTTCGCGATTCAGCGCGAGGCTGCTTTCGAGATAGCGACGCGCGGACGCCAAATTGCCATTCAGTTGTTCGATGCGGCCGAGATCGCGCAGCACCCCGGCATAGATCAAGGAATGTTCGTTGCGGCCTCTTCGCGCGAGCGTAGCTGCTTCCTGCAACGTCTTGCGTGATGCATCGATGTCCCCGACCTGACGCTGCACCATTGCAAGCTCTAGCAAAATGCCTGCGGTTTTTGAGCCGTCAGGATCCGGCAGTTGCCTGCGCAAGTGCAACGCCTCTTCCAGAAATCCGGCCGCACGATCGAATTGGTTTTGACGTCGATATGTTTTTCCGATCGCCTCGAGCAGGCGGGCGCGCACTTCGGGTTGCTGACTTAGATCTCCTTCGATTCGCTGGCCGGCGTTATCGAGCAGTTCACGTGCGGTCGTTTCGCGTCCTTGAGAGGTGAATGGATCGGAAGCCGAAAACACCTCGAGCATGAACTCGGATACCGTTTCGGCGCGGCTGCTCTCCTGAGTCGCGCGGTCGCGTTCCGAGGCAATGCGTTGGGTTTGGATAGACATCATGATCATGAACGCGATACCGACCGCGACGAAGGTCGCGCTCACGCCGACACCGAATGCGTGCCGCCGAATGAATCGCTGCGAGTAATAGACCCAGTTTCCCTGCCGAGCGTGCACCGGCTCGCGATCGAGGTGCCTGCGCACGTCAGCCGCCAGTTGTTCGACCGACGTGTAGCGATGCTGCGGTTCCTTGCGCAGAGCCCGCATGACGATTGCATCGAGATCGCCTTGTAGGCGCTTGTGCAACTTCTCCGCTGTCAAACCCCGTGCTGCGGCGATCGCGAGCAGGTCGGAACCTTGGGCCCGGTTGCGCGAGATTGCGCCACGCACCGCTGCGCTGGGGCGCTCGGGATCGCTGATGCAAATCAGCCGCTCGAGTTCTAGCTGACTTGCTGAACCGGGAACGACATAAGGACGCATGCCCGTCAGCAACTCGTAAAGGACCACGCCTAACGCGTAAACATCGCTCGCCGTCGTGACGGGCTTGCCAAGAATCTGCTCGGGACTCGCATACTCAGGTGTCAGCAAGCGATCGTTCATACGAGTGAGCGCCAGCATGGCTGCCGCATCGCCCGTATCGAGGAGCTTGGCGATCCCAAAGTCCAGCAGCTTGGGAGTGCCATCCGAAGTGACCAGGATGTTGGCCGGCTTCAAGTCGCGGTGGACGACGAGGTTTTGGTGGGCGTACTGAACCGCGCCACAAATGTCGAGAAAGAGTTGCAGGCGCGCGCGCAAATCGAGCGCTTGCCGATCGCAGAATCGATCGAGCGGCTCGCCATGGATGTACTCCATGACGAGATACGGTTGGCCCTCATCGGTCTCGCCGGCATCCAGAAGACGACCGATGTTCGGATGATTCAGGCTCGCGAGGATCTGCCGTTCGGCGCGAAACCGGGCGCCAAGGTCGCCGTGCACGGTGGCGGTGTCGACGATCTTGATCGCGACTTGGGCCGAGTATTGGCGATCTGCGCGTTCGGCGAGATACACCGTACCGGTTCCGCCGTGACCCAGAACCGAAACGAGTCGATAGTTGCCGATGATCTTGCCGACCAGGGCTCGTCGTCGCTCTCGGCTCGTGGCATCGAGTGCTGCGCCGAGTGCGTTAGTAAGCGGTCCGGTCGAATTGCCCGAATCGCACTCCAACAGCTCGAGTAGTTCTTTGCGCAGTTCAGGATCGTCGGCAGTCTCGCGCGCAATGAATGCATCGCGCTCGGCAGTGGACAGATCAACGGCGCGAGAAAACAGATCCTGCAATCGCTCCCATTTGGCGGATTCCATCTTCCCTGTCTCGTCTGGGGTCATTCGGACTCTGGGGTGCGAACGCGATGAGGCTTGATTTGCCTTAGCACCCATGCTTTCGCGAGGCGCAGTTCGCGATCCACGGTTGCTTCCGAGATCTTCAAAGTCTCGGACAGTTCTTGGTACGTGAGTCCACCGAAGTAGTGAAGCTCGACGAGTTCAGCGAGACGCGAATTCTCGACTGCCAATCTGCCGAGCGCCTCGTCGATCTCCAAGACGTCGATCTCGCCCTGCGTGATTGGGCCGGAACTCAGAGTGTCTAGATCGTCCAACGCCCCGGTCGTCGTTCCGCCGCGCTTTTCACGCAGTCTCGACTTCGCGTGGTCCACCAGGATGCGGCGCATTTGCCGCGCTGCAACAGCAAAGAAGTGCGCGCGGTCCTGCCATGAAACGTTCATTTCCACGAGCTTGACGAAGGCTTCGTGCACCACCGCCGTGGCCTGCAGCGTGTGTCCAGCACGCTCGCGGCGCATGTACCGACGTGCACGGCTACGCAGTTCTTCGTAGATCAGAGGGGTGAGGCGTTCCAGCGCGCGGCTGTCTCCTGAGCGCCACGCAGAGAGAAGCCGCGTAACCGCTTGCCGGTCGGCGGGCGGGATTGCCGCTGCGATCGTGTTGCTCAGAAGCCTGGTCTCCGCGGTTGGACTGTTTCGCGAGCCCATCTTAGCCGGGCTCGCGCGATTGTTTCATGTGCGAGGCCCCGAAAACGAATTGAGCCGGCATTTGGGGTTTGTACGGCACTGCCTTAATGACACACCTACGTATGCGCTGCACGGTTTTCCGCGATCTTGCATGCGCCTTGTGCTGAATCTCGATCTGCCGCCCCGCAAACAGCGTTCCGCTGTGACGGCAATCACAGGTCCCCGTCGCTTTTGTCAGTGAACCGACCGCGCGTCGGCCACTGCTTAGCAACTTTTACCGGGAGAGACCTTGTCATGCGTAACAAAATCCTTGCATCGCTTTTGATCGCCTCCACTGGCTTCGTGGGCAACATGTGCCTCGCGAATGGCGCATTGGTTCAGTCGAAGCACGCGACGTTGGGCCAGATCGATCTGCTGCAAATGCGTCTGGCTGACGAAAACCAAACGACGCCGGATCGCCCACGCTTGGCTGACGAAAACCAAACGACGCCGGATCGCCCGCGCCTGGCTGACGAAAACCAAACGACGCCGGATCGTCCGCGTGCGGCCCTCGTCTAAGCGGACTCGTCTAATCTGATTGGAGCATTCACATGAAGCGCTTTGCATTCAGCAGCTTGTTGATCATGACTTTGGGTACCGCGCTTGGCGCGACGCTTGTGCGCGGCGATCGCGTGAGCGCAGTGCAAGTACGGAACTCTCTGCACTCTGATCCTTCTCTGCCGACGCCCGGACAAATCGCCGCGTGGAAAGCTACGGCGACGACGACGGACTACATCGCTCCCAAAGCCCCGCTTTGATTCATGAGTGGCGAACAACTCCCACGGGTGCGTCGCCCGTGGGGTTTCGTTGCATCGGCCTCTATATATGTGTCGTCCACTGCCGACACGACAACGAAGTGTGCGGCGTGTCACACGCGAGCGCGTGTCTCGCACCGCCGAGTTCACATTTGGTTCGTTGACATATTTGCAGCCCGTATAGCACCCTAGCCGCCGTTGTCAGGGTGCAACGGTGAGTGATCACGCGTTGCGCTCGCTTGGGCAAACTCATCGAAAGGTGAGGACGCAAAGCTCGAGAAATCGGGCTGCAATCGCATCTGCCTTCTGGTGATTTCCATCGTGCGTGCGCGTCCGCGGTTTGCTTGCGTGAGTTCTGGCGAGACGCGGCTACATACTTAATGTCATCACAGCGGTTATCAGCTCAGCAGCGCATAGCACACGTCCTTCGAGCTTTCGCGAGACTGTTGTTCATCGGCACCCTCGCGACCGTCGCAAGTGCGTCGCCGACTGCTTTGATCGGCCAGCCAGCTCCCGATTTTGCTTTGCGGACGTTTAGCGGGGAGAACTTGCGGCTCTCCGAGCATCTCGGCGAGGTGGTCATCCTCAACTTCTGGGCAACATGGTGTGGCCCGTGCCGCCAAGAAATGCCGCTGCTAGATGCAATACAGGATAAGTATCATCGCGCGGGCTTGGTGCTAATGAGCATCAACCTCGACGAAGATCAGCAGCGCGCTCAAGAATTCGCGCGTACGTTGCAGATTTCTTATCCCGTGCTAGTCGATACGAAAAAGGAAGTCGCGACGGCGTTTCAAGTTGGCACGATGCCGGCAACGATCCTGATCGATCGCTCTGGGGTCATCCGGTACGTGTCAGATGGATATAAGTCCGGTTACGAGAAGCGCTACACCGACAAGCTTCGCGAACTGCTCAACGAATAACTTCCGATAGCAATGAACATTATCTCGATCGGGTGCATGCCATGTTTCGCAAGCTGATTCTGTTGATTGCCTTGGCGAGCTCGAGCCTATCGCTGTCGGCACAGGAGCCCAATGCTCCGGCAGCCGATTCTGTTGCTACTGCCACAAGCGAGGCTCCTGCATCGGACACCGCGCCGCCCGAGGACTTCAAGAGCATGGATCAAGAGGTCCAGTCGCTCAAGAAAGAAGTGTTGGATCTCAATCGCGAATTGTTCGTGCTCGAAGAAGATCTGCTGTTTCCTGCCAACACTCAGGTCGCGGTATTTGTATCCATGGATGTCGGCGAATTTTTCGCGTTGGACTCGGTGACGATCAAGCTCGACAACAAGGAAGTCGCCAACTACCTCTATACCGAGCGCGAAGCTCAAGCGTTACTCAAAGGCGGCGTGCATCGCGTCTATATCGGCAATCTGAAAACGGGCGAACACGAATTGCTCGCACTGTTCACCGGACAGGGACCGCACGCACGCGACTATCGCCGCGGCGCGACGGTGAAATTGGAGAAGGGCGTCGGGGCAAAGTACATCGAGCTGAAGATCAGCGATCGCGCCGCGAAGGCGCAGCCCGAGTTCGTGGTGAAGCAGTGGGAATGATGCGAATCGCAGGTCTGTCGGGTTGAAAATTTGAGCCGATGAGAATCCAAAGCAAGCTTGCGGCATGGTTATCGACGAGTGTGGTGGCAACTGCGCTCGCGATTGCACCTGCGCATGCGAAGGCCAAAAAGAAGGTGGCCGACAAGCCGCTCGTCGGCATGCCTCAGGAGGTGAAGGATCTCCACTGGGGCGATGTGCTGTTCTATTTTTATCAAGGCGATTACCTGGAAGCGTTGACTCGCCTGGGCGCTTCACAGGATTTCGGTCGGCTCCAACACCATACCGTCGAGGCGGAATTGTTGAAGGGCGGCCTGTATCTCTCGCTGGGACAACACGAGGAAGCGGGGCGCATCTTCAAAGCATTATTGAATGACAACGTGCCGCTCGATGTGCGCAATCGCGCCTGGTTCTATCTAGCCAAGGTTTGGTATCAACGCAACTACCTGGACCAGTCCGCCGAAGCGCTCGCCTCGATTCGTGGTGCGCTGCCTGGAGATCTCGAGCCCGAGCGTCACCTGCTCGAGGCGCAAGTGTTCATGTATCTGAATCGCTATGACGATGCGATTCGTGCGCTCGAGCGTTGGCAACCGGTCGGGGACGGCAATGACGTCTGGTCAGCATACGCACGGTTCAACATCGGTGTCGCTCTCGTAAGGCAAGGACGTATCGACGACGCGACGAAGCTGCTCGATGCGGTCGGCCAAATCGATGCACCCACTCAAGAGCTCGCCGCACTGCGCGACAAGTCGAATCTCGCGCTGGGTTATGCGCTGCTCAAGGCGAATCGTCCCCGCGAGGCGAAGAACGCGTTGCAACGAGTTCGTCTGGAGGGTCCCCAATCGAACAAGGCACTGCTCGGTGTCGGTTGGGCGGATTCGGCCGAAGAGCAATACACCAAGGCATTGGCGCCATGGCTCGAATTGCGCAGCAGAAATCTATTGGACGCGGCCGTGCAAGAATCTTATCTCGCCGTGCCGTATGCGTATTCCAAGCTATCGGCAGATCGCCAAGCCGCTGAGCAATATACCGTTGCGGTACAGGCCTTCGACGATGAGACGCGACGTATCGATGAGTCGATCGCATCCATTCGCAGCGGGCGCTTGTTAGACGCGATCGTCGCCAATGACAAGGGCGATGAAAAAGTCGGTTGGTATTGGCAATTGCAGCATCTGCCCGATGCGCCGGAGACTCGTTATCTCTATCACCTGATGGCGACCAACGAATTCCAGGAAGGTTTGAAGAATTATCGCGACTTGCGCCTGATGCAGCGGAATCTCGCGCGCTGGTCGCTGAGCATGGAGGCATTTCAAGACATGGTCGACACGCGGCGCAAAGCCTACGAGCAGCGTTTGCCGATGTTGCAGAGCACGCTCGATACCGTCGATCTAGACGCAATCGAAGCGCACAAGAACGATCTTGAGTCACGGCTGGGTGCAGTCGAGCGCGACAACGACGTTGCCGGCCTCGCGACGGCTCGCGAATTGGAGCAATGGGAAAAGGTGCAGCGCATCCAAGCTGTGCTAGCTGCCGCTGATCAGTCCGATCCGCTCGTCCAAGAGATGCAGGAAAAGGCGCGCCTCATTCGCGGCCGGCTGCTGTGGGACTTCAATTCAAGTTACAAAGCGCGTCTGTGGCGGGAGAAGAAAGAACTGCGCGAATTGGATGTTGCTTTCAAAGAGACGCGCCGTCGCGCGGTTCTAGTCGATCGCGCTCGGGAAGACTATCCAGCGCGCACTGAGGAGTTTGCGCAGAAGGTGGCGGCGTTGGAGCCGCGCATGGCCACACTGAATACCCGACTTGCGGCAGCAGCGGATCAGCAGAATCGCTATTTGGCCGCGATTGCGATCAAGGAGCTTCAGTCGCAGAAAGAACGCTTGGCTGCATATTCGCTGCAGGCACGTTATGCGTTGGCATCCATCTTCGATCGTGCTTCCAGTGCGAGCGGTGCCGGGGAATCAGGAGGCGGACAATGAGCCTTCCCAGTCCCAAATTGCGCCATGTGATTGCTGCGCTGTGCGCATTGGCCGTCATTGCCCCGCAAGTGCACGCAGAGAAAAAACCCAAACCCACCGGGACGATCAAGGATCTCGAGAACCGCGAGGTGCAGGTTCAGCGCGATCCGCCGAGCGATGTCACGCATCAACAAGCGATCGAGCAGTACAAGCGCTTTCTCGAACTGCAATCGGACAACGAAAAGCTGCGCGCCGAGGCGATGCGCCGCCTGGGTGATTTGCAGGTCGAGGTGGACGAAGCCTCGCGCGCCAGCGGCGATGCGACGATCGATGGAATGCAGCTGCAGGAGGCGGTGAAGTTATACGAAGGCTTATTGAAGGCGTACCCGGATTACGAGCGCAACGATGCCGTCATGTATCAACTCGCGCGCGCCTATGAAGCGGAGGCGCAGCCCGAAAAAGCGCTCGCGGTTCTAGATCAACTCGTCACGAAATATCCGAACAGTACCAAGGTCACGGA
This sequence comes from Steroidobacteraceae bacterium, assembly GCA_035760885.1. Classification (GTDB taxonomy): domain Bacteria; phylum Pseudomonadota; class Gammaproteobacteria; order Steroidobacterales; family Steroidobacteraceae; genus Steroidobacter. The sequence continues at coordinate 2,484 of DASTSB010000229.1, read as the reverse complement.
GTCGCAGTTTCGTCGCGGCGAAATCCTGTTCAGTTCGAGTCGTTACAAGGACGCAGAACACGCCTACGCCGCGGTCGTTGCCGCCGGTAAGAACAGCGGCTTCTACGAACAAGGCTTGTATAAGCACGGCTGGTCTCTCTTCAAGCAAAGCCGCGGCGAGGAAAGCGTCGAATCGTTCCTGAAACTGTTGGATCGCGTGTTGATTGCGGATGGCAAGCTGCGCGAGCGCGACGTCTTGTCGCGACCGGAACGCGAGTTGACCGACGATGCGCTGCGTGCCATTGCGATCACCTATGCAGATATGGATGGCCCCGAGTCGCTGGATGCGGCACTCAAACAACGCGGCGATCCGCTCTACGCGCATCTCTTATATGAAGGCCTGGGCAATCTGTACCTCGACAAGCAGCGTTACCAGGACGCTGCATTGGCCTACGAGGCCTTTGCAAAGCGTCGTCCGGACGATCGCTTCGCGCCGTCATTGCAGGTGAAGACGATCGAGGCGTATCAAAAAGGCGGGTTCGCTTCGCTGGTGTTGGAAGGTAAGCAAGCGTTCGTCGAGCGTTATGCATTCGGCTCTGCATTTTGGAAGAACCGTTCCATTGCAGATGCGCCGGAAGTAGCTGCTCAGCTGAAGACAAATCAGAAGGATTTGGCTGAGTACTATCACGCCGAGGCGCAGAAGACGAAGAAGGCCGAAGACTACGAGGCAGCCGGCAAGTTCTACCGCGCGATGCTCGATTCATTCCCGCAGGATGCACAGGCGCCGGCTACACGCTACTTGCTCGGTGAAGTGCTGTTCGAGTCCGGTCACTTCGCCGAGGCAGCGCGCGAGTACGAACGCACTGCTTACGATTACCCGCTGCATGCCAAATCAGCGGATGCCGGTTACGCCGCTCTGGTCGCATATCAGAAGCATGAGGCGACGATTAGCGGTGAATCCAAGGCGCTCTGGCATCGTCAGTACATCGAAAGCTCGCTGATGTTCGCGACCAGTTTTCCTGAACACGCCGAAGCGGCGCGCGTGATGACGAAAGCCGATGAAGAGTTGTTCGCCTTGAACGAATTCGACCGTGTCATCGAAGTATCCAAGCAGATTCTCGAGCGTAAGCCGCCTGCCGATCTCAAGCAGCAACGCACCGCGGCGACTTTGATGGCACATTCGCTGTTCGATCGCGGCCGATTCGATGAGGCCGAGGCGGCATATGTGCGCGTGCAGGGCTACTTGGCGGCGAACGATCCGGACCGACCTGCGATTGAAGAGCGCATCGCGGCATCGATCTACAAGCAAGCGGAAGCCAAGCAAAATGCCGGCGATGCCAATGGCGCGGTCAATGACTTCTTGCGTGTCGGCACACTGGCGCCCAACTCGAAAGTGCGCGCGAATGCCGAATACGACGCTGCGAGCATCCTGATCAAGAACAAGGATTGGGATCGCGCCGCGCAGGTGCTGGAAGCGTTTCGACGCAACTACCCGAATCATCAGCTAGTGCCGGAGGCGACCCGATCGCTTGCCGTTGCGTATTTGGAAACCGGTCGTTCGACGCAAGCTGCAGCTGAGTTTGAGCGCATCGCGGCGCGACAAGAAGAGTCGGCCGATGTGCGCCGTGCGGCGCTGTGGCAGGCGGCTGAGCTCTACGAAAAGTCCGCATCCCCAACGAACGCCGCGCGGCTGTACGCCAGCTACGTTCAGCAGTACCCAACGCCGCTCGATCCCGCAATGGATGCGCGACAGAAACTTGCGGACATGGCGAAGGATCGCAATGACGTGAAGGCGCGCTCGCAATGGATCGAAGACATCATTCGCGCCGACAAAGCCGCGGGGGCTGCTCGCACCGATCGCAGTAAATATCTGGCGGCAAAGGCCACGTTGGAGACTGCCGAGCCGCAAGTCGCGATGTTCAAGAGCATCAAGCTGGTTGCGCCGCTCGCGAAATCGCTCAAAACGAAACGCAATGCCATGGAAAAGGTGATGACGATTTACAGCCAGGCGCTGGACTATCGGGTGGCGGAAGTCACTACGGCGGCGACCTATGGAATGGGCGAGCTGTATCGGCAACTCGCTGCCGACTTGCTTGCCTCGGAACGGCCGAAGAATCTCGATGCCGATGCGTTGGAGCAGTACAACGTGCTGCTCGAAGAACAGGCGTTCCCGTTCGAAGAGAAGGCCATCGAATTGCATGAAGCGAACGCGAAACGCGCGAGTGAAGGAATCTACGACGAATCCGTGCAGCGCAGCTTCGATGTGCTCGCACAGTTGAAGCCGGCTCGTTATGCGAAAAGCGAAGTGAGTGAGGACTATGCTCCGTCGTTACGCTAATTCGAGCCGACACTCTCTAGCCGCGTTGCTTGCGTGTGCAGCGATGCTGCTTTGCGCGTGCGGGTCCTCGCCGACCCAGAGCTTGCCTTCCACGGCCACTGCGACTGCGACGGCCGCGCAGCCTGAAACGCCGCAAGAAGCGAAGTCTCAAGCTGTCACGACTGCTC